>NZ_PSWD01000001.1:0-520011 GCF_002931705.1 Rathayibacter sp. AY1C5
CCGTGATCGCCAGGACGGTGAGCAGGGCGAGACCACGGGGGCGGATCCTCGAGCGGGGCATCGGTGACTCCGAGACGGTCGGCGCTGCTGGTGCTCGCGCTGGTCCTCGCCGGCGCGGGCATCGCCCTCTCGCTCGCCTCGCGGAGCGGAGGCGCGGGCGCTCCGGCCGCGAGCTCCCCCGACCCCACCTCCTCCGTCGACATGGCCGAGCGCGTCGCCGGTCTCGAGAGGCGCTTCGCCGCCGGGTTCCCGCAGCACAGCATCGTCCTCACGGGCAGCTCCACGATCGGCCGCTGGACGACCTCCAAGGAGGACCTGCGCCCGCTCGAGACCTACAACATCGGGATCGGCGGCACGACCGTCGCCGATCACCTCGCGTGGCTGGACCGCATGGTCGCCCCCTTCGATCCCCGCGCCGTGATCGTGTACGTGGGAGCGAACGACATCAGCGGCGAGGAGGGCTCGCGCACCGGCGCCCAGACCGCCGGCGCCGTCGTCGAGTACCTCCAGCGCGTGGAGGAGGTCGCCCCCGACGCCGAGCTGTTCTACGTCGAGATCGCGGAGACGCCCGCCCGCGCCTCCGTCGGCGCCGAGGTCCGCGCCGCCAACACCGCGGTCAGCGCCTACGCCGAGACGGACGGCCGCGTCACCTTCGTCCCCACCGCCGACGCGCTCGTCACCTCCGACGGCTCTGTCGACCCCTCCCTCTTCGTCGACGACGGCCTGCACTTCGACGAGGCCGGCTACGCCCGGTTCTCGGAGGCGGTCCGCGCGGTGGTCCTGCCCGCTCTGGAGTGAGCCGGCGGGCCGCCGCACAGCAGCCCCGCTCGACGTGAGCGGCCCGGGGACACCGCGCCCGGAGCCCCCAGTGTTGACCCTGAAGGGGGACACGGCCCCTCCGTCGCGCGCGCCTATCCTGGCCCCGCGTCATCGCCGACAGCGCCCTCTGCACCGCCGCAGACCGCCGCTCGCTCAGCAGCGCCGACCGTCTCGGAGTCACCGATGCCCCGCTCGAGGATCCGCCCCCGTGGTCTCGCCCTGCTCACCGTCCTGGCGATCACGGCCGCCGCGCTCGTCGCCGGGCCCGCGGGTCCGGCGTCCGCCGCTCCCGTCGTGCCCGCCGGCTTCACCGACTCGCGGGTGGCGGCCGTCCCCGCGCCGACCGCCCTCGCCTTCACGACCGACGGACGCACCCTCGTCTCCTCGCAGACCGGCGCGATCCGGGTGATCCGCGCCGGCGGCCTGGTCGCCACCCCGGCCCTCGACCTGCGCTCGAAGGTCTGCGCCAACGGCGAGCGCGGCGTGCTCGGCCTCGCGGTCGACCCGGCACCGGGCTCGCGCACCGTCGTCGTCTACTACACCTCGAAGGGCTCCGACTCCTCCTGCCCGACGAACGCCGGCGGCACGGTGAACCCCGCGGGAGCCCCGCGCAACCGCGTCTCCTCGTTCCAGCTCGGCACCGACGACCGCATCGACCCGGCCTCCGAGCGCGTCCTCCTCGACGGCATCTACTCCCCCGCGAGCAACCACAACGGCGGCGACCTCGCCATCGGCAAGGACGGCCTGCTCTACGTCAGCGTCGGCGACGGCGGCTGCGACTACCGCGGCGGAGTCGGCTCGCCGGGCGGCAGCGGCTGCGGCGGCCGGAACGACGCCGCCCGCGACCCGAACATCCTGAACGGCAAGATCCTCCGGATCACCCTCACCGGCGGCGTCCCGGCCGGCAACCCCTACCTGGGCACCGGGACCGCCTCCTGCCGGCTCGCCCCGGCCGCCGCGGGCGTGCGCTGCCGCGAGACGTTCGCGAGCGGCCTGCGCAATCCGTTCCGGATGGCCTTCGACCCGAACGCGACCGGCACCGTCTTCCGCATCAACGACGTGGGCCAGGACGCCTGGGAGGAGATCGACCAGGGCGTCGCCGGCGCCGACTACGGCTGGAACACCCGTGAGGGCCACTGCGCGAAGACCGGCTCGGCCTCGAACTGCGGAGCCGCGGCGCCCGCCGGTCTCACCGACCCGGTCCACGACTACGCGCACAGCAGCGGCTGCGCCTCGATCACGGGCGGCGCCTACGTCCCCCGCGGCGTCTGGCCGGCCGCCTACGACGGCGCGTACCTCTTCGGCGACTACGTGTGCGGGAAGATCCGGACCCTCGGCCGCACCGGCGCGGCCGGCGACCTCGTGACCGGCCTCGGCGGCAGCAGCGCCGTCGCCATGGCCTTCGGTCCCTCGCGCGGGACCCAGGACCTCTTCTACACCAGCTACGCGAACGGCGGCGAGGTCCGGCGCCTCGCCTACACCGCCGCGGCGAACCGCGCCCCGACCGCGACCCTCACCGCCGCCCCCTCCTCCGGCGCGGCTCCTCTCGCCGCGCGGCTGAACGGCTCGGGCAGCAGCGACCCGGAGGGCGGTGCCCTGACCTACCTGTGGTCGTTCGGCGACGGCACCCCCGACCGCATCACGACCGGCCCGACCTTCACCCACAGCTACGCCGCCGGCAGCTGGACCGCGTCCCTCCGCGTCCGCGATCCGAAGGGAGCCGTCTCCGCCCCCGCGACGACGAGGATCACCTCGGGCGACAGTGCCCCGACGGTGAGCATCACCGCACCCGCCGACGGAGGGGTGTTCGTCACCGGCCGGAGCTACGGCCTCCGCGCCACGGCGACCGACGCCGAGGACGGCGCCCTGCCCGCCTCGGCGCTCACCTGGACCGTCCAGCGCCGCCACGCTCAGCACACGCATCCCTTCCTCGGGCCGCTGACGGGGAACGACCTCTCCTTCGTCGCCCCCGGCCCGGAGGACCTCGCCGCCGCCGCGGACAGCGACCTCCTGATCAGCGTCACGGCGACGGACTCGAGCGGAGTGTCGACGACGGCGACGCGGACGTTCTTCCCGCAGAAGGTCTCCGTCACCCTGGCCACCGCTCCCGCCGGCCGGACGGTCGTCGTCAACGGCACCGAGGTCGCCGGAGGCACGACCGTCGTCTCGTGGGCGGGCTCGGCCCTCCAGCTGGAGGTCCCGGACCAGACCGACGCGTCGGGCACGGCCTACCGGTTCTCGTCCTGGTCGGACGGCGGCGCCGCCTCGCACAGCGTCGTCACTCCCGGGAGCAGCACCACGCTGACGGCGACCCTCGTCGCCGCCGGACTCCCCGGCGCGCCGACCGCGGTCACCGCCACGGCGGGCTCGGACGGCACGGCGACGCTCGCGTGGTCGCCCCCCGCGGGGACCGGTGGCTCGGCGGTCACCGGCTACCGCGTGTCGCGCGACGGGTCCGACACGAGCGGAGCCGGAGCCTGGAGCGCCGTGGTCGCCGCGACCAAGCGCTCGCAGACCTTCACGAAGCTGGTCCCGGGCCGCAGCTACACCCTCTCGGTGCAGGCGGTCACGGCGAACGGCACCGGCCCGGCGGCCTCCGCGCTCGTCGCCGTCCCCTGACCGCCCGGCGTCCACCGGCCTCCCGGGCGCAGCCCTGCCGCCGCCCAGCCGTGCGCCCCTACGATCGAGCCATGCCGAGCATCCGGAGCCGCCGTCGGCCCCAGCCCCCGATCGAGTCCCCGGCGGGCGGGGGCGCCCGGTGAACGACACCCTCACCGGGATCCTGGACTTCGTCGTCAGCGTCCCCCCGGTCTGGCGGACGCTCCTCGCCGGACTCGCGATCTTCTTCGAGACCACGATCCTGGCGGGCCTCGTCGTCCCCGGCGACACGATCGTGATCGTCAGCGCGACCGGCGTGACCAGCCCGCTGCAGTTCGCGGCGCTGGCCGTCACGGTCGTCATCGGCGCCCTCTGCGGCGAGTCCGTCGGCTTCTACCTCGGCCGCTGGTTCGGGCCGCGGATCCGCGCGTCGCGCCTGGGACGCCGGCTCGGCGAGAAGAACTGGCTGAAGGCCGAGCGCTACCTCGCGCGGCGCGGCGGGTTCGCCGTGTTCCTCTCGCGATTCCTGCCGGTGCTGCACTCGCTGATCCCGCTGACGGTGGGGATGAGCGGGATGCGCTACCGGACCTTCATGGCCTGGACGATCCCGGCGTGCGTGCTCTGGTCGTCCGCCTACGTCGGCGTCGGCGCGGCCGCGGCCGGCAGCTACCGGGAGCTCTCGGAAAGCCTGCACGGCGCCGGCTACGTCTTCGTGGGCGTCATCGTCGTCTTCGCCCTGCTCGTGCTCCTCGGGAAGAAGCTCCTGAACAGAGCGGAGGCGCGTCACCTCGACGAGTGACGCGCCTCCGGGCGTGGATCCGGGGAGGATCAGTCGACGAGACCCGCCGACTTCAGCCACTCGCCCGCGATCGCGGACGCGGACTTCTGCTCGTTGACGCTCTCGGAGTTGAGGGCGACGAGGTCGTCCGCCGTGAGCTTCGCGCTGACCGCGTTCAGCACCTCGGCCGCGTCGTCCGTGATCTTGCTCGAGACGATCGGCACGACGTTGTCGGCCACGAACAGTCCGTCCGGGTCCTCGAGAGCGACGAGGTCGTTCTTCTGGATGTTCGGGTCGGCCGTGTAGACGTTCGCCAGCTGGATCTGGTCGCTGGTGAGCGCGTCGACGGTGGTCGATCCGCCGCTGTCCTCGATCGCCTGGAAGGTGGTCGTGATGCCGTACTTCGACTGCAGGGTGTCGGGCCCGTAGGGGCGCGTCTGCAGCTCGGAGTTGCCGCCGACCACGATCGGGTCGGTGACGTTCTTGAGCGACGCGATGTCGGTCAGGTCCCACTTGTCGGCGAAGGCCTGGGTGACGGTGTACGAGTTCTGGTCGCTGGCCTCGGCGGCGTCGAGGGCGCGGAGGCCGTCGGGCAGCGCGTCGCCGAGCGCGGAGTACACGTCGTCGGCGGTGGTGGCCGTCGCGTCGGGCTCGAGCGCCTGCAGGAGGCTGCCGTCGTACTCCGGGAAGACGTCGATGGATCCGCTCTCGATCTCGGGCAGGTAGATCTCGCGCTGGCCGATGCGCAGCTGGCGGTCGACGGTGAAGCCGTCGTTCTCCAGCGCCTGCGCGTAGATCTCGGCGAGGATCTCGTTCGAGTAGTAGTCCTGCGAGCCGACCACGATGGTCTCGCTGCCCGCAGTCGCACCCGATCCCTCATCGAGCGGATCGCTCGAGGAACACCCTGCCAGTGCCACGACGGCACCGACCGCGAGTGCGCTGAGCGCGACACGGCCCTTCGTGAAATGTGCTGTGAACATTGCTATTTCCCTTCTTCGATGGGGATTCCCATCACCGCGCGTCGTCGGGGCGACGAGGCGCGGGAACCTGTGCGGCCGGCGGTGCCGGCCAGGCCGAGCACGACTCCGCGCGGCACGGCGAGCCGCTGGAGGAGGGCGAACAGGACCTCGCTGAGGAGCGTCAGCACGATCACCAGGATCGAGCCGGCGAGCATCTGCGGGTAGTCCCCCGACTTCACTCCGCGGAAGATGTACTGCCCGAGGCCGCCGGCGCCGATGTAGTCGGCGAGCGTGGCGGTCGCGATGATCTGCAGCGCCGCCGAGCGGAGCCCGCCGATCAGCAGCGGCAGCCCCAGCGGGATCTCGACCTTCGTCAGGATCTGCCACTCGGTCATGCCCATCGAGCGCGCCGCGTCGACCGTGCGGCGGTCGACCGCCTCGAGCCCGGAATACGCGCCGGCGAGCACCGACGGGATCGCGAGCACGACGAGGGCGATCACCGGAGCGCCGAGGCCGAGCCCCAGGCTCATCGCCGCGAGGACGAGCACGCCCAGCGTCGGCAGGGCGCGCAGACCGCCTGCGACCGGCACGGCGATGCCCTTGCCGCGCCCGGTGTGCCCGATCAGGTAGCCGATCGGGATCGCGATCGCGGCCGCGATCACGAGCACCAGCAGGCTGATGCCGACGTGCTGGGCGACACGGGTCGGGATCGCGTAGACCCCGGTCCAGTGCGCGGGGTCGGCGATCCAGGCGAAGGCCTCGGCGATGAGGTTCACGACGTCACCGCCCTCTCAACCGCGACCGGTCTGCGCGAGCGGCGCGTGCGGTCCAGAGCCGTCCAGGGCATGAGGAGACGGCCGATCAGCACCAGCAGTCCGTCGAGTACCAGCGCGAGGACGATCGTGAGGACGATGCCCGTGACGATCTCACCGGTGATGCCGCGCTGGAAGCCGTCGGTGAAGAGCAGGCCGAGGCTCTGGATCCCGAGCACCGCGCCGACCGTCACCAGGCTGACCGTGCTGACCGTGACCACGCGCAGGCCCGAGAGCAGGACCGGACCGGCCAGCGGGAACTCGACCCGCCAGAAGCGCGCCCAGCCGGAGTAGCCCATCGCGGTCGCCGACTGGCGGACGTCGTCCGACACCGCGCCCAGTGCGTCCGAGGTGGTGCGGACCATCAGCGCGACGCCGTAGAGGGTGAGGCCCGTGATCACATTGGCGGTCGAGCGGAGCGGGATGCCCAGCAGGACCGGCAGCAGGATGAACATGGCCAGCGAGGGGATGGCGTAGAGCACGCCGAGCCCTGTCAGCAGGGTGCCGCGGCTCCAGCGGTAGCGGTTCGCGAACCAGCCGAACGGCAGCGAGACGAGGAAGCTGAGCAGGATCGGCGGGACCGACAGGGCCAGGTGCGCCAGCAGGTTCGCGACGATCGCGTCCGTGTTGTTGACGACCCAGTTCACGCGGCGGGGCCGTCCTGCGCGCGCAGCACTCCGGTCGGGCGCCCGTCGCCGTCGACCACGATGCGGGCGCCGTCGCGCTCCTCGATCCGGAGCGAGCGCTTGCCGCGGTCGGCGCCGACGAAGCCGGCGACGAACTCGCTCGCGGGGTTCGCCAGGATCTCGGCGGGCGAGCCCTTCTGCGCGATCCGGCCGCCCTTCTCGAGGATGACGACCTGGTCGCCGAGGAGGAACGCCTCGTCGATGTCGTGGGTGACGAAGACCACCGTCTTGTCGAGCTCGTCCTGGAGCCGCAGGGTCTCGCGCTGCAGGTCGGCACGCACGAGAGGGTCGACCGCGCCGAACGGCTCGTCCATCAGCAGGATGTTCGGGTCGACCGCCAGGCCGCGCGCCACACCGACGCGCTGCTGCTGGCCGCCGGAGAGCTGGCTGGGGTACCGGGCGGCGAGCGCACGGTCCAGTCCGACCGTGTCCATCAGCTCGAGCGCGCGGGCGTGCGCCTGCTTCTTGGCGACTCCGTTCAGCCGCGGCACGGTCGCGATGTTGTCGATGACCTTGCGGTGCGGCAGGAGGCCGGAGTTCTGCATCACGTAGCCGATGCGGCGGCGGAGCGCGACGGCGGGCAGGGACGAGATGTCCTCGCCGTCGATCTCGATGGTGCCGGAGGTCGGCTCGATCATCCGGTTGATCATGCGGAGGATCGTGGTCTTCCCGCAGCCCGAGGAGCCGACGAAGACGGTCGTCTGCCGGGAGGGCAGCACGAGCGAGAAGTCGTCGACCGCCCGCGTGCCGTCCGGGTACTGCTTGCTGACGTTGCGGAACTCGATCACGAGGCCGCCCGCCGTCCGGCGGTGTGCGCGCCGATCTGTCCCTGGTCCACGACTGTGCCCGCTCTCGCTCCGCGCGTCCGGCCGTTGCACGGCCCGCGGCCCCGAACGGGGCCAGGCGGCAAGGAAAACACCAATAGCAGCCGCCTGCCAACCCGGACCGCGAAGTGTTGCGGGATGTTCCGGGAGCGACTAGGGCCTTGACAGTCCTAGCCGGTCAGGACTCCTCGACGGCTCCGTAGTGCGAGGTCATGTAGTGGCGCAGCAGCGAGCGGCTCTCGTCGATGAAGCGCTGGTCGCCGTTGGGGTCGATGAGGAACGCGCGCGTGAGCAGCGCGTCCGCGACCTCGATGGTCACCTCGAGGCGGAAGGACAGCTGCGCGCCGCCCGGGAGGCCGTACTCGGACGCGAGGATCTCGGCGAAGCGGCGGGCGAAGAAGCCGGCCTCGAACGCCTCGCCCGCGACCTCGGGGGCGTGGATCGTGTCGACGAAGCGGATGGAGCGGAAGCCCGGCTCGTTGCGGTGCATCTCGCAGAAGGCGTCGATCGCGCAGTCGACCGCGCCCCACCAGTTGCCCGGGTGGGTGTCGCGGATCTCGGTGATGACGCGGCGGCGGAAGCGCTCGAGAGCCCGCTCGCGCAGCGCCTGGAGGACGGCGATGCGGTCCGGGAAGTAGCGGTAGACCGTGCCGATCGCGGCTCCCGCGCGCTCGGCGACCATCGCCGTGGTCAGGCGGTCGAAGCCGACCTCGTCGACGACGGCGGCCGCCGCGTCGAGCAGCGAGGCGAGACGGGCGGCGCTGCGCACCTGCACCGGCTCGTTGCGGACCTGGGACGATTCACCGAACGGTCGATCGACGAGGTTTCCAAGAGGCACGGCGGGCTCCTTCGGTCGTGGTTCCTACAATCGTACGCACGGCGACCGCCGGTCGGGGTCGTCTCATCGAAAGTCCCTCGTGTTTCGCGCCCCCGGAAGGGCGACGGCTCCGCGGGTCCGATCCACCCGGGAGAAACCATGTGCGGACGCTTCGTCCTCTCGCAGACCACCGCCGACCTGGTGGCGCTCTTCGACATCGACGAGCCGGGCGCCGACCTGCCGGAGCCGTCCTGGAACATCGCGCCGACCCAGCGGATCGCCGTCGTCGCGGAGTCGATGAAGGGGGTCGAGGAGGGCAGCCCGCCGCGGCGCCGGCTCGCCGGAGCCCGCTGGGGCCTGGTGCCCCGCTCCGCCGCCGACCCGTCCGCGGGGCCGCCGCTGTTCAACGCGCGGATCGAGTCCGTCGCCGAGAAGCCGTCGTTCCGCGAGTCCTACGCCTCCCGGCGCGCGATCGTGCCCGCCTCGGGCTGGTACGAGTGGCGGGTCGGCGCGGACGGGGCGAAGGCACCCGTCTACGTCTCGCCGGGCGAGGGCTCGCTCCTCCTGTTCGCCGGTCTCTACGAGTGGTGGCGCTCGGCCCAGCCGGGCTCTCCGTGGCTGCTCTCGGCGACGGTCCTCACCCGCCCCTCCGCCGGGCCGCTCGCCGAGGTGCACGAGCGGATGCCCGTGCTGCTGCAGCCGGAGCTGATCGAGGACTGGCTGGACCCGGCGTCCCCCGGGGACGGCGAGCTGCTGCGCGCGGCCGCCGAGGGCGCGGCCGAGCTGGCCGAGGAGCTCGAGGTGCACGGCGTCGGCGCGGCCGTGGGCTCCGTCTCGGCGAACGGCCCCGAGCTGATCGAGCCCACCGGAGCCTGACGATCGCGTGAGAGCGCGATCCGCGGTCCGGCATCCGGTCTGACAGACTGGGCGGATGCCGCTGACGCCCGAGAGCAAGCCCCTGAGCGCAGGCAAGGCGGAGGTCATGCACCGCGCCGCCCGCCTCGAGGACCGACTCCACTCCTTCCGGATGAGGCGCGTGAAGCGCAAGGGCTACGTCCCGAGGGTCATCCCCTACACCGGCTACGGCTCGACGACGCAGCTGCGCGTCCTGGCCCGCGTCCTCTACACGCGGCCGACCCCTCCCGGGGTCGAGGAGGTCCGCCCCGTCGAGGGCGTGCGCGGCTGGCGGAGCTTCACCAGCGTCTTCGTGAGCGGGGCCGTCGTGACCGTCGAGGCCGACGGGCAGACCCACCGGGTGACGGCCGACCGCGGCGGAGTCGTCGACGCGGACCTCCCGATCACGCTCGAGCCCGGCTGGCACACCATCACCTTCTCGACCGCGAGCTCGAAGCCCGTCGAGGCGCCCGTCTTCATCGTGCGTCCGGAGTCGCGGCTGGGCGTCGTGTCGGACGTGGACGACACAGTGATGGTCACCGCGCTCCCCCGCCCCTTCGTCGCCGCCTGGAACACCTTCGTGCTCGACGAGCACGCCCGGATGCCCACGCCCGGCATGGCGGTCTTCCTCGACCGCTTCGCCCGGCAGTACGAGGGCTCCCCGGTCATCTACCTCTCCACCGGCGCGTGGAACGTCGCCCCGGCGCTCACCCGCTTCCTGTCGCGGCACCTGTACCCGGCCGGAGCGCTCCTCCTGACCGACTGGGGCCCGACGCACGACCGCTGGTTCCGCAGCGGCAAGCAGCACAAGGAGATGAACCTCCGCCGACTCGCGGCCGAGTTCCCGGACGTGCGCTGGCTGCTGGTCGGCGACGACGGGCAGCACGACGAGGAGATCTACTCCGACTTCGCGGACGAGCACCCCGACAAGGTCGCGGCGATCGCGATCCGCCAGCTCTCCACCGGCGAGGCGGTGCTCGCGGGAGGCCGCTCCAAGGCCGAGGACCGCTCCCTGACCAGCGGCACGACCTGGGTCTTCGCGCCCGACGGCGCGGGCATCTCCGAGCAGCTGACGGAGCTCGGCATCCTCTGATCCCGCACCGGCTCCGGGAACGACGGAGCCGTCCGCTCCCCGGGGGGAGGGACGGCTCCGGTCGATCGGCTCGGACTACGCCTGGTGGGCGGCCTGCAGGTCGAGGGTGATGGTGACCTTCTCGCCGATGAGCACGCCACCGGTCTCGAGGGCCGCGTTGTAGGTCAGACCGAAGTCGGTGCGGTCGATGGTGGCCTTGGCGGTGAGGCCGGCCTTGTAGTTGCCGTAGGGGTCGGTGCCGAAGCCGCCGAACTCCACCTCGAAGGTGACGGGCTTGGTGGTGCCCTTGATGGTGAGCTCGCCGTCGACGAGGAAGTCGTCGCCGTTCGGGCGGACGGCGGTCGAGACGAAGTGGATCTCCGGGTACTGCTCGGCCTCGAAGAAGTCGCCGGTGCGGAGGTGGCCGTCGCGGTTGGGCTCGTTGGTGTTGACGGAGGCGACCTCGGCGGTGGCCTCGACCTTGGAGTCGAGCGGGTTCTCGCCGGTGGTGAACGTGGCGGTGAAGCGCTCGAACTTGCCCTTGACCTTGCTGATCATCAGGTGGCGGACGCTGAACGCGACCTCGCTGTGGGTGGGGTCGATGACCCAGGTGCCGGCCTTGTAGCCGGGGATGGTGACGGTGTCGGTCATGGTTTCTCCTCGAGTGTGACGGTCGTCGCGGGGAGAGCGTCCCCGTCCGATGTATGCAAGCGCATCGACGTCGATCAGTATTCCATGTAGCGACAACTATTTCATCCACGTTCCGTCGAAGGATCGGCGGACACCGCGTGAACACGGGGCGCCGCACCCCGGACGGGGGTCGGAGACGCTCCCCGAGCAGTCGTCAGCGGTCGGCGGGAGCCGGGTTGCGGATGCCGAGGAGGGAGACGACGCCGCCGGCGACCAGGAGGGCGGAGGTCGCGACGGCGGCACGGGAGAAGCCCTCGACGTCGAGCGAGTCGCCGACCACGAGCGAGGTCGCGGCGATGGCGACCAGCCCGGCGATGCGCGAGACAGCGTTGTTCACGGCGGAGCCGACTCCGCTGTGCCCGTCCTCGACCGCGCCGAGGATCGTCGAGGTCAGCGGGGCGACCGTCACCGCGAGGCCGAAGCCGAAGAGGAGGATCCCCGGGAGCAGCTGCGTGGCGTAGTCGGCGCCCTCGTCGACGAAGGAGAGCAGGAGGAACCCGGCCGCGGCGATCAGCGGTCCGACGCCCATGAAGAGCCGCGGGCCGAACCGCGCCGACAGCGACCCGGAGACCTGCGAGAGCAGGAGCAGCAGGATCGTCGGCGGGAGCGTCGCGAGTCCGGCCAGGGTCGCCGAGAAGCCCAGGGTCTGCTGCAGGAACAGGCCCAGCGCGAAGAAGCCGAAGGAGAGCGCGCCGTAGACGAACGCCGTCGAGACGTTGCCGACGGTGAAGTTCCGCGACGCGAAGAGCGACAGCGGCAGCATCGGATGCGCCGCGCGTCGCTCCCACACGACGAACGCGACGAGGGCGGCGACTCCCCCGATCAGGGCGGTCAGCACGAGCGGATGCTGGATCCCGAGCCGCTCCTGCTCGATCAGCGCGAACACGGGCCCTCCCAGGCCGATCACCCCGAGCACCGCGCCGACGCCGTCGATCGGCACCCGGGTCCCCGAGTCGACCGCGCCCAGCCTGCGCAGCAGGACCAGCGTCACCGCGATCGGCAGCAGGTTGAGCGCGAAGACGTACCGCCACGAGCCCGCGTCCACCAGCAGGCCGCCGAGCACGGGGCCGGCGATCGTCGCCGTGCCGGTCCAGGCCGTCCACGCGCCGATGGTCCGGGCCTGCGCGGCGCCGTGGACGGTCGCGATGATGAGGGCGAGCGAGCTTGGTACGAGGATCGCGCCGGCGGCGCCCTGGAGCATCCGCGCCACGATGAGGACCTCGGCGGTGGGGGCCAGCGCGCACAGCAGCGAGGTGACACCGAAGCCGATCAGGCCGATGGTCATGCTGCGGGCCCGGCCGATGCGGTCGGCGAGCGAGCCGGCCACGAGGATCAGCGCGCCGAGCGTGATCAGGTACCCGTCGACCACCCACTGCTGCACCGCGAGCCCGCCGCCGAGCTCGCGGGTGATGGCGGGCAGGGCGACGTTGACGACGGTGCCGTCGAGGAAGGCGACGAAGGAGGCGAGGACGGCCACCACGAGCACCGCGCGGCGGCGCGTCTCGGCGGGGTCGGCGGAGGCGGTCATGCTCGGGCTCTGGTCACCCGCTCACCGTACCGGCGGCCGCCGCTCCCGGGGCCGGGAGGGCGGGCATCCGGGCCCCCGAGCGCGGCCGCACGACGGATCCAGACTCGTCGCCTACTCTCGTAGCCATGTCTGCGCAAGGAACCGCCCGCGGCGGCGTGCTCGCCCGGGTCCTCGGGATCGTCGGAGCCAGCCTCGCCGGGGGCCTGCTGATCACGGTCGGGGTCACTCCCGCCCTCGCCGTCACCGGTCTCGCCGAGAACAACCCGATCGGGCTGTTCGAGACGGTGCCCGAGTACCTCGAGCTCGGCCAGCTGGCCCAGAAGACCGAGATCTACGCCAAGCGCACCGACGGCTCGGACGAGCTGCTCGCCTCCTTCTACGCGCAGAACCGCGAGGAGGTGGCCTTCGACCAGGTCAGCCAGTCCGTGAAGGACGCGGCGGTCTCGACCGAGGACCCGCGCTTCTACGACCATGGCGGCGTCGACCTGCAGGGCACGATCCGCGCGGTGCTCAGCAACATCGTCGGCGGTGACCTCCAGGGCGGATCCTCCATCACCCAGCAGTACGTCAAGAACGTCCTCGTGCAGAAGGCGGAGTCGCTGAGCGCGACCGACGAGGCCGCCTCGGAGGCCGCCTACGAGGAGGCGACCGCGACCACTCCGAGCCGCAAGCTCAAGGAGATGAAGCTCGCCGTCGACCTCGAGAAGAAGTACAGCAAGGACGACATCCTCCTCGGCTACCTCAACATCGCGGGCTTCGGCGGCCAGGTCTACGGCATCCAGGCGGCGGCCGAGTACTACTTCTCGACCAGCGCGGCCGACCTGAGCCTCGCGCAGGCCGCCAGCCTGATCGCCACGGTCAACAACCCCAACGGCCTCAGGATCGACCAGCCCGAGAACATCCCGGACAACAAGATACGCCGCGACTACGTCCTCGACCAGATGCTGCAGGAGGGGAAGATCTCGCAGGCCGACCACGACGCCGCCGTCGCCGAGGAGGTCGTCCCCGCGATCACGCAGACGCCCACCGGCTGCCAGACCGCCGGCAACGCGGCCTTCTTCTGCGACTACATCACCCGCGTCGTCCAGAACGACCCGGCGTTCGGCGACGACGCGGACACCCGCCTCGCGAACTTCCAGCGCGGCGGCTACAAGATCTACACGACGCTCGACCGCGACCTGCAGGACACCGCGGCCAACGCGACGAACAACGCCGTCCCCAAGGTCCCCACCCTCGACACCAACATCGGCAGCGCGACCGTCTCGATGGAGGTCGGCACCGGCCGGATCCTGGCGATGGTGCAGAACAAGGACTACGACGCGGCCGGCGCCGTGAACGGCGCGAACTTCTCCGCCGTCAACTTCAACACCGACACGGCCTACGGCGGCTCCGCCGGGTTCCAGGTCGGATCGACCTACAAGGTGTTCACGCTCGCGCAGTGGCTCGCGAGCGGACGCACCCTGAACGAGACGATCAACGGCCGCGAGCGCACCTTCTCGGGCTTCCCCGCCAGCTGCGCACCGGGCGGCGAGCTCGACACCTCCTACGAGGTCAACAACGACGACAGCGAGAACGGCAGCTACAGCGTGCTGACCGGCACGATGCAGTCGATCAACACCGTCTACGTCTCGATGGCGCAGCAGCTCGACCTCTGCGCGATCCGCGACCGCGCGGTCGGCTTCGGAGTGAAGGCCGCCGACGGCGGCGAGGTCGACTACAAGCCGTCCGCTGTCCTCGGCTCGGACACGCTCATCTCCCCCCTCTCGATGGTCACCGCCTTCGCCGGCTTCGCCAACAACGGCACCGCCTGCTCCGCGATCGCCATCGACTCGATCACCGACGCGACCGGCGCCGCCGTCCAGCCGCCGACCTCCACCTGCAACCAGGCCCTCAGCCCCGAGCTGACGGCGGTCGCGAACTACGCCCTGCAGCGCGTCGTCACCGGCGGCACGGCCGCCCAGTCCGACCCGGACGACGGCATCGAGCACATCGGCAAGACGGGCACCACCGACAACGCGGAGTCGACCTGGATGGACGGGGCGAGCTCGCGCGTCGCGACCGTGGTCTGGGTGGGCAACATCGACGGCCACACCTCGATGCGCGAGGTCCGCTTCCCGAACTCGGAGCTCGAGAGCCGCCCGTACGCCTCCAACATCCGCCACTACATCTGGAACTCGGTGATGACCCGCGCCGACCAGAAGTACGGCGGAGACGACTTCGAGGAGCCCAGCAGCGCCCTGCTGAACGGCCGCCAGATCGCCGTGCCGACCGTCTCCGGCCGCTCGGTCGACGACGCCACGGAGGCGCTGGAGGACCTCGGCTTCGACGTCGAGGAGGGGGCGACCATCGACTCGTCGCTCCCGGCCGGCGTGGTGGCGGGCACCGACCCGGCCGCGGGCACGACCGTCGCGCGCTACTCCGACCTCGCCCTGCTGATCAGCAACGGCTCGCAGGTCCCGGCTCCCGCCACCCAGGCACCGGCTCCGGCTCCGACCGGCACGGGAGTCCCCGCGACCGAGGCTCCCCCGGCGACTCCCACGGCGACCCCGACAGCGACAGCCACGGCGACTCCGACGGCGGAGGTCGAGGAGTGAGCTTCGACGCGGACTTCCTCGGCGTCCCCGCGGGTGCGCCGCTCCTGAGGGTCGAGCGCCCGGTCCGGCTCCTGCCGTACACGCACTTCGAGGTGCTGCTGGATCCGGAGCGGCGCCTGGCCGTCTCGACGGCCGTGAACATCGACGGCGCGCGCCTGGTCGAGCTCGGCCGCGGCGACGACTGGCACCTCGACGACCGCATCCCCGCCTCCGAGCAGACCGGGCCGGAGGTGTACGCCCGCAACGACCTCGACCGCGGCCACCTGGTCCGCCGCCGCGACCCCGTCTGGGGCGACCGGGACGAGGCCGCCGCGGCCAACCGCGACAGCTTCTGCTACACGAACGCCGCGCCCCAGGCGAGCGGCTTCAATCAGTCGCAGGAGCTGTGGCTCGGGCTCGAGACGCTGGTGCTCGAGTACGCGCAGACCTGGCGCACGCGCCTGAGCGTCTTCACCGGGCCCGTGCTCGCGGACGACGACCCGGTCTACCGCGGTACGGGCATCCCCCGCCGCTTCTGGAAGATCGCGGCGTGGAGCCCGGACGGATCGACGCTCGCGACGAGCGCGTACCTGCTCGACCAGAGCGAGCTCGTGGAGCGCGTGCGCGAGGGCCTGGTGCCGCTCGGCGGCTTCAGGACGTTCCAGCTGCCGGTCGCCGCGATCGGCGAGCTGACCGGTCTCGACGTGGATCTCCTCGCCGGGGCCGACGTGCTCGGCTCGGCAGGACTCCGGCCGGAGCCGTGGCGCGAGATCGTCGAGCCGTCCGACGTGGCGAGCGGCCTCCTCCCCCGCTGAGGCTCCGCCGGGGGCAGGATGGGCGGATGAGCACCCCCGTCCTGGTCGAGATCACCTCCGGCGCCGTCGTCCTCCGCGACCCGGAGGGTCCGCTCGTCCGCGTCGACGAGGCGGGCTACCTCCGCGGCGACGGGGTCTTCGAGACCGTCGCGGTCCTCGACGGACGTCCCCGTGCGCTCGGCGAGCACCTCGAGAGGCTGGCCGGATCGGCCCGGGCCGTCGGGCTGACGATCCCGGAGGCGCCCCTCTGGTCCCGAGCGGTCGACCTCGCCGTGGCGGAGCACGATCGGGTCGACGACCTGACGGTCCGCTTCATCGCCGCCCACGGGTCGGGCGACTCCGCCCGGTGCACCGTGCGCGCGGCTCCGACTCCCGACTCGAGCGCGCTCCGGGAGAAGGGCGCGGCCGTCGTCGTGCTGGACCGCGGGTACGCGAGCGGTCCGCTCGCGCCGTGGCTGCTCCCGGGCGTCAAGACCACCTCGGGCGCCGTCACCCGGGCGGCGCTGCGCGAGGCGGCGTCCCGGGGCGCGGACGACGTGGTCTGGCGCACGAGCGACGGGCTTCTCCTCGAGGGGGCGACGTCGAGCCTGGTGCTCCTCGGCGACGGGGTGCTCGCGACGCCGCTCTCGGGCAGCGTGCTCGCCGGCACGACGGTCGAGCGGGTCCTCGCGCTGGGCGAGCGCCGCGGGCTCGCATCGTCGCGCCGCGAGCTGCCGGTCACGGCGCTCACCGGTGCGGATGCGGCGTGGCTGGTGTCGAGCACCCGGCGGGCGATCCCCGTCCGCTCGGTCGACGGCGCATCGCTCGCGATCGACGCGGGCCTGACGGCGGCGTTCGAGGCGGGGCTGCTCGCCGGCTGACCGTGTCCGCGGCTCGGACTCCCTGCGCCTCAGGCCGCTGCGGCCAGCGCGCGGGACGTGTGCGGGCCGACCCCGGCCTCCTCCGCGTCTCCGAGATCGGCGAGCGTGTCGACGTCCAGCCTCAGCGTCGACGAGCCGGGCAGCACGACGACGGCGCAGCCCGCGTCGCGGTGCCGGGCCAGCGAGCCCGGGCCGAACGCCGGAGCGACGAGGGCCCCGGCCGCCAGCAGGAGCGCCGTGGTGCCGCTCCCCTCGCGGTCCGGGACGACGGCCGGGAGCGACCGCGTCGCGAGCGCCTCGGAGAGGTCCGACGGCAGCAGGGCGGGCAGGTCCCCGGTCAGCACGATCACCGGGGCGCCCGGCCGGCGGTGGAGGGCGGCCTCGGCTCCCCCGGACACGGCGGCGTCGAGGGTCCCCGGGTCGGGCACCACCACCAGCTGCGGGTGCTCCGCCCGTGCGCGGTCGGCCGCACCGGCGTCGGAGGTGACCAGGAGAAGGCTCGCCACCGGCTCCGCGGCGGCCACGGCGGCGAGCGTGTCCAGGAGGAACGCCTCGGCCAGCGCCGCGCGGCCCGGCACGTCGAGGCGCGTCTTCGAGCCGCCGCGGCCCTTGAACACGACGACCGCGCTCCAGCCGGTCACGCGCGCTCCTCGCGCGAGGCGGCTCCGGCCGCGAAGCCCTCGGCGAAGGCCTCGTCGGCGCCGAGGCGGAACATGTCGTCGGGGCCCGTGCGGGTCAGCGTGCGGGCACCCGGGCTCTCGACCCTCGTCACCAGGCGGGCGAGCCCGCGGACGACGGCGACGGGGCGTCCGCTCGCCTTGCCCTTCACCAGATCGCCGAGCGCGGCGATCTCGTCCGCGACGGCCGGCATGGTCACTCCCAGCGTGCGCCCCAGGGCGTCGACCCCGCCGCGGAGGTCGTCGATCACGAGGACGCCCGCGGCTCCGATGGCCGCGTCGGTCTGCCCGACCCGCCAGGCGCGGCCCAGGGTGTCGCTGACGAGCACGCCCACCTCCACGCCGAGCCGCTCCCGGAGGCCCGCGCAGAGGGCCCGCGCCGAGGCGTCCGGGTCGAGGGGGAGGAGGAGGACCGTCCCCTCCGCGACGTTGCTGGCGTCGACTCCGGCCGCCGCCTGGACGATCCCGAGGCGGTTCTCGACGATGCGGGTGACGCCGGAGCCGTGCGCCCGGGTGGCGACGACGCGGACGGTCTCGGCCGTGATCGCGTCCTCGCGGTCGGTCGCGGCGACGATGCGCCCCTCCGCCTTCGAGACGATCTTGCTCGTGACGACAAGGATGTCGCCGTCCGCGGGCCGGTCCTCCTCGGCGGCGGCGGCGACGGCCGCGAGGATCAGCTCGAGCAGGTCGTCACCGGGAGTCACCTCCGGGATGCCGTCGAGGGCCCAGGCCTGCACGCGCGTCTCGCTCACCGGTCCATTCTCCCGGCTGCCGCGGGCGCACGGGTCCACGGCCCGGGATCACCCGGGCAGGCGATCGGCGGCGCCTCAGCCGGCGGCGAGGTACGCGGCGACCGCGGGCGGCACGTAGGGGGCGACGTCGCCGCCGAGGGAGGAGACCTGCCGCACCAGCGAGCTCGACACGTGGGCGTGCGCGGGATCGGGCAGGAGGAACACCGTCTCGACGTGCGCGAGGTTGCGGTTCACGATCGCCATGGGCGTCTCGTACGCCACGTCGACCTGCGAGCGGATGCCCTTCACCAGGATGCTCGCGCCGACGTCGGTGCAGTAGTCGACGAGCAGGCCCATGCTCCACGAGGCGACGACGATCCGTCCCTCGACGCCCGCCTCCGCGATCGACTGCTCGATGAGCGAGACGCGCTGGGCGATCGGCAGCAGCGCGGTCTTGGCGGGGTTGTGCACCACCACGACGTGCAGCTCGTCGACCAGGCGCGCGGCCCGCTCGATCACGTCGAGATGACCGAGGGTCACGGGGTCGAAGGAGCCGGGGACGACGGCGATGCGGGCCATGCCGACAGAGTAGCGGGCGGGCACCGCCTAGCTCTTGGCGAGGAACTCCCGGTCGCGGTCCTGCACGCGGCGCGCGAGCGCGGCACGGAGCCGGTCGTGCGCGGCGAGCGACGGGTCCTCCGCGAGGAGCCGCTCGGCCAGCGCCCGCGCCTCCACGATCACGTCCGCGTCCTGCACCACCCGCAGCAGGCGGAGCGACGAGCGCCCGCCGGACTGCGAGTCGCCCAGCACGTCGCCCTCGCGGCGCAGCTCCAGGTCGACCTCGGCGAGCGCGAAGCCGTCGAGCGTCGCGGCGACCGCCTCCACCCGCTCGCGCGCGACCGTCCCCGCCTCCGCCGCAGTCACGAACAGGCACACCCCCGCGACGCCGCCGCGCCCGATGCGCCCGCGGAGCTGGTGCAGCTGCGACACTCCGAACCGCTCCGCGTCGAGCACGACCATCATCGAGGCGTTCGGCACGTCCACGCCGACCTCGATGACCGTCGTCGACACCAGGACGTCGATCTCCCCCGCGGCGAAGGAGCGCATCACGGCGTCCTTCTCCTCCGTCGTCATCCGCCCGTGCAGCGCGGCCGACCGCCGCTTCCCGAGCAGCGGATGCGCGCGCACGCCCTCGAGCGTGGCCGCGACGGTCGTGAGCGGCGCGGCGGCGTCCTCCTCGGGCGGCTGCGCGCCCTCGGCGGGCTCCCCCGGCTCGATCGCCGGGCAGACGAGGTAGACCTGGTGGCCCGAGCGGATCTCCTCCTCGGCGCGCTCCCACGCCCGCGCGATCCACGCGGGGTGGTCGGCGAGCGGGACCACGTGGCTCGTGATGCCGGGGCGCCCGGCGGGCAGCTCGCGGATGGTCGAGGTGTCGAGATCGCCGAAGACCGTCATGGCGACGGTCCGCGGGATGGGCGTGGCCGTCAGCACCAGCACGTGCGGCGGGGTGGCGCCCTTCCGGCGCAGGGCGTCCCGCTGGTCCACGCCGAAGCGGTGCTGCTCGTCGATCACGACGAGGCCCAGGTCGTAGAAGGAGACCGCGTCGCCGAGGAGGGCGTGCGTGCCGACGACGATCTTCGCCGTGCCCGAGACGATCCGGAGGAGGGCCGCTCGGCGCTGCGCCGCCCCCAGCCCGCCGGTGAGGAGGGTCGGCACCAGCTCGGCCGCGAGCTCCGGGCCGAGGGTCCTCGCGATCGAGCGGAGGTGCTGCCCCGCGAGCACCTCGGTGGGAGCGAGCAGCGCCGCCTGCCCGCCGCTCTCGGCCGTGGCGAGCATCGCCCGGAGCGCGACGAGGGTCTTGCCGGAGCCGACCTCGCCCTGCACCAGCCGGGTCATCGGGCTCTCGGCAGCCAGATCGGCGGCGATCTCGTGCCCCACCGCGGTCTGGTCGCCGGTGAGGGCGAAGGGCAGCGCGGCGTCGAAGCGCTCGAGCAGCCCGCCGGGGCCGGGCACGCGGGCCGTCGCGGGGCTGCTGCGCGCCGAGGCCCGGCGCTCGAGCAGGGCGAGCTGCAGGAGGAACGCCTCGTGGAAGCGCAGCGTCTCGCGCGCCTGCGCCTCCTCGCCCTCCCGCTGCGGGCGGTGGATCAGCTCCAGCGCCTCGCCGAGGCCCAGCAGCGAGCGGCCGGCGCGCACCTGCTCGGGCATCGGGTCGGGCACGTCGCGCAAGCCGTCCAGCAGCACGCCGATCGCGGCCTGGAGCTGCCAGCTCGAGATCGCGCTGGTCGCCGGGTAGATCGGGATCGGCCGCTCGGCCCAGTCCTTCGCGAGCTCACCGCCTCCCGTCTCCGTCGCGGCGGCCTCCTCGTCGTCGAACAGGCGGTAGTCGGGATGCGTGAGCTGCGGGGTGTCGCGGAACATCGAGACCGTGCCCGCGAAGATCCCGCGCACGCCGCGGTGGAGCTTCGCCGCGCGCCAGGGCTGTCCGAAGAACGTCAGCGAGAGCGTGCCCGAGCCGTCCGAGATGACGACCTCGAGCAGGGTGCCGCGCCGGTTGCGCATCGGCCGCTCGCGCACCTCGCGCACCTCCGCCACGATCGTCACGCTCTCTCCCACGGGGAGACGCGAGAGCGCCGTCAGCTCGCCCCGCTTCGCGTAGCGGCGCGGGTAGTGGCCCAGGAGCTCGCCGACCGTGCGGTACCCGAAGGCCTTCTCGACCGCGGTCGCCGTGCGCGGCCCGATCAGCGGCGCGAGCGAGGCGTCGAGGGGGTCCGGGATCACCTAGCGATCATAGGTCGGACCTCGGACGCGCGAGCCGGGCGACCGGGTCCAGCGCCGAGCGCGGCACGACCGACGCGAGCACCCGACGACCGGCACCCGCGGAGCCGCGGAGCGCGGCGGCCACGGCGGTCGCGTCGTCCCACGCCTCCGACTCGCTCGCGGACGGCGAGTAGCGCCGGCGCTCGACGCGCTCCCGGAGCCCCTGCAGACGTGCCGCCGCTCCGGGGTCGAGGGCGGGAGCCATGCGGGCCTCCTGCGCGCGCGGAGACTCCGTGTCCTCCACGGGGACGCCCAGGTCGCGGGCGGTCGCCAGCAGCTCGGCCCACGCGGCCTCGACGGAGCCGGAGCGCGCGGACCGGCGCCGCAGCGCGCGCTGGACGGCGCGCATCAGCCAGGGGACGAGCACGAGCAGCAGGAGCAGCACCCAGAGCGTGGCCGCGGGAGCCGCCGTGGTGCTCGAGGCGCCGACGGCACCGGGGGTCGGCGTCGCCGACGCGGCCGTCGGAGTGGGTGTCGCGGCGGGAGCGCTGGTCGCACCGGGCGCGGTGGTCGCGGTCGAGCCCGGGGCGGTGGGGCCCGAGGACGCCGTCGCGCTCGGCAGGGTGTAGGAGGCCGGAGCGCCGCGGCTGGGCGTCGGCTCGAAGGGCAGCCAGCCGACTCCCTCGAAGTACAGCTCGGGCCAGGCGTGCAGGTCGGAGGAGAGGACGCGGTAGGTGGTCAGGTCGCTGCCGCCGGAGGGCACGACGGAGCCGGGCTGGTAGCCGATGGCGAGCCGCGACGGGATCCCGAGCTCGCGCGCCATCACCGCCATCGCCGAGGCGAAGTGGACGCAGTAGCCCTCCTTCGTCGTCAGGAACGCCGAGAGCACGCCGACTCCGTCGCCGTCGTAGCCCTCCTCCGCGGGGGTGTCCTCGGAGTAGCGGAACTCGGACGAGCGGAAGTACGTCTGCAGCGCGCGCGCCCGGTCGTAGGCGGTCGGAGCCTCCGCCGTGACCTCCTCGGCGGTGGTGCGGACGATCTCGGGCACGTCGTCGGGGAGCGAGAGGTACCGGTCGACGCCGGACGGCGCGGGCGCGGCGAGCAGCTGCTGCGGGTCGGGCTCGAGCCGCAGCGCCTGCACCTGGTAGTCGTCTCCGGAGCGGGTCGTCGCGTCGCCGCGGATCGAGCCGTCCTGCACGTCCTGGAGCCAGCCGTCGCCGACGCCCGTCAGCGACGAGACCGGATACGGCACGGGGAGCCACTGGCTCCGCAGCGTCTCCACCGAGACGTCGACCTCCTCCGCCTCGCGCGGCACGCTCTCGGAGAGCCCCTCGGGCGCGATCGGCGCCTCGATCGGAGCGGTCTGCTCCGTCTCGCTCGGCGCCCAGTCGTCACCGTCGAAGTCCGAGACGGTCAGCACGCGGAGGTAGACGGGCAGGTCGGAGTCGGTGGCGTAGCGCAGCACGGTCACGGGGTTCGGGCGGCGCAGGTCCGCGCCGAGAGCGACCACCGGGTCGATCGCGCCGTTGAAGAGGCTGCCGGAGACGCCCGAGGGGGCGGTGGTGCGCGCGTAGCCTGCCGCCGACCCGGCGACGACTCCCGCGCCCAGGACGACGACGGTCACGGCCGCGAAGGCGGGCAGCACGGCCGCGGCCGCGCTCGGGCCGCTCGGGCGGCGAGGGGCGGCCGTGGCGGCGAGCACGCCCGCGTAGGCGAGCGCAGTGACGACGAGGCTCGCCCAGGACACCTCGGAGGGGTCCACGATCGCCGGCACCGCGAGCAGCGCCGCAGGGAACAGACCGGCCAGGGCGGGGAGGCGGACGGAGAAGGCGAACAGGTCGGCCGCCCAGGCGAGCACGACCACCCCGCCGATCAGGAGGAACGAGATGCCGTCGTCGGCGATGGCCGGGAGCCCCTGCTGGGCGATGGACTGGAAGCCGCCCTGCGCGAGCGCCTCCGCCTGCGCGACGGCGCCGGGCGTGGGGATCACGAACAGCAGGGCCCGACCGGGCACGAACATCGCGGTCAGCACGCCGACCATCGTCAGCGTGCCGAGGATCGGCGGGACGACGGGGTGCACGCGCAGAGCCCGGGCGGCGGCCGGGACGCCGAGCACCACGGCGACCGCGCTCGCGAGGAGCACCAGCCAGTCGACGCCGACGAGGAGCCGCCCGATCCCGGCGGCGGCGGCCGTGATCGCGAGGAAGAGCAGACCGCTCAGAGGAGCCGACCCGGCGCGCGGATCGCTCTCGACGCGGCGGCTCACGCCACCACCCGCAGAGCGAGAGCCTGCGCCCACGCCTCCTCGACGGAGGCACTCGGGTCGACGGACACCGCGTACCAGCCGAGCGAGGCGAGAGCCGCCTCCTCCTCAGCGGTGCCGGCGACGACGAAGGCGATCGCGGGGCGCGACTGCGCGGCCAGGGAGCCGAGGGCGTCGAGGTCCGACTCGAGGAGTCGGGTGAGGACGGCGAAGACCGGTCGCACTCCCCCGGTGTCGCGCATGTCGGCCGAGATCCGGGTCACCGCGTCGACCGACTCGCGCGAGGGCGCCAGCTCGGCCAGGCGCAGCAGCACGTCGTGCGCCACCTCGCGCTCGTCCTCCGAGTGCTCCGGCTCGCCGTCCGCACCCGTCTCGACGAGGTGGGTCTCGAAGCCGCGGTCGAGCAGGTGCACGGCGAGGGAGGCCGTCATCGACACCGCCCACTCGAGCCGGTCGTCGCCGCGCCGCTCGAGCACGCGCTCGGCCCGGGTCTCGAGGAGGATCCACGCGTGCGGATCGGTGTTCTGCTCGTCCTGGCGGACCATGAGCTCACCGGAGCGGGCGCTCGCCCGCCAGTGCACCCGGCGCATGGCGTCCCCCGGGCGGTAGTCGCGCGGGATCACGTCGTCCGTGCCGGCGCCGGCCGTCGCGTGCGCGACCGGGCTCGATCCGCCTGCTCCGTGCGCGTCCAGGACGTCGCTCTGGAGCGGCACGACCCGCGGAGTCACGACGAACGGCTGCGCAGCCCCCACGACGCTCTCGCGGAGCGCAAGCCCGAGGCCGTCGCCGCGCACCAGGCGCAGCGGGCCGATGCGGTGGATCCCGCGCCGCTCGGCGGGCAGACGGTAGCGGGCGCGCACGCGGCCGCCCGACGGGACGCCCGGCAGCCCGAAGACGCCCTCGGCGACCGGCCGGCCGACGACGACCCCGCGCTCCACGCGCTCGAGCCGGTCGTGGGCGCGCGCCCCGCTGCGGACGGCGCGGCCGCGGTTCTCGAGCAGCACGTCGACCTCCACCACGTCGCCGGCCGCGACGGTCTGGGGAGCGAAGCGGCGCTGCACTCGGAACGACGCCGGCGCCAGGAGCAGGGAGACGAGCGCGCCCAGGGGCAGGCCCAGCAGCACCAGGCCGACGAACAGCAGCTCGCGGAACTCTGTCAGCGGCGCGATCACCACTCCCGCGACGCCCAGCAGAACGAGCGCCCAGCCGCGCAGCGTCAGCGCGACCCCGCGGAGCGCGGGCAGACCGCCGAGACGGGACGACGGCGTCTCGGCGGCGCGGGCCTCAGTCGCCACGGTTGCCGAAGGGGACGGGGGTGGCCGCGACGATGCGCTGCACGATCTCGGTGACCGAGTGCGAGGATCCGGCGCCGGAGCGGCCGGGGAGGCGCGTGGCGGGCAGGAGGCGGTGGCCGAGCACGGGGACGGCGAGCGCGTCGACGTCGTCCGGCACCACGAAGTCGCGGTCGCTGAGGGCGGCGAGAGCCTTCGCGGCGGCGATCAGCTGGAGCGTGGCGCGCGGGCTCCCCCCGAGCCGCAGCTCGGGGTCGACCCGCGTGGCCTGCATGATCGCCACCACGTACTCCTGCACGGGTGGTGCGACGTACACGGAGCGCACGTAGGCCATCATCCGCTCGAGCTCGGCGAGGCCCACGACGGGCCGCAGCTCCTCGAGCGGGCTGGCCGAGTCGCGGGTGCGGATCATCTCGAGCTCGGCGCGCTCATCGGGGTAGCCGAGCGAGAGGCGGGCCATGAAGCGGTCGCGCTGGGCCTCGGGCAGCGAGTAGGTGCCCTCCATCTCGACCGGGTTCTGCGTCGCGATCACGGCGAAGGGGCGCGGGAGGAGGTGGGTGGTGCCGTCGACCGAGACCTGGCGCTCCTCCATGCACTCCAGCAGCGCCGACTGCGTCTTGGGCGAGGCCCGGTTGATCTCGTCGCCGATCAGGATGTTCGCGAAGACCGGGCCCGGCTTGAACTCGAAGTCGCGGGTCGCCTGGTTGTAGACCGAGACCCCCGTGACGTCGGAGGGGAGCAGGTCGGGCGTGAACTGGATGCGCGCGACGCTGCCGCCGACCGAGGCCGCCAGCGACTTCGCCAGGACCGTCTTGCCGGTGCCGGGGACGTCCTCCATCAGGAGGTGCCCACCGGCGAGGAACACCGTCAGCGCCATCGAGACCTCGGCCGACTTGCCGTCGATCACGCGGGTGAGGTTCCCGAGGACGGCGCCGCAGTGCGCCGTGAACTCCTCGCGGGTCAGGGGCGTCTCGGGAGCCGCTCGGCGGCCGACAGCGGAGCGGGTGTCTTCGAGCGACGTCATAGCTAGGGATTCTCGCAGTCCTGACGGGAAAAGGGTCCAGGTTCCGAGAGTTCGCAGTGTGCCGCCAGGCGGGAGCGCGCGGCGGCCGCCGGACGCCGTGGGCAGGGGTGCCGCCCTATGCTCGATCCGGTGACCAGGATCATCGCCGGATTCGCCGGCTCGCTCACCCTCCGGGTCCCGCGCGCGGGCACCCGCCCCACCAGCGACCGCGTGCGCGAGGCCGTCTTCTCGGCCCTCGAGGCCCGGGACGCCCTCGACGGCGCGACGGTGGTCGACCTCTACGCGGGCTCCGGCGCCCTCGGGCTCGAGTCGGCCAGCCGCGGAGCGAGCGCGGTCGTCCTGGTCGAGCGCGACCCGAAGGCCGCCCGGACCGCGGGCGAGAACGCACGGGCGATCGTGACCGCGGCTGCCAAGAACAAGCGGCCCGCCCCGCGGATCGAGGTGGTGACCGGCTCGGTCCGCTCCTTCCTCGACGGGTCCCCGGCCCTCAACACGGACACGGTGTTCCTCGACCCGCCCTACGACCTCGGCGAGGACGACCTCGCCGCCGATCTCGCCGGCGTGCTGCCGCTGCTGCGCGAGGACGCGGTGGTCGTCGTGGAGCGGAGCTCCCGCAGCCCGGAGCCGCGCTGGCCCGCGGGTCTGGAGCGGGAGCGGAGGAAGGACTACGGCGAGACCACGATCTGGTGGGCTTCACCGGCGTCGCCCGTCTCGCCCGCTTCCTCCGCGGCCGGCTGAGCGGCCTCAGCCCGCCGCGCCGTCCCAGCCGAGGTACGGGTCCCAGCCCCCGCGCCCCTCGAGCGCGACCCCGCCCAGGCGCACCTCCGGGTCCCCCTCGCGGACGACCCCGAGCGGGACGAAGCCCTCCGGCAGCGCCGCGGCGGGCGGGAAGCACGCGAGCATCGCGTGGTCCTCGCCGCCTCCCAGCACCAACGCCCTCGCCAGGTCGAGGTCCACGCCCTCCACGCCCGTGAGCCCGCGCGCGTGCACGTCGACCGCCGCGGCATCGAGGTCGATCGCCACTCCGCTCGCACGCGCCATCCGACGGGCGTCGAGCACCACGCCGTCCGAGACGTCCATCATCGCGGTGGCGGTCCCGCCCGCGGCCTCGCCCGCGGAGATCGGCGCGGTCGGGCGCAGCTGCGCCTCGAGGAGGGACGGATGCCGCTCGCGGAGCCGGGCGGCGAGGTCGGCCGACGGCTCCCCGTCCCGCCGCGCCTGCTCGAACAGCAGGCGCAGCCCGAGCCCCGCTCGTCCCAGCGGACCGGCCACGGCGAGCACGTCCCCCGGCCTCGCACCGCTGCGGAGCACCGGCGGTCGTCCGTCGAGCGAGCCGAACGCCGTGATCGAGAGCGTCAGCGTCGCGGAGGCGGACAGGTCTCCCCCGACGACTCCGCATCCCGGCGCCATCGCGGCGCAGCCGGCGGCGAGGCCGCCCGCGATCCCCTCCAGCACGTCGACGCCCAGCGACTGGGGTGCCGCGAGCGCGACGACGAGCCCGGTGGGACGGGCCCCCATCGCCGCGACGTCGGCGAGGTTCGAGGCCGCCGCCTTCCAGCCCAGGTCCGCCGGGCGCGACCAGGCCAGCCGGAAGTCGGGGCCGTGCACCATCATGTCCGTGGTCACCACGAAGCGGCCGTCGGGAGCGCGCAGCACCGCGCAGTCGTCGCCGGGCCCGACCAGGGTCTCCGCGCCCGGGCCGCCGAGCCGGGCCAGCACCCTCGCGAGCACCTCGCCCTCGCTGAGCTCGGCCAGGGTGGGACTCCGATCCTCTGCCATGGTTCACACGCTAGCGTTGACGGCGATGTCCCCCCGCCGACTCCGCTCCCCCCTTCTCGCCGCCGCCGCCGTCCTGCTGCTCTCGGGCTGCTCGGCCAGCGTCGCCCTCGAGCCCGCCGCCGATGCGACGAGCACCGGCTGCGCGGAGGTCTCGGTGCGCCTGCCCGACGTGGTCGCGGAGCAGCCCGAGCGCGAGACGAACGCTCAGGGCACCGCCGCCTGGGGCACCCCGGCCGCCGTCATCCTCCACTGCGGAGTCGAGGTGCCCGGCCCGACGACGGACCTCTGCGTGAACGTCAGCGGAGTCGACTGGATCATCGACGAGACGCAGAAGGACGAGGACATCTACACGCTGACCACCTACGGTCGCGATCCCGCGGTGGAGATCACCGTCGACCAGAGCCGCGCGTCCGGATCCTCCGCCGCGCTCGACCTGGCGAACGCCGTCTCCTACGTCCCGCAGACGCGCGAGTGCACCGACGTCTCGGACGCCGACACCCTCGATCCGACGGACACGCCCACCGGCTGAGCTTCAGCGTCAGACGCCGAGGGCTCGACTCGCTGCGGTGAGCGCACCATCGGAGGTCGCCCCCAGCTCGCGCGCGCGGGACGCGAACACGGCGGCCGCGGCCTGCAGCTCGCGCTCCAGCGCGTCCACGCCTCCCGCGACGACCGTGCCCGCCCGGCCGCGCGTCTCGACCAGGCCCGCCGACTCCAGCTCCCGGTAGGAGCGGGCGACCGTCCCCGCGGCGACGCCCAGCGTCTCGGCCAGCGCGCGCACCGGCGGCAGCCGCGTGCCGACCGGCAGCTCGCCCGCGGCGATCAGAGCGGTGATCTGCTCACGGATCTGCTCGAAGGGCGCCGCGGCCGCGCCCGCCTCGACGCGGAGCGCGAGCGCCGACGTCATCGGGCGGCGACCGGGACGCGGTCGAGCGCCGAGTCGAGCAGCTCGCTGATCAGGTCCGGGTAGTCCACGCCGCTCGCGCCCCACATGCGCGGGAACATCGAGACCGGCGTGAAGCCGGGCATGGTGTTGATCTCGTTGACGACGAAGCCGTCGGCGGTGAGGAAGAAGTCGACCCGGGCGAGGCCCTCGGCTCCGATCGCGTCGAAGGCGCGGATCGCGAGGGACCGCATCTCGGAGAGCTCGCCGTCGGTGAGATCGGCCGGGCAGACCAGCTCGATGCCGGACGCCCCGAGGTACTTCGCCTCGAAGTCGTAGAAGCCGCGGCCGGTGACGACCACCTCGCCGGCGACGGAGGCGCGGGCCGGAGCACCGCGGCGGCCGCCGAGCACGCCGATCTCTACCTCGCGGCCGACGATGCCCGACTCGATCAGCACCCGCGAGTCGTGCGCGAACGCCTCCTCCAGCGCGGCCTCGAGCTGCTCGCGCTCTTCGATCCGGCTGACGCCCACGCTCGAGCCGGCCCGCGCCGGCTTCACGAACGCGGGCAGGCCCAGCTCGTCGAGGGCCGAGGAGGCGTCGCCCGGGTCGGCGCGCCACTCCGCCTCGGTCACGAGGTACCAGGGCGCCACCGCGAGGCCCGCGGCCCGCAGCACCGTCTTGGTGAAGTGCTTGTCCATGCCGAGCGCCGACGCGAGCACGCCCGAGCCGACGTAGGGCAGCCCGACGAGCTCGAGCATCCCCTGGACGGTGCCGTCCTCGCCCCACGGGCCGTGCAGGATCGGCAGCACCACGTCGACCTCGCCGAGCGAGCGCGTCGCGCCGTCCTCGGTCGTCACGGCGAGCTCACGCGAGAGGGCCGACTCCGGCCAGCGCACACGGGAGCCGTCGTCCTCGACGCGGGGCAGCGACGCGGCATCGAGAGCGAACTTCTCAGGACGGTCCTCCTCGAGCACGAAGGCGCCGTCGGAGGTGATCCCGACGGGGATCACCTCGAAGCGGTCACGGTCGATCGCCCGCAGCACCCCGGCCGCCGTTGCGCAGCTGATCGAGTGCTCGCTGGAGCGCCCCCCGAACAGAACGGCCACGCGGAGCTTGCTGGTCATCGAGGTTCCTCTCACCCTGTGGCTCGTCCGAATCCGTGGTCAGGTGCGGCGCGATGTCCTTCGGATCGAGCGTACCGGCGAGCACCTGCGACACCTGCTCGACGATGGGCATGTCGACTCCCCTGGCGCGCGCCAGCTCGAGGACCGGCGCGACGGAGGCGAGCCCCTCCGCCGTCTGCTGCATCGACTTCACCACGTCGGTGAAGCTGTAGCCCTGGCCGAGCAGGCGCCCGGCCGTGTTGTTGCGCGAGAGGGACGAGCTCGACGTCGCGATGAGGTCGCCGAGCCCCGCGAGTCCGGCCATCGTCTCGGCCCGTCCGCCGTACGCGACCGCGAAGTCGGTCATCTCGGCGAGACCGCGCGTGATGATCGATGCCTTCGTGTTCTCGCCGTAGCCGACGCCGTCGACGATGCCGATCGCCACGGCGATGAGGTTCTTCAGCACGCCGCCGAACTCGGTGCCGATCACGTCGGTGTTGACGTAGGAGCGGAAGTAGCGGTTGGTCGCCGCGAGAGCCACCTCCTGCGCGGTGACGAGGCTCTCGGAGGCGATGACCGCCGCGGTCGGCTGCTCCTTGGCGATCTCGAGGGCGAGGTTGGGCCCGGAGGCGACGGCGATCCGGTCGAGAGAGACCGGCAGCATCTGCGCGATCACCTCGCTCATCCGCTGGCCGGTGCCCTTCTCGACGCCCTTCATCAGGCTCACCAGCACCGTGCGCTCGGTGAGGAACGGCGTGATCGCCTCGAGGTTGCTCCGCAGCGACTGCGACGGGATGGAGAGGTAGACGTGGTCCGCGCCCTCCAGCGCCTCCTCGATGCGCGGCGTGGCCCGGATGTTGCGCGGGAGGTTGATGCCGGGGAGGTAGTCGCTGTTGCGCTTGGCCTCGGTGATCTCGCGGGCCAGCTCGGCGCGGCGCGCCCACATCACGACGTCGGAGCCGCCGTCGGCGAGGATCTTCGCGAACGTGGTGCCCCAGCTGCCGGCGCCGAGGACGGCGACGCGGCGGGGCACGGGGATGGGCGCCTTCCTACTGCTCGGACTCAAAGCGACCCGTGCCCTTCTGGTTGTGCTCGGAGGGGTTCCAGCGCTTCTCGGGCGCCGCCTCGCCGCGCAGCTCCTCGAGCAGGGCGGTGATCGCCGCCATCACGACCGCGGAGGCCTCGTTGAGTGTGGCGGAGTCGAGGCTGCGTCCGCGGAAGGCGGACAGGTCGACGGGGTCGCCGACGATCACGTCGACGCGCTTGCGGCGGAAGAGGGTGATCCGCTTGGAGTAGCGGCCCATCAGCTGCTGCGCGCCCCAGTGCGCGACCGGGACGACAGGCAGGCCGTACTGCAGCGCCATCCGCACCGCTCCCGTCTTGCCGCGCATCGGCCAGAGCTCGGGGTCGCGGGTGAGGGTGCCCTCGGGGTAGATGATGACCGAGCGGCCCTCGTCCACGAGAGCCTTGGCGGTCTTCAGCGGCTCGCTGCCGCGGACCGAGCCCGAGCGCTCGACGGGGATCTGCCCGGAGCCGCGCAGGATCGAGCCGAGCACGGGCACCGAGAACAGCGAGGCCTTGGCGAGGAAGCGCGGTGCGCGGCCGGCGCGCCACAGGGTCCAGCCCGTGATGATCGGGTCGATCTCGCTGTAGTGGTTCGGCGCGAACACGAAGGCTCCGGTGCTCGGGATCTTGTCGCCGTTCCGGATCCGCAGGTCGACCGAGGCGGTCATCACGGGGATCACCGCCGCCGCGAGGAACCAGAAGATGGACGGACGGCTTCGCTCAGACACCCGCCCATCCTCGCATCCCGCATCGGAGGGGCCGCGTCCCCACGCCCGGGAGCAGCGGGGCCCCGCGGTGGGAGGAGCGGCCCGGCCGCCGGGTACGGTACCGGCACGCCCCGTCCGCGTCGCCGCCCGTCGCCGTGGGACGCCGTCGGCCGAGCGCTCGGCCGCCTCGCCGACTCGCCGATCGCGCAGTCCGGCCTGGTGCTCCTGCTCGTGTGGGGAGTCGTGCTGCTCGCCACGCAGGCCGGACGCGACGCGGCCGCGCTCGGCGACGGCCTCCTGCTGACGCTCGCGGTCCTCGTCGGCGGCTCGGCGGCCGTCGCCCTCGTGATCGGCGGGGTCGACGCCCTCTGGCGCGTGGCGGTGGCACCGCTCGCCCACGTCGAGGCGGAGGCGACCGGCGGCGTCGCGGTCCTCGGACGCGGCCGGCTCGGAGCGGGCCTCCGTCGTGTCGAGCCGCGGTTCCCGCTGCCGACGCTGCGGCCCTACGCGGTGGTCGTGCCGCGCCGCCGGGGACTGACCGTCTCCTTCGGCGACTGGGGCGTCGTCGTGCCCTGGGCGCGGATCGCGCGGCTGGAGCGGCGGTGGGTGCTGGTGGGCCTGCGTCCGCGCGAGGCCCTCGAGGTCGTCCTGGCCGGCACGCGGCGCGGACGCCTCACGCTGGTCCTGGTCGAGTCGCCCGGACCGCTGAGCCTCCGGCCCGCGCCGGAGACGACGCTCGCGCTCCTCGAGAAGCGGATCCGGGGACGCCTGGAGGAGGACGCGGAACCGCCCGCGTGGGGCGCGCCCGGGCGCGACAGGACCCCGGGCCGCTGAGGACGGTCGTCCTCAGCGGCACCGGGGTCCCGGTGGGCGGCTACGCGTCGAGCGAGAAGTCGGCGCCCAGCAGCTCGAGCTTGGTGAGGAAGTTCTCGTAGCCGCGGCTGATGATGCCGACGTTCGAGACCGTCGAGGTGCCCTCGGCCGAGAGCGCCGCGATCAGGTGCGAGAAGCCGCCGCGCAGATCCGGCACGACGATGTCGGCGCCGTGCAGCTTCGAGGGTCCCGAGATCACGGCCGAGTGCATGAAGTTGCGCTGCCCGAAGCGGCAGGCCTGCCCGCCGAGGCACTCGCGGTGGATCTGGATGGTCGCGCCCATCTCGACGAGCGCGTCGACGAAGCCGAAGCGCTGCTCGTAGACGGTCTCGTGCACGATCGAGACGCCCTTGGCCTTCGTGAGCGCCACGACCAGCGGCTGCTGCCAGTCGGTCATGAAGCCGGGGTGCACGTCGGTCTCGATGATGACCGGCTTGAGCTCGCCGCCCGGGTGGTAGAAGCGGATGCCGTCCTCGGCGATCTCGAACGCGCCGCCGACCTTGCGGAAGACGTTGAGGAAGGTGGTCATCTCCTGCTGGCGGGCGCCGCCGACGAAGATGTCGCCGTCGGTCGCGAGGGCCGCGGCCGCCCAGGAGGCAGCCTCGTTGCGGTCGAAGAGCGCGCGGTGGGAGTAGCCGGTGAGCCGGTCCACGCCCTCGATGCGGATCACGCGGTCGGTGTCGACCGAGATGATGGCGCCCATCTTCTGCAGGATGTTGATCAGGTCCATGATCTCGGGCTCGATCGCCGCGCCCGAGAGCTCGGTGATGCCGGAGGCGCGCACCGCGGTCAGGAGGACCTGCTCGGTCGCTCCGACGCTCGGGTAGGGCAGCGACACCTTGGCGCCGTGCAGGCCCTCGGGTGCCGACATCCGGATGCCCGAGGGCAGCTTCTCGACGACGGCGCCGAAGTTGCGCAGCACCTCGAGGTGGTAGTCGATCGGGCGGTCGCCGATGCGGCAGCCGCCGAGGTCGGGGATGAACGCCTCGCCCAGGCGGTGCAGCAGCGGGCCGCAGAAGAGGATCGGGATGCGGCTGGAGCCGGCGTGCGCGTCGATGTCGGCGAAGTGCGCGGACTCGACGTTGGAGGGGTCGAGGATCAGCTCGCCCACCTCGGCGCCCTGCTTCACCTTGACGCCGTGGACTTCGAGCAGGCCCTTCACGACGCGGACGTCGCTGATGTCGGGCACGTCGCGGAGGGTGGAGGCGGTCTCGCCGAGCAGCGCCGCGACCATCGCCTTGGTGACCAGGTTCTTGGCCCCCTTGAGCTCGATCCGGCCCACCAGCGGTCGCCCGCCGTTGATGGTGATCCGCTCGGTCGTCATTCCCACCCGCGCTCCCGACGCCTTGGCGTCCTGCAGGGCCTTGGCGTCCTGAAGAAGTGTGTTCACGCTATTTCACCGGCAATGTCTTGGGCCGCCAGCTCTCGCGGCGGGTCTCGAATTCGGAAATGAGCGCTTCGTCGCGCAGGGTCAGGCCGATGTCGTCCAGGCCCTCGATCAGGCGCCATCGAGTGTAGTCGTCGATCTCGAAGTCGAAGGTCTCGCCACCGGCGGTGACCGTACGCGCAACCAGATCCACCGTCGGTTCTATTCCCGGGGTGCCCTCGATGATCTCCCACAGCCGCTCGACGTCGGGCTCCGAGACGACGGCCGCGAGCAGTCCCTGCTTGCCGGCGTTGCCCCGGAAGATGTCGCCGAAGCGGGGGGAGATGACGACCCGGAAGCCGAAGTCGCGCAGCGCCCAGACGGCGTGCTCGCGGCTGGAGCCGATGGCGAAGTCGGGGCCGGCGACGAGGATGCCGGCGCCGCGGTAGCGCTCCTGGTTGAGGACGAAGTCCGCGTCCTGCCGCCAGCCGTGGAAGAGCGCGTCCTCGAAGCCGGTCTTCGTGATGCGGCGGAGGTAGATGCCGGGGAGGATCTGGTCGGTGTCGACGTTGGCGCGCTTCAGGGGCGCGGCGATCGCGGTGACGGTCTCGAACTTCTGCACGGTCAGACTCCTGCTCTCTCGCGGACCGGCTCCAGATCGGAGGGACTGGAGAGGGTGCCGCGCACGGCCGTGGCCGCGGCGACGAGGGGCGAGACGAGGTGGGTCTTCGCCCCCTTGCCCTGACGACCCTCGAAGTTGCGGTTGGACGTGGAGGCCACGCGCTCCCCCAGGACGAGCTGGTCGGTGTTCATCCCGAGGCACATCGAGCAGCCGGCGAAGCGCCACTCCGCGCCGAACGCGGTGACGATCCGGTCGATCCCCTCGGCCTCGGCCTCGAGCCGCACCCGGGCGGAGCCGGGGACGACCATCACGCGGACGCCGGGGGCCTTGGTGCGCCCCTCGACGACGGCAGCGAAGGCCCGCAGGTCCTCGATCCGCGAGTTGGTGCAGGAGCCCATGAAGACCACGTCGACCGGGATCTCCTTCATCGGCGTGCCGGGCTCCAGCGCCATGTACTCCAGCGCTCGCAGAGCGCTGGCGCGCTCGTTCGGATCGTCGAGGACGTCAGGGTCCGGTACCGCCTGCGAGAGCGAGACGCCCTGGCCGGGGTTCGTGCCCCAGGTGACGAACGGCTCGAGCGCGTCGGCGTCGATCACGACCTCGGCGTCGAACACGGCGCCCTCGTCGCTCGGCAGCGTCCGCCAGTAGGCGACCGCGGCGTCCCAGTCCTCGCCCGCCGGAGCGTGCGGGCGGCCGTGCAGGTAGGCGAAGGTCGTCTCGTCCGGCGCGACCATGCCGGCCCGCGCACCCGCCTCGATCGACATGTTGCAGATCGTCATCCGGCCCTCCATCGAGAGCGCGCGGATCGCGGAGCCGCGGTACTCGAGGATGTAGCCCTGGCCGCCGCCGGTGCCGATGCGGGCGATGACCGCGAGGATGATGTCCTTGGCCGTCACCCCCTCCTTCAGCGTGCCCTCGACCGTGATCGCCATCGTCTTGAAGGGTTGCAGCGGCAGCGTCTGCGTCGCCATCACGTGCTCGACCTCGCTCGTGCCGATGCCGAAGGCGATCGCGCCGAACGCGCCGTGCGTGGAGGTGTGCGAGTCGCCGCAGACCACCGTGACGCCGGGCATCGTCAGGCCCAACTGGGGGCCGACGACATGCACGATGCCCTGCTCGACGTCGCCCAGGGAGTGCAGGCGGACGCCGAACTCGCCGGCGTTGCGGCGCAGCGCGTCGATCTGGGTGCGGCTGATCGGATCCTCGATGGGGCGTCCGATCTCGAGGGTCGGCGTGTTGTGGTCCTCGGTGGCGATGGTGAGGTCCGGCCGGCGCAGCGGGCGCCCCGCGGCACGCAGGCCGTCGAACGGCTGCGGGCTGGTCACCTCGTGCAGCAGGTGCAGGTCGATGTAGAGCAGGTCGGGAGCGCCGTTCTCGCCCGCGACGACGACGTGGTCGTCCCAGACCTTCTCGGCGAGGGTGCGCGGCTTCTCGGCTCTCCTGCCGGTCCCTGCTCCACTCGACGCGGGCGCGGCTGTGCCGGGTGTGGTCTCGATCATGACGGTTCCTTCTCCTCCTGGAGTCGCTGCTCGGCCGGGCGAGGCACCGCGACGAGGGAGGCCGTCAGTTCGAGGTCTCGTCGCGGCACGGAAGGAGGTGCGGGCCACTCAGCATGGACCGAGAATAGCACCGCGCTCCCCCGCCTCCCGGGCGGGCGAGGCACGGAGTCGCCCGGCTCAGGCGCGGGCGTCGAGCACGGCGTCGACGACGACGACGGTGACGTTGTCCCGTCCGCCGGCCTCGACCGCCGCACGCACGAGCGCCTGAGCGAGGTCGGCAGGGTCGCCGGAGTCGCGGCGGGCGAACAGGGCGGCGATCCGCTGGTCGGAGAGCTCCTTCGTCAGCCCGTCGGAGCAGAGCAGGTAGCTGGCGCGCGGCACGACGGGCAGCGTCCAGACGTCCGTCTCGACCTCCTCGTCGGCGCCGAGGGCGCGGGTGACGATGTTGCGGTCGGGATGCGACTCCGCCGACTCGGGGGTGAGCAGGCCGGCCGAGACGAGCTCCTGCACGGCGGAGTGGTCCACCGTCAGCTGCTGGAGTTCGGCACCGTCCCAGCGGTAGACGCGGGAGTCCCCGACGTTGAACAGCGCCCAGCGGGCCGGGCCCGCGGGCTCGGGGAGCACGAGCATCAGCCCGGTCAGCGTCGTGCCGCAGAGCGCACCGCCCACGTCGAGCGCGCGCACGGCCGTGTTGGCGCCCTCCACCAGGTCGAACACCGCGTCCACCGGACCCAGGCTCGTCGGCCGGTACTCGCGCAGCGCCTCGACGGCGGCTGCGCTCGCGAGGTCCCCTCGTGCGTGCCCGCCCATCCCGTCCGCGACTGCCAGGAGCAGCTCGTCGGCGAGGAGGGCGTCCTCGTTGACGCGGCGGACGGCGCCGACGTCGGTGCTGCTGCTGACGGCGAGCCGCAGCGCCCCCTGGGGCAGGTCGACCGTGGTCGTCGTCATCGCGGGATCACTTCTCCTCGGCGGAGGACCGGGCGTCGTCCGCGACGACCTCGGGGTGCCCGTCGTGCAGCTGGATGTGGCGGTGCTCGCGGCGCATCTTCGCCAGGCTCGCCAGCGTCGCCACGGTCATGCTCAGCACGATGACCACGAGCGAGGTGATCGTGTCGATGTCCCACACCGGCACCGGCTCGCCCCCGTTGAGGAAGGGCAGGTCGTTCTCGTGCAGGGCGTGCAGGACGAGCTTCACGCCGATGAAGGCGAGTATGAACGCGATCCCGTACTTGAGGTACTCGAGCTTGTCGATCAGCCCGCCGAGCAGGAAGTAGAGCTGGCGGAGCCCCATCAGCGCGAAGACGTTCGCGGTGAACACGATGAAGGGGCTCTCGGTGATGCCGAAGATCGCCGGGATCGAGTCGAGCGCGAAGAGCAGGTCGGTCGAGCCGATCGCGAGGAAGACGATCAGCATCGGGGTGAAGAACGTCGTGCCGTTCTTGACCGTGCGGATCTTCGAGCCGTCGAACTCGTCCGAGATCCTCACGCGCTTGCGCAGGAGGCGGATGAGCAGGTTGTCGGTGCCCTCGTCCTCGTCCTCCGCGCCGAACGCCTGGTTCCACGCCGTGTAGACCAGGAACGCGCCGAACAGGTAGAAGATCCAGCTGAAGCTCTCGATGAGCTGCGCGCCGAGGAGGATGAAGATCCCGCGGAAGACCAGCGCGATGATGATGCCCACCATCAGCACCTCCTGCTGCAGCTTCGCCGGCACCGCGAAGCGCCCCATGATGATGACGAAGACGAACAGGTTGTCGATCGAGAGGCTGTACTCGGTCAGCCAGCCCGCGACGAACTGGCCCGCGAGCTCGCCGCCGCCGAGGATCAGCATCGCCAGCGCGAAGATCAGCGCGAGCGTGACGTAGAAGCCGACCCAGAGGCTGGACTCCTTCAGGCTTGGCACGTGCGGGCGCTTGTAGACCAGCAGCAGGTCGGCGGCGAGGATCAGGCTCAGGACGACGAACGAGCCGATCACGAACCAGACGGGCAGATCGAGCATGAGGGCCTTCCGAGTGGGTGGGGGCCGAAAGTCTCTCCCCGGGGAGCGGACGGCCGTGCCGGTCCGCGTCACCCGTCCCGCCCCGGCGCCGCGCAGGGGCGGTGCGTACTGACGGGAGCGGAAAGGTCGGGATACTCCCCTTCGCGGATGCGATCCTAGCGCCGATCCGGCCGGGCACCGCCGCGGGCGGGAAAGCCGGACCGGGGTGGACACCGGAGCGTTAAACGAGAAGAACCCCCGGGATGACCGGGGGTTCTTCTCGTGTTGCCGTGGTGACCCCAGCGGGATTTGAACCCGCGTTACCGCCGTGAGAGGGCGACGTCCTAGGCCGCTAAACGATGGGGCCGCGTTTTTGCAACTCGAAGAGTGTTGCACACGGATCAGCATCCGTGCAAATCGAGCGGCCCGCCGATCCGCTCGCCGACCCGCAGGCCCTTGCCCGCCGCTCGCCGACGCGGTTGGCTCGGAGGATGAGACTGACGAAACTCGAGCACGCGAGCGTCCTGATCGAGGAGGGCGGCGCCCGGCTCGTCCTCGACCCCGGCTCCTTCACCCGGCCCGTCGAGGGGACGGCCGGGACCGTCGCCGTGGTGATCACGCACGAGCACGCCGACCACTGGACCCCGGAGCAGCTGCGGCGCCTGCGCGACGCGGCCCCGTCGCTCCGGATCCTCGGCCCGGCCGGGGTCGCCGCCGCGGCCGAGGGCTTCGACGTCGAGACGGTCGCCGACGGCGATGTCGTGACGGTGGGCCCGTTCGAGCTGCGCTTCTTCGGCTCCCGTCACGCGGTGATCCACCGGAGCATCCCCGTCATCGACAACGTGGGCGTCCTCGTCAGCGGCCGCGTCTACTACGCCGGCGACTCCTTCACCGTCCCCGAGGGCGTCGACGTCGAGGTCCTCGCGGCCCCGTCGGGCGCGCCGTGGATGAAGATCGCCGAGGCGATGGACTACGTGCTCGAGATCGCGCCGCGGCACGCCTTCGCGACCCACGAGCAGGTGCTCTCGGAGGCGGGGCGCTCGCTCGGCCACGACCGGCTCGGCTGGGCCGTGCGCGAGGGGGGCGGGGAGTACCACGCGCTCGAGCCCGGCGACGTGCTCGAGCTCTGACGCCGGGGACGACGACGGCCGGGTCGGGGGCGAGCCCCGGCCCGGCCGTCGTCGCGATCCGCTAGCGGATCAGTAGTACTCGCCCTGGCGGTAGTCCCAGGAGTTGAACTGCTCGGCGAGGTTCAGCATGATGCGCTCGTAGTCGAGGCCGCGGCGGATCAGCACGGGGCCCGGGGTGATCGAGCGCTCGCCGCCCTGCACGGGGATGAGGGCGCCCGAGGCGTCCACCATCGAGACCATGACGCCCTGCTCGTGGCGGGAGTCCTCGTCCTTGTCCGGCTGGATCGAGGAGACGTAGGAGTCGGCCGAGACGATGACGTCGGCCTCGTTCTCGATCCGCTCGCCGATGTTCGCGACGCGGCCGCGGTTGCCCACGCCCGAGGGGTTGGCCGAGCTGGCGAAGGTGAGGGTGCGGTCGCGCTCCCACATGGTGGCGACCAGCTGCTCGGCCGGGCGGCCGAAGCGGATGACGAAGCAGCTGGTGCCCCGTCCGTCGCGGACCAGCTCGCGGGCGTCCTCGTCGATCAGGTCGACGGCCTCGGCCTTCCACGGGAGGATGCAGCCGAGCAGGACGTCCTGGTCCCAGTGCTTCTGGTAGAAGGCGAGGACCTCCTCGTTGAGCTCGGCGAGCTCGGTGAGCTGCTCGATGCTGGAGCAGAGCACGACGCCCGGCTTGTTGCGGTTGCGTTGCTTGGCCGAGAACTTGCGCTCGAGGCCCGCTCCGTCGGTCGTCATCAGGATGTAGCCGACCTTGGTCGCGCAGACGACCAGTCCACCGGGGGCGTAGAGCGCGTCCACCGCTTCCGCAGGAGCCTGCTCACGCCATTCGATCACCGTCGTGCTGGTCATTCTTTCCCTTTCGTGGTGTCCAGAGACGCCATGGGCGGGGCCCCGGCCGAGCGGAAGCCTAGCGGATCGCCTCCCGTCGTCCGCGGCGGTGATGCCGCGAACGGACGCGCACCGGGCTCCGGATCGACTCCGGTGCCCGGTGCGCGCCCGTCCGCGCCGCGCGCGCCGACGGGACGGCTCAGGCGAGGGCCGTGAGCGAGCCTCGCGCGAGCGTGTTGACGGTCAGATGGAAGCCGACCAGCGAGGCCGGAGTCGACTCGTCGACCGGCAGCGTCGGCACTCCGAGCGCGTGCACCGTGAAGAGGTAGCGGTGCGGGCGGTCACCGGGCGGCGGGGCCGCACCGGCGTAGGCGAGCGACCCGAGGTCGTTGAGCGCCGGGCGCCCCACTTCCGTCGAGCCGGCGGCCAGCTCGGTGACCTCCTTCGGGATGTCGACCAGGACCCAGTGGTGGATGCCGCCGAGGGTCGGCGCATCGGGGTCGAACACGGTCACGGCGTACGACTGCGTGCCCTCGGGGCCGGCGCTCCAGCGCAGGGACGGGCTGGTGTCGCCGCTCCCCTGGGCCTCGGCGAGCCGCTCGCCGTCGGTCACGTCGTCGCTGGACACCTCCAGGGGCGCCGTCGCGGGCAGGAAGTCGAGCGGGTGCGGGGGCGTGCTCCTGGTCAGATCGGTCATGTCGTTCTCCTTCTCTCTCAGTCGGTGACTCGGCCGCGGACGCCGTCGAGCCAGTAGTCGGAGTGGCGGTCCGCGGTCGCCGCGTCGCGGAACGAGTACGTCTTCAGCAGCCAGCGGAAGCGGGTCTTGTCGCGGTCCTGGACGTCGACGAGCTGACGGCTGTGCAGGCCGTCCTGGTTCGCGATGATCAGCAGGTCCGCGTCGCGGATCCGGTGGTACTGCTCGCTGACCTTCGAGAGCGCATCGCGGAACTGCCAGAGCGCCCACAGGTGCGGCAGGTCGTCCGGGTCGGCCGGCACCGTCCGGGTGTCGTAGTAGCGGAAGCTGTGCTCGTTCTCGAGCAGAGCGTGCTGGTCCGACACGATCTGGTTCTTGTTCTGGGCGCGCGAGAGCTCGTCGAACGGGGTGATGTAGACCGCCTCGCGCAGGAGCGCCTGGTTCTCGGGTGAGATGAAGCGCAGGATCTCGCGGCCGTCGACGTACTTCGTGTAGACGAGGTCGGTCTCGGGCGTGCGCAGTCCCAGGAGCGAGATGAAGTCGGCGCGCACCGGGTGCGCGGTCCGCTCGTTGTGCCAGTACAGCTCGCCGTCGGTCTTCTGCGTCTGGGTGTTCGAGAAGCGGTTGTCGGCGTAGACGTCCTGGAAGAAGTCGCCGTTGTTGCGGGTGGCGTACGCGAGCAGCGGCGAGCCGAGGTACTGCGACTGCAGCTCGAGCAGGCCCTCGCCGACGAACGTCAGCTTCTTGCGGTACTTGTCCTCGAGCGCGTCGTCCTGGTCGAGCCAGGGGATCTCGTCGTCGACCGGGTTGTTCGAGATCAGGTGCGCGTAGGTGATCTTCTCGTCGCGCTCGCGCCGGATGCGGGCGAGCGCGTCGACGAAGCCCTGCGGGACGTCGCCGCTGTCGATCAGCGCGGCGATCGCGTCGCGGAAGCGGTCGTAGTCCTTGTAGGGGTCGATGGCGACCGCCAGCAGCGACTGCTGGAGGGTCGATCTGTCGGAATCGGAGAACGTGTAGATGGGCTGCATTGCTTCACTCCTTGCACGTGGATGAGGGACGCCGCCGCCGGGCTCGTCCCGGACTTCCTCTGTCACTCCGCTTCCGCGGTGACGGCCCTCCTCTCCTGTCGTCGCATCGAGACGGCCCCGATCGTCTGCGCGAGGACCGCGAGGACGACGAGGACGATGAGGGTCGGCGCGGTCCCTCCCGTGAGGGGGACGAGTATCCCGGCGCCGACGAGCAGGACGGCCTGGAGGATCCCCTGGTTGCGCTCCAGTCCGCGCATCACCGCGACCCGGGCGCCGTCCTCGAGCCCGTTCATCGCCGGCGCCAGGGCGATCATCGTCGCGGGCCGCACGAAGCCGCCCGCGATCCCGAGCAGGGCCAGGCCGGCGATCGCGGCGCCGAGCACCCCGAGGGTGGTCAGGGCGAGGCCCAGCACCTGGGTGAGCGCCGTCAGCCGGAAGACCAGGGGCGTGCCGGCGATGAGCGGCGAGAGCCGGGCGGCGGCCAGGCCGGCGAGCGTGTAGAGGCCGAGCACCAGGCCGAACGCGGGCAGCGTCAGACGCAGCTCCTGGAACAGCAGCAGCGGGATCACGAAGGTGTAAGCGGCGAGCAGGACGGCGCGGTTCACGGAGTAGTAGAGGGACCAGAAGCGCACCGCGGCGGGCAGGACGGCCGGCCGCACGGCGCGCGCCGCCACTCCCGAGGCGGCGCTCGCGCCGAGCGGCAGGCGGGCAAGGAGCACCACGGCCAGCGCGGCGCACGACACGAGCGCGCTGAGGAGGAACGGCAGCCGGTCCCAGAGCGCGAGCGAGGCGGCCCCGAGCACTCCCGCGCCGAAGGAGGCGAGGAACATTCCGCTCTGCACCCGCGTCTCCTGGCGGCGAGCATCGGCTCCGGCGCGCAGCGAGGAGGCCAGCGCGGCGTCCCGCCCGGCCGTCAGCGAGAAGCCGCAGCCGGCGAGCAGCTGGCTGATCACGACGGCGACCGGATCCGCGTCCAGCACGATCACGACGAGGCCCAGTGCCTTCACGCCCTCGCCGACGACGAGCGCGCCCGCCGAGGACAGGCGGCGTGTGAGCGGCGAGAGCGGGCCGTCGGCGAGCGCCGCCACCACTCCGTAGAGCGCCAGCAGCAGCGCCACGGCCAGGATCGGGTAGCCCCGCGCCAGCAGGAACACCGCGACCACGGGCAGGTGGAAGTAGGCGCGCGAGACGATCCGGTAGACCGTGATCAGCCCGGCGGCGCTGCGGCCGCGCGGGGCGTCCCCGCGCCCGAGGTCAGACAAGGGAGGGCACGACGACGCGCAGTGCGTCGGCGCCCACGTCGCCCTGACGGACGATCGACGCGCCGCCCACGAGGGAGACGATCGTGCTGCTCATCGTGGAGTCGGGGGCGGTGGTGCTGCGGATCAGGTAGTCGCTGTCGCCGCCGAGGTGCTCCGCGGCGAGGTCGAAGTCGACGAGTCCGGTCGACACCGTGCCGCTGATGTTGGCGGAGGTGGCCGCGAGCGGCAGGCCCGCGAATATCGAGAGCAGGTTGATCGGGGCGCTGAGGTTGTGCACGACCGACACCGTGTCCTGGCCCGAGGTGACCCAGTCCGGGACGACGGGCTTGCGGCGCAGGATGACGTTCAGCGGCCCCGGCCAGAACGCTGCGACGAGCGCGTCCATGTCGGCCGTCTCCGGGGCGAAGGCCCAGGTCGCCCAGTCGCGGGGCGCGGAGACGAAGAGGGTGAGCGGCTTCGCGCCGTCCCGCTTCTTCATGTCGTAGAGGCGGAAGCAGGCGCTGCGCGAGAAGGGGCTGGCGAACACGCCGTAGTTCGTGTCGGTCTGCGCGATGACGGTCGCGCCCTCGCGGAGCTCCTGCCCGACGCGCCGGAGCTCGTCGAGATCGGTCGCGTCGATGATCTGTGCCGTCATGGGTAGTGCTCCTGCTGCGCTCGGGCGCGTCCGGGCGGGGCCGGATCGCGTCGCTGTCGTGTGGCCCGCTGACGGCGGCGCCCCACGGAGGGCGCCTGGCGGGTCGGACGGCGGAGGCCGTCCGGATGCGGGTGACCACGGAGGAGAGATGCGGCTGCGTCCTCCCCCCGAGGACGTCTGCCCGGTGAAAGTAGCACGGTGCGCATCCGGCCCCTTCGTGTTCGCGACGCTGCATGACGAAAGAAGTCGTCGACGTCGGGGAGCAGGGTCGGGGATCGGTATGTTCCGCTGACGCGCCGCATCTCCGCGGCGTTCTCCCGGCTCCGCGGATCCGCGCGATCGTCCGTCTGGCGGCGCACCACGGCCGGGGCTGGACGGCTCGCGGCGACCCGGTCTCCGGGCCCTCCCGCTCCTCGACAGAAGGACCGCCCATGACCGACTACTGGCCCGCGCTCCTCATCCTGCTCACGATCGTGGCCGTCGTGGTCCTGATCGTCGTGCTGAAGGTCGAGCCGGTGATCGCCCTCCTCGTCTCGGCCCTCGGGCTCGGCCTCGTCTCGGGGCAGGGCGGCGAGGGGACTGTGACCGCGATGACGTCCGGATTCGGCGCGGTCCTCGGCGACATCGGCCTGCTGATCGCGCTCGGCCTGCTGCTCGGATCGCTCCTGGAGGCGCTGGGCGTGGCCCCGCTGCTCGCCCGCTGGCTCGTGAAGCGCTTCGGTCGGCGCGCGCTCCCGGTCGCCTACGCGCTGACCCTGGGCGTCGCCTTCCCCTCGATCTACTCCGACGTGCTGGTCGTGATGAGCGCACCGCTGACTCGTCTGGCCTCGCGGGGGCTCGGTGCCGGTGGCTACGGGCTGCTGGCCGGCTCCTCCATCGTCGGGATGATCGTGGGCGTGGTCTTCGTCGTCCCCGGAGCCGCCGCGCTGGCCACGGCAGGCATCGCGGGCGCTCCCCTGCCGTCGATGGTCGCCATCGGCGCCCCGCTGGGCATCGTCACAATCGTGCTGACCGTGCTGGTGTACAGCGCCCTGGTGAAGCGCGGCGGCTGGCGGGACGAGCGCGACCTCGAGGGCGGGGCGGTCCCGGGGCCCGCTCTCGAGCCCGAGGCGGGCGCGGCCACGGGAGGCACGGCGCTCGCGACGCGGCGGGTGCCGCTCGCGCTGGCCGTCGCTCCGATCGCCCTCACCATCGTGCTGATCGCCGCGAACTCGCTCACCCAGCTGGCCGAGCTCGACGTCCCCCTCCTGCGGTTCCTCGGCGACGCGCACATCGCGCTGCTGGCCGGCTTGGTGCTGGCCTACGCGACGGCACTGCGGACGCTCCCGAAGGGCGCCGTGGCCACGGCACTGGGCGGAGCACTGACCCGCAGCGGCCCGATCGTCGTCCTGACCGGGGTCAGCGGCAGCCTCGCCGCCGTGGTCGGAGGAACCGGGGTCGGCGACGCGCTCGCCGGCGCCTTCGACGGGCGGGCCCTCTCGCCGATCCTGCTCACCTGGGTCGTCGCGGCCGTGCTGCACGCGGCGATCGGCTCGGTCTCGACGGCCGCGATCACCGCGGTCGGCATCGTCGCCCCGCTGATCCCCGTGCTCGACGTGAACCCGGCGCTGATCGCCCTGGCCGCCGGCTCCGGCGCGCTCTTCCTCGGGATGGTCAACGCCAACGCGTTCTGGCTCTTCAAGTCCGTGCTCGGCCTGACCGTGCGGGGCACGTTCACCGCCTACTCGCTGACGCTCTCGATCGCCTCGGTGATCTCGCTGCTGGCGCTGCTGGTGGCGGGAACGTTCGTCTGAGCGTCGGCCGGCCCCCACGAGGCCACGCTCGCGAGGTCGGCGCCGAACTCGACCCGGAGGCGCACGGGCGCGCCCCCGCGCAGCACGCCCGGCAGCCAGAGGCGGGCGTCATCCCACATCCGGTCGAACGGCATCTCGTCGACCGGGACGAAGGCGGCGGCGAGCTCGCTCGACTCGGTGACCTCGCCGGCGACCCGGCGGCAGAGGAAGACGTGCGAGCGCTGGCTCCACGCCGGCCGGTGGGGGAAGGAGTAGTCGAGCACGCCGCGCGGCTCCAGGTCGGCCGGGAGGGCGACCAGCCCCGCCTCCTCCTCCAGCTCGCGGACGGCCGCGTCGACGGGCGACTCCCCGGGCTCGAGCTTGCCGCCGGGGGCGACCACGCGGCCCTCGCCGAGGCCCCTGCGCTTCCGGCCGAGGAGCACCTCCGCACCCCGCGGGCCGTCGCGGAGGACGTAGACGACGCAGACCTCGGGCAGCCCCACCGCGCACCTCCGCTCCGACGGGCCGGGGGCCCGGCACCGCCGTCGTAGGCTAGCCCGGTGACGACGACCGCGCTCGAGCGCTTCCAGGCCCTGCTGCGCGTCGACACCGTGTCCCACTCGGACGAGTCGGCGACCGACTGGAGCCGCTTCCACGCCTTCCGGGAGCTCGTCGCCGAGCTCTACCCGGCGCTGCACGCGGCGCTGGATTCCGAGACCGTCGCCGGCCACTCCCTCCTCTGGCGCTGGCGCGGTGAGGAGCCGGGCGAGCCGGCCGTGCTGATGGCCCACTACGACGTGGTCAGCGTGACGGCGGCGGAGTGGTCGCACGACCCGTTCGCGGCCGAGACGGTCGTCGCCGCGGACGGCCGCACCTCCGTCGTGGCGCGCGGCGCCCTCGACGACAAGGGCTCCCTCGTCGCCCTCCTCGAAGCGGTCGAGGCGGCCGTCCTGCGGGGCGAGCGGCCCCGGCACGACGTGTACCTCCTCTCCACGCACAACGAGGAGACGGCGGGCGACGGCGCCCCCTCGGTCGTCGCCCTGCTCGGCGCGCGCGGGGTCCGCCCGCGCCTCGTGCTCGACGAGGGCGGGAACGTGCGGCGCGGCATCCTGCCCGGCGTCACCACCCCGATCGCCGTGATCGGCGTCACCGAGCGCGGGATCATGAACCTCGAGCTGACCTGCCGCGACGTCGGGGGCCACGCCTCCGCCCCGCCGCCCCCGCCCGGGCTGCTCGCCACCCAGCGGCTCGCGAGGGCGATCCACCGCCTGACCGAGAACCCGTTCCCCTCGACCCTCCCGGAGCCGATCGCCCAGCTGGTGCGCGCGGCGGCCGACCACGCGGACGCGGCCCACGCCGTCTGGTACGCCCGCCCGCACGAGCACCCGGAAGCCGTCGTCGGCGCGCTCGCCGCCCACTCCAACCGCTCGGCCGCGATGCTGCGGACGACGGTCGCGATCACCGAGCTGCGCGGCAGCACCGGAGCGAACGTCCTCGCCTCCAGCGCCAGCGCCACCGCGAACGTGCGGATCAACCCGGGCGGCACCGTGGCGGGCGTGGTCGAGCGCATCCGCGCCGTCATCGACGACCCGGAGGTCGAGGTCGAGGTGAAGGTCGCCCACGAGCCCTCCCCCGTCTCCCCCACCGGCGAGCGCGGCGACGGCGGGCCGTACGACCTGCTCCGCGCGGTCGTCCAGGAGTCGTTCCCGGACGCGGTCGTCGCCCCCTACGTGCAGACCGGCGGCAGCGACGCGCGGCACTTCCACGCCATCAGCGACCACGTCTACCGCTTCATCCCGTTCGAGATCAGCCCGCGGCAGCAGCTCGGGATCCACGGGGTCGACGAGTCGGTCGAGGCCGACCAGTTCGAGCGCGCCATCGAGTTCTACGCGCGGCTGCTCGCCCGGCTCTGATCGCGGCGGTCCTCCGGGGTCCGGGAGGACCGCGCAGCGACCGGCAACCTGGGAGAACCGTTCGATGACGCGCCGACCGGTGTTGGCCCGGAGTTCACCCCGCGATGATGGACTGATCGCAGCGGGGTCGCCTCCGCTGGAGCAGTGCGCAAGTGCCGACGCCGGGTCGCGTGATCCGGCTCCCGCCGATCGTGGAACCCGAGGATCATGTCCCTCCGCCAGGCCGAGTACCCCCGGCCCAACCACTTCATCCTTCACCTGAGCGACACCCACTTCATCGCCGGAGACGGCGGCCTGTACGGCTCCGACGTCGACAGCGAGGCCCAGCTGCGGCTCCTGTTCGACGAGCTGGAGGCGTCCGGCGGACGTCCGGAGGCCATCGTCATCACGGGTGATCTCGCCGACAAGGGCGAGCCGGAGGCGTACGCGAAGCTGCGCGCCGTCGTCGAGCCCGCGGCCGCACGCCTCGGCGCCGAGGTGATCTGGGTGATGGGCAACCACGACGACCGCGGCGCGTTCCGCTCGGGGCTGCTCGACCAGCTCCCGACCACGCAGCCGGTCGACCGCGTGCACGACGTCAACGGGCTCCGGATCATCGCGCTGGACTCCACCGTGCCCGGCGCCCACTACGGCGAGATCTCGGACGCGCAGCTCGACTGGCTGGCGGAGGAGCTCTCCAGCCCGGCCCCGCACGGCACGATCCTCGCGCTGCACCACCCGCCGGTGCCGAGCGTGCTCGACCTGTCGGTCCTCGTGGAGCTGCGCGACCAGCCCGCCCTCGCGGAGGTGCTCGAGGGCTCCGACGTCCGCAGCATCATCGCGGGCCACCTGCACTACTCGTCGACGGCGATGTTCGCCGGCATCCCGGTCTCGGTCGCGTCGGCCACCTGCTACACCCAGGACCTCAACGTGCCGGTGGGCGCGACCCGCGCCCGCAACGGCGCCCAGGCGTTCAACCTGATCCACGTCTACGACGGCACGGTGCTGCACTCGGTGGTGCCGATCGGCGCCTCGACCGAGGTGTCGTACGTTTCGGCGGACGAGACGCAGCGGATCCTCGCGGACCGCGGCGTCGAGATCGCCGCGGCGACGGCGGCTCCGGTCGCGCGCGACGAGGCGCTGTACCCGCCGCTCGTGGAGCCGGTGGGCGTCAGCGCGTAGCGACGCGACGGGGCGTCGGGGTCGCCCCGACGCCTCCGGGCGCCGCGTCGACCGCGTCCTCGGACACGGCCGGCGGTATCAGCGCCCGCCAGCGCGGTCCCGCGCTAACAGCCATCCGGCGAACGCCAGCGCCGCGGCCAGCGCGACGCCCACGCCGACGCCCGCTCCCACTCCGATGCCCGGGAACACGAGCGAGCTCGCCAGGCCGAGAAGCAGCCCGGCAACCGCTCCCCCGACGGCCCAGCCCACGGTCAGTCCTCGCGCTCCCACGGAGCCGGGATCGGGTAGTACTCCTCGAGGAACCCGATGACGGCCTTGGTGCGCGCCTCCGCCGAGATCTCGGGGAAGCTGCCGTCGTTGAGGCAGAAGAAGTCGACTCCGCGGTTCTTGAGGAGCTTGCGCATGTCCTTCAGCCCCTGGTGCATCGTCGTGTCGACGTACTTCACCGAGGCGTTCTCCTGCACGACCGCGCGGCCGGTCATCAGCGCGTAGTAGTGGTAGAGCGAGTTGGTGACGGAGACGTCGCTCGCGGAGCGGAAGCGGCTCGCAGCGGTCGCGGTGAACTCCGGCTCGAACTCGGCCTCGAGCTCGGCCATCACGGTCTTGCGGAGCGGCGTGGCGGCGTGCTCGAGGTGACGGGTCGTCATCGCGCCGAAGCGCTCGCGGAGCAGGCGCCGGTTGACGCGGGCCGCGTTCTCGAAGCCGCTGCGGGAGGCGTTGGAGTCGCCCATGCCGATGCGCGTCGTCGCCTCGATGAACTTCGTGATACCCCCGGGCGAGAAGAAGATCGACGGGTCGACCGGGCGCCCGAAGAACATGTCATCGTTGGAGTAGAGGAAGTGCTCCGCCAGCCCCGGGATGCGGTGCAGCTGGCTCTCGACCGCGTGGGAGTTGTGCGTCGGCAGCACCGAGAGGTCGCGGAAGTGGTCCTCGCTGCGCACGAGGGTGACGTCCGGGTGCTCGTCCAGCCAGCGCGGGCGCGGGGAGTCGGTGACGATGTAGATGTGCCGGATCCACGGCGCGTACATGTAGACGCTGCGCAGGGCGTACTTGAGCTCGTCGATCTGGCGGAAGCGCGCCGGAGCGTCGTCGCCCTCGCCCACCACGTAGCTCGCCATGCGGGCCGCACGGGCGCGCTGGAACTCCAGGTCGGTGCCGTCGACCCACGAGAAGACGATGTCCACCTCGAAGCGGATGTCGCTGACGAGCGGCTCGAACATGCCCTCGAACGTCGGCCAGGTGCGGCCGTACGCCTCGACGTGGGCGTCGATGGCTTCGGCGACGGGGAGGCTGTTGCGCATGAGCGCGTTCTCGGCGGGAGTGATGATCTCCTCCTCGCCCACCTTCCACAGCTCGAGGCGGACGCCGCTGCGGGCGCCGTAGCGCAGCGATCCCGTCGAGGAGACGCGCGGGCGGAAGAGCTTGAAGACGGAGGCGCGCGGGTACGGCGCGAGCACGCCCTCGGCCAGGAGCTGGGGCGGGGTGCCCCGCTTGTCGACCGTCTTGGCGTAGAAGGGCTCGGTCGCGAAGGCACGCGCCAGCAGCGTGGCCAGCTCGGCGCCGAGCACGCGGTCCACCGCGAGGAAGGGCGAGCCGTCGGTGCCGCGGATGAGGCGGTAGGGGAATTCGGCGGCGTCGAGGACCTCGCCGATGGCGATCAGGTCCTCGGTCCAGGCCGCGCGGGGCGTCGTACTCGAGTTCACCAGCGAGAACAGGCCGGCATGGACCACGACGTCGTCGCGGTCGAAGTGGCGCGGGCGCAGGAGCGGTGACGGAAGAGCACGGACGGAAGGCATGATTCACATTATCCGCCGTGGATTTCGTCCGTGTGACCGGGCCGTCGGCTTGACAGCGACCGCGGGGCCGCACGGTCAGCGCGAGAGCGACCCCAGACGGTCCCCCGCCTTCTCCGCGGCCTTCGCGGCCCGCCTGGCGCGGTGCCGCTCCTCGGCGGCGACGACCCCCAGCGCGAAGGCCCCCTCCCCGCTGCGATCGGCCTCCTTCAGGATCAGCGCACGGGCGGCGAGCGCGTCGCGCTCCTCCCCCAGGGCGTCGGCGAGGTCCTCGCCCGCCTCGGCGAGCGAGCGGCGCCGGGCGCCGACGGCCTCGGGGACGACCGCCCGCCACGCCTCCACCGTGTAGCGGAGACGCTTCGCCGCCTTCCGCAGGTCGTGTCTGGCCTCGAGCGAGCCGCCGGCCGCCGCGGAGCCCGCTGCGGAGATGCGCGCGAGGTCCTTCGCGACGGAGCGGCGCACCAGCGCCGTCGCGCTCGAGCCCGCCCGCGCGGTGCGGGGCGGGTCCGCGAGCAGGGCGTCGAGCGAGGCGAGGAGCGCGAGGTAGCGGCCGCCGCGCAGAGTGCGGTCGACGCGGCGCAGCGCCGCGGCGTGCCGGTGCTCGATCTCCTCCAGCAGGGCGGAGGGGGAGCTCGGGGCGCCCTCGACGGCCGCCAGGGAGGCGCGGAACCGCTCGGCGAGCACCTCCTGATCGCGAGCCGCGCCGAGGACCCCTCCCAGCCAGCGCAGCTCGTCCCGCACGGGGTCGGTCGCCGCACGGTCGAGCACGGAGCGGGAGGCGGCGAGGACGGACCGGAGCCGGCGCGCGAGCACGCGCATCCGATGCAGGGCGTCGTCGGCCTCGAGGCGCACCCGCGGGTCGACGGCGCGCAGCTCGCGCAGGAGCGAGCGGACCGCGGCGAGCGCCGCCTCCCCGCCGTTCCGCGGATCCGGGACCGTCTCCTCGATCGGGCCGCCGGTGGCCCGGGCGAGCTTCGAGGCGCTGGCGGCCGGGCGGGCGCCCGCGGCGAGGAGGCGCTGCTCGATCGCGTCGAGGACCCGCTCGCCCTCGTCCCCAGGGACGTCGACGAGCTCGACCTCCCACTCCCTCCAGCGCCGCTCGCGGCCGGTGCGCTGGTCGCGCGCGGTCACCAGGTCGTCGGCGATCTCGGCGAGCTCCCGCCCGTGGGAGTCGAGGGCGCGGGTGATCGAGCGGACCGTCTCGAGCAGCGCCAGCGGCTCGAGCGGCGCGCGCCCCACCTGCCCGAGCACCGGCTCGCGGACGGCGGACGGGACCGTGCGCGAGGCCGTGAGCTCCGCGTGGATCTCGGTGCGGCCGGAGGAGCCGGGCAGCTTGACGTGCCAGCCCTGGTCGGATCCGCCCTCGCGGCGGCGCAGCGTGATCCGCGCCCGGGACAGAGCGCGCTCGGCGGTGTCGAAGTACTCGGCGCGGAGGGTCACCGGCTCCTCGGTGCGGACGCTCGCGACGCTCCCGGTGCCGGTCAGGTCGGGCAGCCGGGTGCCCGCGTCGACGTCGTACTTGCGCTCGACCTCGGTCTGCACTCTCCGCGCACCGCCCGCCCGGGACGTCGCCGACTCGTTCTCCGCACCGCTGGCCATGCTCCATTGTGATCACGCCCGGCGCCGCTGCGGCACCCCGGGCGGCCAGGGGCGCCCTCGCCCTAGGCTGGAGCGATGACCGCGCCCGTTCCGCCCGTCGCCCGCCGCGTCCCCCTCGAGCGCCGCCACCACGGCGACGTGGTGGTCGACCACTACGAGTGGCTGCGCGAGAAGGAGAGCCCCGAGGTGATCGCGCACCTCGAGGCCGAGAACGCGTACACCGAGGCGGTGCTGGCTCCTCTCGCTCCGCTGCGCGAGCGCCTGTTCGAGGAGATCCGCTCGCGGACGAAGGAGACCGACCTCTCGGTGCCCGTCCGGGAGGGCTCCTGGTGGTACTTCTCGCGCTCCTACGAGGGCCGCCAGTACGCCGTGCACTGCCGGGCGCCGATCAGCGGGCCGGACGACTGGACGCCGCCGTCGATCGCCGAGGGCGGTCCGCTCGAGGGCGAGCAGGTCGTCCTGGACGGCAACGCGGAGGCGGAGGGGCACGACTTCTTCTCGCTCGGCAGCTTCGACGTCTCGGCGGACGGCCGACGGCTGCTCTTCGGCACCGATGTCGAGGGCGACGAGCGCTACACCCTCCGCATCCGCGACCTCGAGACCGGCGAGGACCTGCCGGACGTCATCGAGGGCACCGGCGGCGGAGCGGCATTCGGCGCCGACGCGCGCTTCGTCTTCTACCCGACCGTCGACGAGTCCTGGCGCCCCGACACGATCTGGCGGCACGAGGTCGGCGCCGGGACCCCGGACGAGGTCGTCTTCGCCGAGCCCGACGAGCGCTACTGGATCGGCGTGGGCCTCACCCGCAGCCGCCGCTTCCTCGTCATCGAGATCGGCAGCAAGATCACGAGCGAGTGCCTGCTGCTGGACGCGTCCGACCCGACCGGCTCGTTCCGCTCGGTGTGGCCGCGCCGCGAGGGCGTGGAGTACGAGGTCGAGCACGCCGTCGTCGACGGACGCGACCGCCTGCTGATCGTGCACAACGACGGCGCCCTCGACTTCGAGATCGTCGAGGAGCCGGCCGACCTGTCGCTCGACGCCGACGCCCGGGCCCGCGAGCGCCGCGTGGTGGTGCCGCACCGCGAGGGCCGCCGGATCGAGGGCGTCGACGCTTTCGCCGGGCACGTCGTCGTCTCGTACCGCGCCGACGGAGCCACCCGGCTCGGGCTCCTCCGCGAGGACGGCGCCGGAGCGCGGCTCGAGGAGATCGTCTTCGACGAGCCGCTCTACGACGCGGGCCTGGCGGGGAACCCGGAGTGGGAGCAGCCCTCCCTCCGCCTCGCCTACACCTCGTTCGTCACCCCCTCGACCGTGCTCGCGCTCGACGTCGCGACGGGCGAGCGCACGGTGCTCAAGCAGCAGCCGGTGCTCGGCGACTACGACCCCGCGCTCTACGTGCAGAGGAGGGAGTGGGCCGTGGCGGAGGACGGCACGCGGGTGCCCCTCTCGCTCGTCTGGCGCCGCGACGCCGCCGATCCGGACTCGGCCCCCGCGCCGCTCCTCCTCTACGGCTACGGCTCGTACGAGGCGAGCATCGACCCGGGCTTCTCGATCGCGCGCCTCTCGCTGCTCGACCGCGGCGTCGTCTTCGCCGTCGCGCACGTCCGCGGCGGCGGGGAGATGGGCCGCTCCTGGTACGAGAACGGGAAGACGCTGGCGAAGCGGACGACCTTCACCGACTTCGTCTCCGCGGCGCGGCACCTGGTCGACGCGGGCTTCACCACTCCGGACCGCCTGGTCGCGCAGGGAGGGTCGGCCGGCGGCCTGCTGATGGGCGCGGTCGCGAACCTCGCCCCGGAGGCGTTCGCCGGCGTCCTCGCGCAGGTCCCGTTCGTCGACGCGCTCACCTCGATCCTCGACCCGTCGCTCCCGCTCACGGTGATCGAGTGGGACGAGTGGGGCGACCCGCTGCACGACGCCGAGGTCTACGCCTACATGAAGTCGTACTCGCCCTACGAGAACGTCCGCGAGGGCGTGCAGTACCCCCGGATCCTCGCGACGACGAGCCTCAACGACACCCGGGTGCTGTACGTGGAGCCGGCGAAGTGGGTGGCCAGGCTCCGCGAGGTCGGCGCTCCCGCGCTGCTGCGCACCGAGATGACCGCGGGACACGGCGGGGTGAGCGGACGCTACGAGCGCTGGCGCGAGATCGCGTTCGAGTACGCCTGGACGCTGGACGTGCTCGAGCTGGCCTGAGCGCCCCGCCGCAAGCCCCTCCGCCCGTCGTCCGCGGCCAGTAGGGTTCGGGGTGCCGACGGAGGGAAGAGCATGAGCGCAGGCCTGTCGATCGACCGCATCGCCGCATGGGTGGCGGACCAGAGGTGGTACGCGAGCAAGGGGCGGCGCCCCGAGCTGGAGGTCCGCGGCGCCTGGTCGCTGCACCCCGGCGAGGCGGAGGTGGTGGACCACCTCTTCATCGACCGGGCAGGCACGAGCCCGGTGCTGTACCAGGTGCCGGTGACCGTCCACGCGGCTCCGGTGCCCGGGCTCGAGGACGCCCTCGTCTACTCCGACGACGCGCACTTCGTGTACGACGCTCCGCGCGACCCGGTGTTCGCCCGCGCCCTGCTCGGGATGATCGCCGACGGTGGCCGCTCCGACGAGGACGGCGCCCAGGGCGGCGCCCGCGCCGAGGGCCACCGGCAACCGGGTGCCGCGATCGGGGCGTTCGCGTCCTCGAAGGTGCTCAGCGGCGAGCAGTCGAACACCTCGGTGATCGTCCGCACCACCGCCGACGACGGATCCGACGCGACCCCGGTGATCGTCAAGGTCTTCCGCGCCCTCCACCACGGCGACAACCCGGACGTGACGGTGCAGTCGGCGCTCAACGCCGCCGGGAGCGCCCTCGTCCCGCCCGTGATCGGCAACGTGACCGGCGAGTGGGACGACGAGGGCGAGGAGACGGGCCGCGCCTTCGGGCACCTCGCCTTCGCGCAGGAGTTCCTCCCCGGGGTCCAGGACGCGTGGCGCGTCGCCCTCGAGGCGGTCGCCGCCGACTCCGACTTCACCGGACCCGCCCGCGAGCTGGGCCGCGCCACCGCCGAGGTGCACGCGACGCTGGCGGAGGTCATGCCGACCGAGGACACCACGTCCGAGGTCGTCGAGCGGATGGTCGCGGCCATGCGCCGTCGCCTGCGCATCGCGTCGGCCGAGGTCCCCGTGATCGCCGAGGACTCGGAGGCGATCGAGGCCGTGTTCCGCGCCGCCGAGACCGCGCCGTGGCCGAGGCTCCAGCGCATCCACGGCGACTACCACCTCGGGCAGGTCCTGTCCGTGCCCGATCGCGGCTGGGTGCTCCTCGACTTCGAGGGCGAGCCGCTGCGGCCCATGCACGAGCGCCGTCTTCCCGACGTGGCCCTTCGCGACGTGGCGGGGATGCTGCGCTCCTTCGACTACGCGGCGGGTGCGCACGAGCAGGCCGAGCCGGGCGCCTCGAGGGCGGCGTGGGCGGCGGCGAGCCGTGCCGCGTTCCTCGAGGGCTACGCCGAGCAAGCGGGCGACGCGGTCACCGCGCACCGGGCGGTGCTCGACGCGTTCGAGCTCGACAAGGCCGTCTACGAGGCGATCTACGAGGCGCGCAACCGGCCGGAGTGGCTGTCGATCCCGGTCGCCGCGGTGCAGCGCCTCGCCGGACGCTCGTAGGGTGGCAGGCATGAGCGACGACACCGACGACAAGAAGCCCCTGGACCCGCTGAGCGACTTCAGCATCCCGGGCGACACCGATCTGCACACGACCGGCGACGCCTCGGGCGCGGACGGCGACGAGGTCGCGGAGCCCGGAGCGGACGAGGACTGAGCCGCCTGCTCTGCGGGGCCGGCCGTCGGCTCGGCTCCGCGGAGCCGGCGGCCGGCCTAGCCCAGCGGGGCGAGCGGCTCGACCGCCGGCCCCTCCAGCACCGTCCCGTCGGCTGCGAAGCGGGAGCCGTGCAGCGGACAGTCCCAGCTGCGCTCCGAGTCGTTCCAGGTGACGATCCCGCCCAGGTGCGGACACACCGCCGACACCGCGCAGCGCCTCCCCTCCACGGTGGAGACCGCGACGGGCTGCAGGCCGTCGCGGGCGAGCGAGCCCTGGCCCTCCGCCGGCACCACCCCGGCCGAGCGGGGCGCGCGGAGCGCTGCCGACCAGCCGCGGGCGTACCAGGCGCCCACCGCCAGCCCGGCGCCGAGCCCCTCCGCCATCACCCGCGGCAGCGTGGGCCGGCGGTGCAGCGTCCTCGCCCAGGCCGGCGTCCTGCCCTCGAGGTCGGCGACGAGCGTCATCGCGGCCTGCACCGCGTTGGTCATCCCCCACTTGTCGTAGCCGGTCGCCAGGAAGATCCGTCCGCGGCCCCGCGGCAGCCAGCCCACGAACGGCACACGGTGGAACGGCTCGTAGTCCTGGGCGCTCCACTGCGCGACCGGCTCCGCCCTCGGGAAGGACCGCCGCGTCCAGGCGACCAGGTCGTCCACCGCCTCCGAGGTGACGGGCCTGCGCCCCACCGGGTGGCCGTTGCCGCCGATCAGGAGGAGCCGCTCGCCGTCGAGCTCGGCGTCGCGCACCGAGCGGGACGGCTCGTCGACCGAGAGGTACATGCCGTCGGGGATCGGCGCGTCGGTGCGGAACGCGACCGCGTACGAGCGCAGCGCGGCGATCTTGGCGAAGTAGAGGCCGCGGTCGAGGATCGGCGCCCCCGTGAGCAGGTAGGCCCGGTCCCCGGTCACCGGGCCCGCGCTGGTGCGGACCCGGACGGGAGCGGTCGCTCGCATCCCGAGGGCCCGGACGCCCTGCACCAGGGTGCCCCCGGCGGCGCGGAAGTCGGCGGCGAGCGCCGTGAGGACGTCCATCGGGTCGAACTGGGCCTGGTCGTCGAGGGCGACGGCCGCCGTGCTGGGGAACGGCACGTCGAGCTCGCCGACGAGGCGGGTCGCGAGGCCGAAGCGGCGCGCGGTCGTGTGCTCCTTCAGGACGGCGTCCACGCCCTCGGGCGTCTGCGCGTAGCTGTAGGCGGTGCGCCTCTGCACCGGCACGCCCGCGCCCTCGCAGTAGTCGAGCAGCCAGCGGAAGCCCGCGAGGTTCGCCGCGACGTAGGCCTCGGTCACCGCGGGGATGTTGCGCTCCGCGATCCGGGAGAGGTGCGCTCCCTGCAGGAGGCTGAGCTTCGCCGTCGTGTTCCCGGTCGTGACGGCGCCGACCTCCCGCGCCTCCAGCACCAGCACGCGCCGGCCGGTCCGCTGCAGGAGGAGCGCGGTGACCAGCCCGGTGAGCCCGGCGCCGACCACGACGTCGTCGTAGTGCGCGCCCGGCACGAACTCGTCGGAGGGGATCGGAGCCGCGCCCGCCCGCCAGAGGGAGCGGGGCCGCGGGGCCGTCGTGGTCGTGTCCTCCGGAGTCATCGGGAGTCCCTCCGTTCAGGGGCCGGACGGCCCGCGAGCGACGCTACGCGGAGCCTCCGGGACCGTCACGGTGTTGACACGTCGCGGGACGCGGGCTCAGAGCCAGCCCCACCGCTTGAAGAGCCGGTGCAGCACCACGCTCGAGGCGAGCATCGCCGCGAGCGCCGCCGGGTACCCCCACGCCACGTGCAGCTCGGGCATCACGTCGAAGTTCATGCCGTAGATGCTCGAGATCATGGTCGGCGCGAAGAAGATGGCCGCCCAGGCGGAGATCCGCTTGACCTCGTCGTTCTGCTGGTTGCCCACCTCCGCGAGCTTCTTCATGTCCTCGTTCTGGCGCTGGGCGACGAGGGTCGCGTTCACCGCCAGGATCTCCCGCAGCGTGGTGCGGAAGCCGTCGACCCGCTCGGTGACGAGCGCGACGTGGTCGGCGACGTCGCGGATGTAGCGGCGCAGCTCCACATCCGACTGGAACACCTCGAAGTCGGTGACGAGCCGCCCGAGCATGCCGGTCAGCGGAGCGACCGCACGCTGGAAGTCCAGCACCTCCTGGCTGAGCTCGTAGATGCGGCGGGACACCGCCGGGTCGCCCTCGAAGACCTGCGCCTCGATCTCGTCGATGTCGTTCTCGAGACCGGCGACGACGGGCGAGTACTGGTCCACGACGGCGTCGAGGATCGCGTACAGCACGGCGACCGGGCCGACGCGCAGCAGCTCCGGATCGGCCTCCATCCGCCGCCGCACCAGCGAGAGGTCGGGCTTCTCGGAGTGGCGGACCGTGACGACGAAGTTCGACCCCACGAACAGGTGGAGCTCGCCGAAGTCGACCTCCTCGCGCTGGTCGGAGTAGCTGGCGGCGCGCAGCACCACGAACATGTCGCTGCCGTACCGCTCGAGCTTGGGCCTCTGGTGCGCGCTGATCGCGTCCTCGAGGGCGAGCGGGTGCATCGAGAACTCGTCCTCGAGCGCGGCGAGCTCGGCCGCGTTCGGCCGGTACAGCCCGATCCACGCCATCGCGTCGGGCAGCTTCTGCAGGGCGGCGAGCGCCTCCGGGATGCTGCCGGGTGAGACGACCCGGCGGCCGTCCTGGTAGATCGCGTTGTCGACCGTGCTGGTGCGGGCCGGCTCGTCGTCCGGGCGCAGACGCTGGATGGGAGCGGTGTCCTCGGCGGCGGCGCGGGTGCGCGAGCCCAGACCCAGGATCGTCGCGGGGACGCGGGGCAGCTTCACGACCATCTCCTCTGCTCGACCGACGCCCTATTGTGCACCTCCCGGTGAACGGGAGGTGTCCGCTGCGCCGCCGGTGTCGGAGGGCCTCACTAGCCTGGAGGCGCTCCCCCGGACGACGCAGAGGAAGGACGACCGTGAAGCTGCTGCACACCTCGGACTGGCACATCGGCCGCACCTTCCACGGGCACTCCACGACGGCGGCGCTCGCGACCGTGCTCGAGGCCCTGGTCGAGACGGTGCGGGCCGAGCGCGTGGACGCGGTGCTGATCGCCGGCGACGTCTTCGACTCCGCCGTGCCCGCCGCGGAGCACTACACCCTCCTCACCCGCACGCTCGAGGCGATCCGCGCGGCCGGCGCCGAGGTCGTCCTCACCAGCGGCAACCACGACTCCCCCGCCCGGCTCGGCTTCCAGGCCGGGCTCCTGCGCGGGGCGGGCGTCCACGTCCTCACCGACCCCGAGGCGTACGCCGAGCCGGTCGTGCTGCGGGACGCGTCCGGGCTCGAGGTCGGCGTCCACGGCATCCCCTTCCTCGAGCCCGCCCTCTACCGCCACCGGCACCCGGAGCAGCAGCTGCGCCGCCACGAGGACGTGCTCGCCTTCGCGATGGCGCGGGTGCGCGCCGCCGCCGAGGCGGCGGGCCGTCCCTGGGTCGTGCTCGCGCACTGCTTCGCGGTCGGAGCCCCGGCCGCGGTCCTCGAGCGCGACATCACGGCGGGCGGGCTCGACTACGTCTCGGTCGAGCACTTCGCCGCGGCCGACTACGCGGCGCTCGGGCACATCCACGGACGCGCCGAGCTGCTGCCGGGAGTGCGCTACTCCGGAGCGCCGCTGCACTACTCGTTCGGCGAGGCGTCGAAGCCGCGCGGCGCCTGGCTGGTGACGATCGGGCCCGAGGGGCTCGAGGGCGTCGAGTGGTCGCCGCTCCCCGTGCCGAGGAGGCTCAGCGTGATCGAGGGCGAGCTCGAGCAGCTGCTGCGCGATCCCTCCCTGGCCGAGGTGGAGGGCGACTGGGTCTCGGCGGTGCTCACCGATCCCGTGCGCCCGCTCGACGCGATGGCGCGCCTGCAGTCGCGCTTCCCCGGCTGCGCGACGCTCGAGCACCGGCCCCCGCACGCCGCGGCCGAGCCGCGCGCGTACGCCGAGCGGATCCGCGGGCGGAGCGACGTCGAGGTCGTCGACGACTTCCTCGCCCACGTCCGCGGCGGTCACGGCGCCACGGAGACCGAGCGCGCCCTCACCCTCGACGCGCTCGCGGCTGTCGAGGCCGAGGCTCTGCGGTGAGGATCCGCCGACTCGCCTTCGCCGGACTCGGACCCTTCCGCGCCGAGCAGTGCGTCGACTTCGACCGGCTCGAGGACGTGGGCGTGTACCTCATCGCCGGGCGCACCGGAGCGGGCAAGTCGACGATCCTCGACGCGATCGCGTTCGCGCTCTACGGCTCGGTCCCCCGCTTCGACGGCACCGCCTCGCGCCTCCGGAGCGACCACAGCGGCCCCGAGGACGAGACCTTCGCCGAGCTCGACTTCGAGGCGGCGGGGCGCGTCTACCGCGTCCGGCGCTCGCCCGAGTACGAGCGGCCGAAACGGCGCGGCACCGGCACCACGACCCAGCCGGCGAAGGTCGAGCTGCTGGAGCAGGTCGACGGCGCCTGGGTCGGGCTCTCGTCGAGCGCGAAGGAGGTGGGCGCCGACATCGGCCGGATCGTCGGCCTGACGAAGGACCAGTTCCTCCAGGTGATCCTGCTGGCGCAGAACCGCTTCCACGAGTTCCTGCTCGCGAAGAACGACGACCGGCAGCGGCTCCTGCGCACGCTCTTCGCGACCGAGCGCTTCGATCTGCTCCGCCGCCGCCTGCTCGAGCAGCGCGACGCGAGCGCCGTCGAGCTCGAGGAGGAGCGCGCGGCCGTGACGGCGCTCGCGGACGAGGCCGTCCGGCTCCTCGATGACGGAGCCGAGCCGCCTCTGCCGGACGCCGCCTGGTTCGCCGGGCTGCCGGCGCGGCTCGCCGCTCCGCTCGAGGCGGCCCGGGCCGGCTCCGCCGCGGCCGACGCGGCGCACGAGGCCGCGGGCGCCGCTCTCGACGAGGCCCGGCGCACCGCCCGGGGCCAGGAGCGGCGCCGGCGCGCCCTCATCGAGGCGGAGGAGCTCGTGGTCGCCGAGGCGCACGTCGAGCAGCAGCGGGCCGCGATCGAGCGCGCGCGCCGGGCCGACGGCGTGCTGCCGCTGCTCCGCTCCGCCCGGGCAGCCGCCGAGAAGGAGCGGGCCGCCCGGCAGCAGCGCGACCTCGCCGCCGACGCCTACGGGGACGCGTCCGGGGGCCCGGCCGCCGAGACGGCCGAACGGCTCGCCGCTGTCCTCGGCGCCCTCGCCGAGGCGCTGGCAGAGGAGCGCCGGCTCCCCGACGCGGAGCGCGTCGCCGAGCGGTCCGCACGCGCCGAGCAGGCGGCGGCGACCGCGCTCGCGGGGATCGAGGCGGAGCTGCGCGAGCTGCCCGCCCGCGTCGACGCGCTCGCCGCCGAGGAGGAGTCCCTGGCCGGGGAGGCCGCCGCCGTCCCCGCGCGCGTCGACGCGCTCGCCGCGCTCGAGCGGAGGATCGCCGCGGCCCTCGAGCGCGATCTCACTGCGGCGGGCCTGCAGCAGCTCCGCACGGCCTACGCCGACGCGGCGCGCGTCCACGGCGAGCGCGCCGCGGAGCAGGCCGCCCTGATCGCGCGCCGGTTCGCCGGGTTCGCCGGGGAGCTCGCCGAGCGGCTGGAGCCGGGCGAGCCCTGCCCCGTCTGCGGCTCGTGCGAGCACCCCCGCCCGGCCGAGCACGACGGCCCGACGACGGTCGGCACCGACGACCTCGACCGGGCCCGCGTCGCGGTGGAGCGCGCCGCCGCCGCCCTCGACGGCGCCCGCGAGCGCGAGGGAGCCGCGGCTCGGGCTCTCGCGGCGCTCGAGGAGCGCGTGGGCGAGGACGCGGATCCGGAGTCGCTCCGCCCGGCGCACGAGGAGCGGCTCGCCTCGGCGCGCCGCGCCGCCGCCCGCATGGAGGAGCTGCGGCGCGAGCGCATCCGGCTGCGCACCCGGATCGACGCTCTCACGACCGGGCGGGACGCCGCTCGTGAGGAGCACCGCGCCCGCGCCGACGAGTCCGCCCTCGCCGCTGAAGCGCTGCGGCTGCTGCGGGAGCGCGTCGAGGCCTTCCGCGACGGCGCGACGAGCGTCGCCTCGCGCGTCGAGCAGCTGAACGCCCAGCGCCGTCGTGCCGTCGCCCTGGTCGAGGCCGAGGAGGCGGCCGTCTCGCGGTCCGAGGCCGCCGCCGCCGCCCGGGAGGAGCTCGCCGAGGTCCTCGCCGAGCGCGGCTTCACGACCGCCGAGGAGGCCGAGTCGGCCGCGCTGGCCAGCGGGGACCGGGCGCGGGCCGAGGCCGTCGTCGCCGAGCACGAGCGACGGCGGAGCGCGACGGAGGCGGTGCTCGCCGACCCGGAGCTCCGCGGACTGCCGGGCACGGCCGTCGACCTCGCCGAGGCCGAGGGGCGCTCGCGCGAGGCCTCCGCCCGTCGCGACGAGGCGCGAGCCGGCCTCTCCGTGCTCGAGCACCGCTCGGAGCGCCTGGCCGAGCTCACCGCGACGGCCGCGGGCCGCCTCGCGGTGCTGGGTGAGCGCCTCCACCGCCACGAGGAGCTGCGCGCGCTGGCCGAGACCGTCTCCGGCCGGGGGCAGAACACGCGCCGGATGGACCTCGAGGCCTTCGCCCTCGCCGGACGCCTGGAGGAGATCGTGACCGCGGCGAACCTCCGCCTCGACGCGATGACCAGCGGCCGCTACGCGCTCGCCCACGACGACTCGCTCGCCTACCGCGGCGCCGCCTCCGGCCTCGGGATCGACGTGCTCGACGCCTTCACCGGCGTCCGCCGGCAGCCCGCCTCGCTCTCCGGTGGCGAGACGTTCCTCGCCTCGCTCGCCCTCGCCCTCGGCCTCGCCGACGTGGTGACGGCGCAGTCCGGCGGCATCTCGCTCGAGACCATGTTCATCGACGAGGGCTTCGGCTCGCTCGATGCCGAGACGCTCGAGACGGCGCTCAGCACGCTCGACGAGCTGCGGTCGGGCGGTCGGACGATCGGCCTGATCAGCCATGTCGACGCGATGCGCGAGCGGCTTCCGATCGGCCTCCGCGTCGCGGTGGGGCCGCGCGGCGACTCGACGATCCTCACCGGCTGAGCGGCCGCTCCCGGGCGAAGGGGCGACGACGGCCCGCTGGCTCCTCTCGCACTGCAGCAGCGAGCGCGCCCGCGCCCGCTGCTAGGGTCGTGCGCAGTGACACGGGGTGCCCGCCAGGGCTGAGAGAAGACCCGTTGAACCTGATCTAGTTCGTACTAGCGAAGGGATGTCGCGAATGAGCATTCGCACGCCTGTCCACCCGACCCTCCCCGCCGACACGGCGCCCGACCCGGCGTCCGTGGGTCGCGATCTCGCCGAGCTCCGCGCCGCCGGGCCCCTGGTGCAGTGCATCACGAACGCGGTCGTCACCGGCTTCACCGCCAACAGCCTCCTGGCCCTCGGCGCCAGCCCGGCGATGTGCGACCTGCCCGGCGAGGCGGGCGTCTTCGCGGGCCTCGCCTCCGCCGTGCTCGTCAACCTCGGCACGCCCGGAGCGGAGCAGCGCGAGGGTGCTCGCGAGGCGGTCGCCGCGGCCGGACGCGCCGGCACCCCGTGGGTGCTCGATCCGGTCGCCGTGGGCCCGCTGCCCGTCCGCACCGCTCTGGCGGTGGAGCTGCTCGAGGCGCGGCCCGCGATCATCCGCGGCAACGCCTCCGAGATCCTCGCCCTCGCGGGAGCCGGTGCGGGCGGCCGCGGCGTGGACGCCGTCGACACCGCCGAGCAGGCGCTCGACTCCGCCCGCGTCCTCGCCCGCCGCACCGGCGGCGTGGTCGCCGTCTCGGGAGCGGTCGACCTCGTCACCGACGGCGAGCGGATCGTCCGGGTCACGGGGGGCCACCCGCTGCTGACCCGCGTGACCGGCGGCGGCTGCGCGCTCGGCGCCGTGATGGCGGCGTTCCTCGGCGCGGGCGCCCGCCCGCTCGACGCGGCCGTCAGCGCCTCCGCGGTCTGGGGCCTCGCCGCCGAGCGGGCCGCCGCCGCGAGCAGCGGTCCCGGGTCCTTCGCCGTCGGCCTCCTCGACGCCCTCGCTGCCCTCCAGCCGGCCGACGCCGAGGCCGGGGCGCGGATCGCATGAGCCTCGACCTCTCGCTCCACCTCGTCACGGACACCGCCCAGTGCGGCCCGCGCGGCGTGCCCGCGGTGGTCGCCGCCGCCGTCCGGGGCGGAGTCACGACCGTGCAGATCCGCGATCACGACGCCCCCGCCGCCGAGCTCGTCGCCCTGACCCGGGCCGTCGCCGCCGTCCTCGACGAGCGCACGACCCTGCTGGTCGACGACCGCGTCGACGTCGCCCTCGCCGCCCGCCTCGCGGGCGCCCGCGTCCACGGCGTCCACCTCGGGCAGTCCGACCTCCCCGTCACCGCCGCCCGCTCGCTGCTCGGACCCGACGCGGTGATCGGGCTCACCGCGAACACCCCCGAGCACCTCGCCGCCGTCCGCGCCCTGCCCGCGGGGACGGTCGACTACCTCGGCGTCGGCGTCATCCGGCCCACCGCGACCAAGCCCGACCACCCCGCTCCCCTCGGTGTCGACGGGTTCGCCGCCCTCGCCGCGGCCACGGCGCTGCCCTGCGTCGCCATCGGCGGAGTCGGAGCCGCGGACGCGGGGCCACTCCGCCTCGCCGGTGCGGCCGGCCTCGCGGTCGTGTCGGCGCTCTGCACGGCCGCCGACCCCGCGGCGGCCGCCCGCCTGATCCGAGCGGAGTGGGACCGGTGACCGCCGGCGCCCGCGTCCCCCGTGTCCTCAGCATCGCCGGCACCGATCCGACCGGCGGTGCAGGCGTCCAGGCCGACCTCAAGTCGATCGGCGCGCTCGGCGGCTACGGCATGGCGGTCGTCACCGCGCTCGTCGCGCAGAACACGCACGGTGTCCGCTCCGTGCACCTGCCACCCGCCGCGTTCCTCCGCGAGCAGCTCGACGCGGTGAGCGACGACGTCACGATCGACGCGGTGAAGATCGGGATGCTCGCCACGGCCGAGTACGCCGGAGTCGTCGCCGAGTGGCTCGACGAGGTCCGCCCGCCCGTCGTGGTCGTGGATCCGGTGATGGTCGCGACCAGCGGTCACCGGCTGCTCGCTCCCGAGGCGGAGGACGCCGTGCGCGACCTGCTCCGCCGCGCCGACCTGGTGACGCCGAACCTCCCCGAGCTGGGCGTGCTGGCCGGAGAGCCGACCGCCTCCGACTGGCCGGCCGCGCTCGCGCAGGGAGCGGCACTCGCCCGCGCCCTCGAGGCCGCCGTGCTGGTGAAGGGCGGCCACCTCGACGGCCCCGCCACCCCGGACGCGATCGTCACCCCCGACGGCCTCGTGCGCGAGGTCCCCGGCGAGCGCGTCGCCACCTCGAACACGCACGGCACCGGGTGCTCGCTCTCGTCCGCGATGGCGACGCTCCTGGCCGGGCGCGACGCCTCCTCCGACGCCCTGGTCGAGGCGCTGACGGAGGCCAAGGAGTGGCTGACCAGCGCCCTGCGCGCCGCCGACGCTCTCGAGGTCGGCTCCGGCAACGGCCCGATCGACCACTTCCACCGGCAACGTCCTCCGGCGTTCTGCGCGGACGTCTGGGAGCGGACGCGGACCCTCCGCGACGAGATCGACGCGCTCCCGTTCGTGCGGGCCCTCGGCGACGGCTCCCTCGGGCGGGAGGACTTCGAGTGGTACCTCGAGCAGGACGCTCTCTACCTCACCGAGTACGCCCGCGTCCTGGCCGTGGCGGCGCAACGCGCGCCGACCACCGCCGAGCAGGTCTTCTGGGCCGAGGGCTCGGCGTCCGCCCTCGCGGCGGAGGCTCAGCTGCACCGCGACCGGCTCGGGACCAGGGACGCGACTCCCGCGCCCGTGACCCGCGGCTACACCGACCACCTGCTCGCGGTCGCCGCGGGCGGCGGCTACGGCGAGATCGTCGCCGCCCTGCTCCCCTGCTTCTGGCTCTACGCCGACGTCGGGTCGCGCCTCGCCGCCTCCGGGCACCCCGAGCACCCCTACGCGGACTGGCTGCTCACCTACGGCGACCCGGTCTTCGCGACGGCCACCGAGCGGGCGATCGAGTTCACGGAGCAGGCCGCCCGCGACGCCTCACCGAGGCAGCGCGCCGCGATGAGGGACGCGTTCCTGCGGTCGAGTTCGTTCGAGAAGGACTTCTTCGCCGCACCGCTCGCCCGGACCGGCTGAGCTCTCAGCCGGCCCGGCCGGGTGCGCTCAGCCGATCGCCTCGCGCAGGACGTGCATGAGGGCGTCCAGCTGCACCGTGTCGGCCGAGGCCGTCTCGGCGTCCGCGCCGTCGAGCGCGCGGGCGGCGAGACCGGCCTTGGCGTCGATGAGCTCGGCGATCTTCGCGTCGATCGTGTGCGCCGCGATGATCCGCCACGCCGTTACCGGCTCCTCCTGGCCGATGCGGTGCACGCGGTCGATCGCCTGCGTCTGCTCGGCCGACGTCCACGACAGCTCGGCGAGCACCACGTTGGACGACGCCTGCAGGTTCACGCCGACTCCCGCCGCGGTGAGCGAGCAGACGGCGACCGAGACGTCGGGGTCCTCGTTGAAGGCGTCGATCTGCGTCTGGCGGAACGCCGCGGTCTGGTCTCCCCGGATCGAGACGGACGTCAGCTCGCGCTTCTCGAAGGTGTCCTCCGCCTGGTCCATCACGTCGATGTGCTTCGCGAAGAAGACGACCTTGCCCACCGAGCGGGCCAGCTGCGAGGCGTAGTCGGCGGCCAGCGCCGCCTTGGCCTGGCCGATCCGGCGCACCATGGTGAAGACGTTCTCGCCGGTCTTGGCCGACTTCGACTCCTCGAGCTCGCTCTGCGCCACGATGCGGATGAACCGCTCGCGCTCGTCGTCGTCGAGCTCGTGCGTGATCGAGGAGGTGACCGCCCTGAAGCGCTGCAGCATGCGGGCGCCGAGCTCGCGCTCGGCCTTCTGGATGGAGCGGCCGAGGTCGTCGTCCAGCTCGACGGGCAGGTCGACGATCCGCTTCGACGGCAGGTCGGCGGCGACATCGATCTTCTTGCGCCGGACGATGCCGAGGTCGATCACGGCCTCGCGCGCCTCCGGGTAGAAGCCCGTGTCGGCGGGGGTGAGGCCCGTCTCCTCGAGGCGGCCCATCAGCTCCGGCCCCGGCTTGGTCTCGTCGATCCAGCCGAGGAAGCGCCAGATGGCGCGGAAGTCGTCGACGTCGTTGATCAGCGGGGTGCCGGTCAGCGCGATCATCAGCGGATCGTGCCCCGGAGTGGTCTCGCGGATCCTCGACGCCAGCGCGAGCACGCTCTGCGAGCGCTGCGAGCGGAGGTTCTTGATGAAGTGCGCCTCGTCGACGACCATGCCGCGGAAGCCCAGGCTCCCGAGCCAGCCGATGTGCCGGTCGAGGATGTCGTAGTTGACGATGACCACGTCGGCGAACGCGTCGAGCGTGCCGCCGTCTCCGTGGATGACCGTGGCGCGCCGCTGCGGCGTCCAGTGCTCGACCTCGCGCGCCCAGTTCATCTTGACCACGTTCGGCACCACCGCGAGCAGCGGGTACGCCCCGACCACCGAGGCGGCCAGGAGGCTCTGCGCGGTCTTGCCCAGACCCGGCTCGTCGGCGAGCAGGAAGCTGCGGTGCCCCTCGCGGGCGCTCTCGATGAAGCGCGCCTGGTGCGGCATCAGCTCGCGGCCGCGCGGCGAGACCCGGTCGAGCTTCGGCGGCTCCGGGAGCTCCATGCTCGCGGCCCGTCCGCCCGCTCCGTACTCGAACGCCTTGAAGAGCGGCCCGAGCAGCTCCCAGTCGTCGAGCCGGCGGCGCGGCGCCGGGGCCGAGGCCTCGGCGATCGAGAAGTCCGGCGGGAGGAAGGGGTTCGCCAGCTGCCGGGCGCGCACCGACTGCGGCACGACCTGGTTGACCGGCACCTCGGGCTTGGGCTCCGGCTCGGTCACGATGAGCAGCTCGTCGGGGCTGAGCTCCGCGCCCGCCTCGAGCAGCCAGTCGCGGCGGAGCTTCTGCGCGGCCGCCGTGACGCCGGCCTCCGATTCGAGCAGCGCGATCAGGCTGGTGTCGCGGGCGGCCGTCTTGGCCAGGATCGTGGCGATGCCGTCGAGGCGCTTCATCTCCTCGGCTCGCTGCGCGTCGCTGAGCGAGGGATCGACCTTGACCCGCTTGCGCTCCTCGCGCATCAGGAGAGCGATCACCAGGAACTTCGTCCGGTTGGTCGGTCCGACCTTGCCGGTCTGGGCCTTCGCCTCCACCTCGCGGACGCGGCGGGCGAGGATCGGGATGATCCCCGCGTTGTCCACGCCGCGCGAGCGCGATCGGGGTCGGCTCCCGGCGGCGTTCGACGCTCGTCGCGTCTGACCGGACTGACGCTGGCCGCTGCGAGCCATGCTCCTCCTCGATGTGTGACGGGGGGCGGAGGAGGGGTTCCCGCGCGCTGCCGTCGCCGTGCATCCGCCGGATCGCCTCCGGGGAGGCGTCGGGCGTCGGTGCATCCGGTGGCCGTCGGGAGCTCCGAGCAACGGGTCTGGGACCCGGTCGCAGCATCCCCGGCGTGCGGGTGCGGCGCCAGTCTACTCCTCGGGGCGGTCCGGTCGGCGCTCCGCCGCGCGGACGGTCGCGCTCGTCGTCATTCCGGAGTCGGGACGCGGATGACGAGGCCCGCCGCCACGAAGACGCCGACCGCGGCGAGGCTCAGCGAGGACCAGATCGCGTCCGGGAAGGCGAACGGCAGCACCGGGTTCCACAGCACGAGCACCGGGACGAGCCCGATCAGCCAGAGGAGTGCGCGCGCCTGGATCGCGAACCAGCCGATGACCGCCGCGAGGATCGCGACCGGGTAGCGGATGAAGTCGTAGGCGTCGGAGCCGACGAGGGCGAGCCCGGCCAGCAGCACGATCGCGCCGAGGATCCCGGGCGCGAGCGCCATGCGGGCGCGGTCGCGCGAGGGGTAGCGGGCGGCGGTCGCGCGGGACGGCTTGCGGGTGCTCACCCCTCGATCGTAGGCGCGCATACCCCGCCCGGGTACCGCCTGCGGCGCGTAGGCTGGAGGAGTGATCGAGGACCTCAAGAAGCGCTCGCTGCACCGTGCCCGGATCCTGGGCGGCCAGATGCGCGGCCTCGAGCGGATGATCGAGAACGAGGACTACTGCGTCGACATCGTCACGCAGTCCCTCGCGATCCAGAAGTCGCTCGGCTCGCTCAACAAGCTCATCGTCGAGAACCACCTCCGCACGCACATCACCGCGATGTTCGAGGAGGGCGGAGACGCCCGCGAGGCGGCGATCGCCGAGCTCGTGAAGATCTTCGAGCTCTCCAACAACCGCTCGTGACCGCCGGCCTCGTCGCCGCGGCGCGGGTGCGCCCGCTGCTGCTCGACGGGGGCCTGGGCACGGAGCTGGAGGCGCAGGGCGCCGCGGTGGACTCCTCGCTCTGGAGCGCCCGGGTCCTGCTGGAGGAGCCCGGCCGGGTCGTCGCCGCGCACCGCGCCTTCGCCGAGGCGGGCGCCCGGGTCGCGGTGACCGCGAGCTACCAGGTGTCCGCGAGCGGATTCGCGGCCGCGGGCCTGGCCCCGGGCCTCGCGGAGCGCGCCCTCCGGGAGAGCGTCGACCTGGCCCGGCGCGCGCAGAGCGGCTGGGTCGTCGCCTCCGTCGGCCCTTACGGCGCGAGCCTCGGCGACGGCTCCGAGTACCGCGGCGACGACGGCCTCACCGTCGGCGAGCTCGCCGCCTGGCACCGGCCGCGCCTGGAGACCCTGGCCGCGGCCGGGCCCGACCTGCTCGCCGTCGAGACCATCCCGTCGGTGCGGGAGGTGCGGGCCGTCGTGGAGGCCCTCGCGGGCTCCTCGGTCCCCGCCTGGATCTGCGTGAGCGGCCGTTCGGGCCGCACCGCGGCCGGCGAGCCCCTGGCTGAGGCGCTCGCCGTCGCCGCCGCCTCCGAGGAGGTCGTCGACGTGGGAGTGAACTGCTGCCCGCCCGGCGACGTCGCCGAGGCGGTCCGCATCGCCCGCTCCGTCACCGTCAAGCTGGTCGTCGTGTACCCGAACAGCGGCGAGGAGTGGGACGCCGTCGAGCGTCGCTGGGCAGGCGACGCGGCCTTCGACCCCGCGCTGGTCGCCTCCTGGCGCGCGGCGGGAGCGGATCTGATCGGCGGCTGCTGCCGCGTGGGACCTGCGGCGATCGCTGCCCTCGGACGAAGCCTGGAGGACGAGTCGTGACCACCCTGAGAGCCGTGCGCGGCGACCTCACCCGCGAGCACGTCGACGCGATCGTGAACGCGGCGAACTCGTCGCTCCTCGGCGGCGGCGGCGTCGACGGCGCGATCCACCGCGCGGGCGGACCGGAGATCCTCGCCGAGTGCCGCCGGCTCCGCGGGACCGAGCTGCCGGACGGTCTGCCCGCCGGCTCCGCGGTCGCCACGACCGCCGGCCGCCTCCCTGCCCGCTGGGTCGTGCACACCGTCGGTCCCGTCCACTCGCGGTGGGAGGACCGCAGCGCCGTCCTCGCCTCGGCCTACCGCGAGTCGGTGCGCACCGCCGTCGGTCTCGGTGCGCGGACGCTCGCCTTCCCGGCCGTCTCGGCGGGCGTCTACGGCTGGCCGATGGACGACGCGGCGCGCATCGCGGTGGAGACGGTCCGCGAGGCGACCGCGGACGGCGCACTCGACGAGGTCCGGTTCGTCCTCTTCTCCGCGGACGCCCTCGCGGCCTTCGAGGCCGCCCTGGCCGCGGAATGACGGAAGGGGAGCCGACCCTGCGGTCGACTCCCCCTCCACGGTGCTGCGCTAGGCCGTCTTCGGCCGCGCGAACTCGTCGTAGGGCAGCGTGATCGGGCGGGTCCGCGGAGGCATCCGCACGACCGCCTCGAGCGCCGGGCCCAGTGCCTCGCGCCACGCGCGGTAGCCGTCCTCGTTGAGGTGCAGGCCGTCCGGCGAGTACTGCTCGAGCAGTCCGCCGTCCTCCCCCGCGAGCACCGGCCACAGGTCGAGGTAGCCCGCGTGCGCCGTGGGCGCGAACTGCCACAGGTGGCGGTTGATCTCGCGGATCTGCGGTGCGAACTCGTGTCCGCGCGGCAGGACCGAGGTCACCAGGATGCGCACGTCCGGAAGATCGCGCCGGAACGTCGCGACGATCGTCTCGATGTTGCGCACGACGTGCTCCGTCGTGCGGTGCCAGGCGAGGTCGTTGGTGCCGATCAGCAGCACCACCGTGTCCGGCTCCTGCGCGACCAGCTCGGCGAGCCGCGCGACGACGTCCGCCGTGGTGGCCCCTCCGACTCCCTCGTCGACGACCGTCGACTCCGTCAGCCACTCGCCCCAGGCTCCCGCCTGGATGATGCTGTCCCCGATGAAGAGGACCTTCCCCAGCTGGAGTCCGCGCCCCGCGTCCGTACTCGACCGTTCGCTCATCGTGCTCCTCTCGTCGGCGTCCCGGGCGGCCTCGCCGCCGCCGGACCCCTCCATTGTCACCGCTGCACCCGGCGCCCGCCAGGGGAGCGCTCGTCGCCGGAGTCCGGCAGGTCGGCCGCGGTGGCCGTGATGCGGTTGGCCATGCCGTTGAAGATGATGCCGTGGAAGGGCAGGATCGCGAACCAGTAGAGCCTGCCCGCGAGGCCCTGCGGGAAGAAGACCGCGCGCTGCGTGTAGACCGAGCCGCCGTCTCCGGAGGGCTCGGCGCGCATCTCGAGCCAGGCCCCGCCGGGCACCTTCATCTCGGCGCGCAGGCGCAGGAGCTTCGGCCGCTCGATCTCCTCGACGCGCCAGAAGTCGAGGGCGTCGCCGGCGTGCAGGCGCGCGGAGTCGCGGCGCCCGCGCTGCAGGCCCACTCCCCCGACGAGGCGGTCCATCCATCCGCGGATCACCCACGCGAGCGGGAAGGAGTACCAGCCGTTGGTGCCGCCGATGCCCTCGATGACGCGCCAGAGCTTGGCCGGGTCGGCCTGGGTGCGGCGCTCCTTGAGGTCCACGTAGACCGTGTGGCCGGCCCACTCCGGGTCGCTCGGCAGCGGATCGCTGGGAGCGCCGACGACCTCCGCGTTCTGCCAGCTCGTCTCGATCTCGCCCGCCTGCATCTTACCCAGCGCGAGCCGGACGGCGCGGCGGTAGGAGGTCAGCCCGCCCTCGGGGTCGGGGATGAGCGCGCGGATGTCCTGCTCATGCACGACGCAGTCGTACTGCAGCGAGGCGATGATGGGCACCGCGAGCGAGCGCGGGATCGGCGTGACCAGGTTGACCCACTGCGAGGCCAGCCACGGGGTGAACACCGGCAGGGACGCGATCGGCCGCTGCGGGAGCCCGGCCTCGACCGCGTAGCCGTTCATCATCTGGCCGTAGCGGAGCACGTCGGGCCCGCCGATGTCGAAGGTGCGGTTGAGCGCGGCGTCCTCGAGCGACGCGGAGCCGATCAGGTAGTGCAGCACGTCGCGCACGGCGATCGGCTGGATGAAGTTGCGCACCCACTGCGGCGCGGGCATGTACGGCAGCACGTCGGTGAGGTGGCGCACCATCTCGAACGAGGTCGACCCGGAGCCGATGATCACGCCCGCCTGCAGGGCGATCGTCGGCACTCCCGACTCCATCAGGATCCGGCCCACCTCAGCGCGCGAGCGGAGGTGCTTCGAGAGCTCCTGGCCCTCGGGGTGCAGGCCGCCGAGGTAGACGATGCGGCCGACGCCGGCCGACTCCGCGGCCGTGGCGACGTTGTGCGCGGCGCGGCTCTCGACCTCCTCGAAGTGGGCGTGGTCGTTGCCCGAGCCCATCGAGTGGACGAGGTAATAGAGGACGTCGACGCCCTCGACCGCGGCCTCCAGCGACTCCGGATCGCCGAGATCGCCCTGAGCGACCTCGACCTCCTCCGCCCACGGCACGTCGACCAGCTTGCGCGGGTCGCGCACCAGGACACGCACCCGGAAGCCCGCCTCGAGGAGGCGCGGCGTCAGCCGGCCGCCGATGTAGCCGGTCGCGCCGGTGACGAGCGCGAGGGGGCGCGCCGAGTCGGAGGGGGTTTCGCTCATGCGGCCACGGTACGCCGATGGCCCCGGGACCTCTCCCGCTGGTGCGGGCCCGCGGCCCCTGCTAGGCGGCGCCCGGCATCCCGCTCAGTCGATGCCGAGGACCTCGCGGACCTGCACCACGTCGTGGTTCATCTGGCGGATGAGGGGCTCGACGCCCTCGTAGGCGACCTGGCCGCGGATCCGGCCGACGAACGCCACGTCGACCACGCGGTCGTAGAGGTCGAGGGTGTCGAGCGTCTGATCGAGCACGTACGCCTCGACCTGCTTGGGCGGCACTCCGACGAAGGTCGGGTTGCTGCCGACCGAGATCGCGGCGGGATGCGTGACGCCGTCGGTGGTGAGCCGGCCCGCGTAGACGCCGTCGGCCGGGATCAGGCCCTGCGACTCCGGCGAGAGGTTCGCGGTCGGGAAGCCCAGCTCGCGGCCGCGCTTCGCTCCGTGCACGACCACGCCGCGGACGACGGGCTCGTGCCCGAGCAGGCGCGTCGCGTGCTCCACATCGCCCTCGGCCAGCAGCTCGCGGATCCAGGTGGAGGAGACGCGGCGGCCGTCCTCGGGCCGCACGTCGTCGATCAGCTCCACCTCGAATCCGTGCTGCCCGCCGAGCACGCGCAGCAGGTCGACGTCGCCCGCTCCCCGGGCGCCGAAGCGGAAGTCGGAGCCGACGAGGACCACACGGGCCTCGAGCGCCTCCACCAGCACCTGCTCGACGAACTGCTCGGGTGAGAGCGCCCGGAACGCCTCGTCGAAGGTGAGCAGCAGCGTCGCGTCCACGCCGGTCCCCGCGAGGAGCTCGAGCTTCTGCTCGTTGCCGACCAGGACGGGCGGGCACTTCTCCGGCGCGATCACGCTGAGCGGATTGCGGTCGAAGGTGACGACGACGGCGGCGAGCCCCTGCTCGCGGGCCCGCTCGTGCAGCCGGCCGATGACGGCCCGGTGCCCGGAGTGGACGCCGTCGAACTTGCCGATCGTGACGGCGGAGGGTCCGATCCCGGCCAGGTCGCCGGGGCGGGTCTCGACGCGCATCAGGCGGCCGCCCGGGGCGTGGGCCGCCCCTGCACGCGGAGCCACCAGAGGCCGAGCACGGGCAGGACGAGCGGGATGAGCAGGTAGCCGGCGCCGAAGGCCGCCCACACCGTCGACTGGCGCCCGAACGGGTCGGCGCTCGCGAGCCCGAGGAGCTGCGGAGCGAGGAGGCTGAGCGCGCCGACCACGAGCACGCCCACCAGCTCGAAGGTGATCGTCACCCACGCGACGCGCTGCCAGGCGCGGCCCGGGACGATCAGGGCGACCGTCGCGACGATGTACACGACGGCCGAGAGCGCCGAGAGCGAGAACGCCAGCGGCGCCTCGTCGAACCGGTCGATGATCTGGAAGACGGAGCGCCCCGTCGCGGCGAGCGCGAGGATCCCGTAGACCACGACCAGGAGGCTGCCGATCCCGCGCGAGCGGGCGGAACGGGTCGGCTCTCCGCTCCCGGGGGCCGAGGGGACTGAGGGGTCGTGAGCGGCCCGTCCGGACGCATCGCTGGCTGGTTTCGACATCGCACGTCCATGCTAGGCGCTCGCCGGGCCGGGCCCGGTGGCGGGCCCGATCAGGCGCTCTGGAAGAACCAGATCTGGTGCATCCGGTAGACCATGACCGCGATCGAGAGGCAGGCGACGCCCAGGATCACGGTGCTCCAGCGGCTCCGCTCGATGAGCGCCCAGAACCCGGCCGCGAGCGGCAGGAGCAGCGCCGAGATCAGGTAGATGTAGTACTCCGGCAGGCTCCCCGACGGGCGGTTGCCGACCAGCGGCGACACGATCGCGACCGCCAGCTGGACGATCAGCAGCAGCTCGACGATCGCCGTCGCGCCGACCGAGACGTCCGAGGGACGGCGGGCGAGCAGCCCGAGCACGAGGCAGAGCAGGCCGGCCGCGACGGCGATCCCCACCTGGAGGATCGTGAACCACTCGATCACGAGGCGGCCGTCCGCAGGTCCTCGGTCGGGAAGTTGACGACGCTCTTGAGCTGGGTGCCGCGCCGCTCTGCGAGGCCGATCAGCCGCTCCCCCGGGCCGACCGCGGCGAGGAGGCCCTTCGCGCCCGCCACCGCCTCCGGGGCCGGGATGCGCTTGCCGTTCGCGAGATCGCCCGCCTCCTGGGCGTCGAGGCGCAGCAGGGGGAACAGCTCGCCCGCCACCAGCGTCGGCGGCAGGAGCGCGGCGGGGACGTCGAGCTCGTCGATCTCGCCGGCCTGCGCCACGGAGAAGGGGCCGACCGCGGTGCGCCGCAGCGCGGTCAGGTGGCCGCCGACTCCGAGGGACGCGCCCAGGTCGCGGGCGAGCGCGCGGATGTAGGTGCCGGAGGAGCAGGTGACGCGCACGTCCAGGTCGAGGAACCCCTCGACCGGGCGGCTCGCCAGGACGGCGAACTCCGAGACGGTCACGGGGCGGGAGGCGAGCACGACCTCCTCGCCGTCGCGGGCGCGGGCGTAGGCGCGGCGGCCGTCCACCTTGATCGCGCTGACCGTGCTCGGGACCTGCTCGATCGCTCCGGTGAGGGCCGCGATCGCGTCGGACACCGACTCCGGGGCGAGGGCCGCGACGAGTGCGGGCTCCGCCGAGGCGAGCACCTCGCCCTCCTGGTCGTCGGTGGTGGTGGAGGAGCCCAGCCGGATCGTCGCCTCGTACTGCTTGTCGAGGCCGACGAGGTAGGTGAGCAGGCGCGTCGAGGGGCCGAGACCGAGGATCATCAGCCCGGTTGCCATCGGATCGAGCGTCCCCGCGTGGCCGACCTTGCGGGTCCCCGCGCGGCGGCGGGTCCGCGAGACGAGGTCGTGGCTGGTGATGCCGCCGGGCTTGTCCAGCAGGAGGATCCCGTTCGGAGCCGGGGCGGGGGTCTCGAGCACGGGTGCGAGGATACACGGACGGATCGGGAGGACCCCCGGGGTGCAGCCGGAGCCCTCGCCCGCCCGTCCTAGGCTGTCCGGATGAGGATCGCAGTACTCGGAGCAGGCGCCGTCGGCGGCACCATCGCCGCCCTTCTCGACCGCGCCGGGCACGACGTCGAGGTCACCGCCCGAGGCGACCACCTCACCGCGATCCGCCGGTCGGGGATCCGGCTCGACGGGGCGTGGGGCGAGCACACCGCCTGGGTCCGCTGCGGCGAGTCCCTCGATCTGGCACCCGATCTCGCCTTCGTCTGCACGAAAGCGCAGGACGCCGAGGACGCGCTGCGAACCAACCGCCGCACGGTCGACGGCACCCTCGTCGTCGTCGTCCAGAACGGACTGGACGGACTCACCGCGGCGGCCCGGCAGGTGCGCGACGCCCGGCTCGTGGGTGCTCTCGCCCTCTTCGCCGCGAGCCACCTCGAACCCGGCCGCGTCACCGTCACGGCTCCTGCCACGACCACGCTCGGCGTCCCCGGCCGCCCGGCCGACGACGACGTGCGACGGGCCGCCGCCGTGCTCGGCGAGGCGGTCCCCACCGCCGTCACCGACGACTTCACCGGAGCGCAGTGGACGAAGCTGCTGATCAACGAGGTCAACGCCCTGCCCGCGATCACCGGGCTCTCGGTCCAGGAGACGATCGTCGATCCGGGGCTGCGGCGCGTCCTCGCCCGGTCGATGCGCGAGGCCGCCCGGACGGGCCTCGCGTCGGGCGTCCGCTTCGGCTCGCTGCAGGGACTCTCGAACGCGTCCGTCCGCGCCCTGGCCGCCGCTCCCCTGCCCCTGGTCGAGCTGCTCCCCCGCCGGATGGCCGCGCGGATGGGCGAGGTGCCGAACCCCGGGTCGACGCTGCAGAGCGTCCGCCGCGGAGTGCCGAGCGAGATCGACCACCTGGCCGGGGCCGTGGTCCGCACCGCTCACCGCGGCGGGCGCGAGGCACCGGTCAACCAGCTGCTGGTCGACCTGGTGCACGAGGTCGAGCGGGCGGGCGCCTTCGTGCCGCCGGCTGAGGTCGTGCGCCGCGCCGCCCTGGTCTGAGCCCGCGGCCCTGTCGGACCGACGCCGCCCGCGGCGGCGGCCTCCGTCCCGAGGCTCAGCAGGAGTCGGCGAAGAGGCGCCGGGGCTGCTCCGGATCGCGGATGTCGACGAGGATCCCCGCCGGCCGGCGCGGATCCGTCGTGGCGCGGTACGCCGCGTCCACCGGCGGCTCCTGCGTGTCGAGGCGGATGCTGGTGCTCCACGCGCCGCGCAGCTCCGGCCGGAGGGCGAACTCGCCGTCGACGAGCAGCACCGCGTCGCGGCCGGCGGTCCGCCAGCGCGCCTGCCGCGCCTCGTCGCGCACCGCGTCGAAGCCCGCGAGCACGAACCCGGTGCTGCCGCCGAGGGTGAACGGATCGAGCAGCACGCGGCGCAGGAGCTCGTAGTCGTACCCGGCCGCGTAGGAGCGCTGCTCCTCGGGCACGGCGGGGTCGTCCCGATCGGCGCGGGGACGTCGGAAGTCGGTGAGGTGCGCGACGATCGCGTCCTTGCCGGCCCGGCGGAGCGCCTCCGCGAGGTCGAGCGCGAACGCCGCGCTCACCGCGGGGTCGTCGCCGTCGATCCCGACCTTGACCCGTCCGCGCCCGTAGTTGTGCAGCACCTCCGCCGCGAGAGCGTCGAGCACATCGGCCTTCTGCGGAGCCCACCTGGTCATCCGCCCACGATACGCGCCGCCGCCTAGTGTGGGCTGATGCCCTCCGACCCTCTCGCCGACGCGATCACCGCCTGGTTCCGCACGAGCGCCCGCGACCTGCCGTGGCGCCGCGAGGGCTTCCCCGCCTGGGGCACGCTCGTCAGCGAGTTCATGCTGCAGCAGACCCCGGTGGTCCGCGTCGTCCCGCGTCTGGCGGAGTGGCTGGAGCGCTGGCCGACACCCTCCGCTCTCGCCGCCGTCCCTCCCGGCGAGGCGGTGCGCGCCTGGCAGTCCCTGGGCTACCCGCGGCGGGCCCTGCGCCTGCACGCCTGCGCCGTGGCGATCGCCGAGGAGCACGGCGACGTGGTCCCCGACGACGTCGAGACCCTCCTCGCGCTGCCCGGCATCGGCGACTACACCGCCCGCGCCATCGCCGTGTTCGCCTACGGGAGGCGGCACCCCGTGGTCGACACCAACGTCCGCCGGGTCCTCGCGCGCGCGGTCGACGGAGCGGCGGAGCCCGGTCCGCCCCGCGCGAGGGCCGACCTCGCCGCGATGTCGGCGCTGCTGCCCGAGTCGCTCTCCGAGGCGGCGGCCTTCAACGCGGGCGCGATGGAGCTGGGGGCGGTCGTCTGCACCGCCCGCGCTCCGCGCTGCGACGAGTGCCCGATCCGCGACCTCTGCCGCTGGCGGGCGGAGGGGTACCCCGAGCACACCGGGCCCGTGAAGGCGAAGCAGAAGCGGTTCGAGGGCTCGGACCGCCAGGTCCGCGGCCTCATCCTCGCCGAGCTGCGCGCCGCGCACGGCCCGGTCACCGCGGCCGAGGTGGAGTCTCTCTGGCCGGACGCCGACCAGCGCGGTCGCGCCCTGGCCGGGCTCCTCGCCGACGGTCTGGCGACGGGCGGCCCGGAGGACGGCTACCTCCTCCCCGGCTCCTGAGGGCCCGTCGACCGCCGTCCGCGTCGGAGGAGGCGGGTAGGGTCGGCGCCGTGACCGGTCGCCGCCTCCGCCTCCCCCGCCCCGACGCCGCCGTCGAGCGCGCCCTCGACGTCGACCTCGCCCAGGACGTCCAGCGCGCCCTCGCCGCGGTCCGCGTCGAGAACGACCTGCCCGGCCCGTTCCCGCCGGCCGCGCTGGCCGAGGCCGAGCACGCGGACGCCGGAGCGGACGACGAGGACCGCGTCGACCGGACGGACCTCCCCTTCGTGACGATCGACCCGCCCGGCTCGCTCGACCTGGACCAGGCCCTCCACCTGGAGCGCACGTCGGAGGGCGTCGTCCTCCGCTACGCCATCGCGGACGTGCCCGCGGTCGTCCGCACCGGCGGAGCGCTCGACGCCGAGACGCGCCGCCGCGGCCAGACCTACTACCTCCCGGACGGCCGCGTCCCGCTGCACCCCGCGGTCCTCTCCGAGGGGACCGCGTCGCTCCTGCCGGACGAGACGCGCCGAGCGCTGGTCTGGACGCTGACCCTCGACGAGCGGGCGGAGCCGCGCTCGGTGCACCTCGAGCGGGCGCTCGTGCGCAGCGTGGCCCGGCTCGACTACGAGGGCGTGCAGCGCAGCGTCGACGCGGGCGATCCGCACCCCTCCCTCGCCCTCCTCCCCTGGTTCGGACGCGAGCGCCTGGCGCGCGAGGCCGAGCGCGGAGGAGCGAGCCTGACGCTGCCCGAGGAGGAGATCGTCGCCGCCGACGGCGGCTACCGGGTCGAGCGCCGCGCTCCCCTGGCCGTCGAGGGCTGGAACGCCCAGGTCTCGCTGCTGACCGGTATGGCGGCGGCGACGATGATGCTCGACGCGGGGGTGGGCATCCTCCGGACCATGCCCGAGGCCGACCCCGCCACCGTCGCGGCCTTCCGCTCCCGAGCCGCGGCGCTCGGCGTCCCGTGGCCCGAGGAGGAGGCCTACGGCGCCTACCTGCGCCGCCTCGACACCGCCGACCCCGCCCAGCTCGCCATCATGTACGCCGCGACGAGCCTGTTCCGCGGCGCCGGCTACACCGCCTTCGACGGCGCCCCGCCGGAGCATCCCGAGCAGGCGGCTCTCGCCGCGCCGTACGCGCACGTCACCGCGCCGCTGCGGCGCCTGGTCGACCGGTTCGGCCTCGCCGTCTGCCTCGCGGTGTCCCGCGGCGGAACGATCCCGTCGCAGCTGCGCGAGGCGCTGCCCCTGCTCCCGCCGCTCCTCGCCGCGAGCGACCGCCGGGCCGGAGCCGCCTCCCGTGCGGCGACCGCGATCGTCGAGGCCGCCGTCCTCCGCGGCCGCGAAGGAGCCTCCTTCAGCGGGATCGTCGTCTCCTCGGCGCGCACCCGCTCCTCGGTCCAGCTGCTCGACCCGGAGATCACCGTCGACGTCCCGGCCCCGCTCACGCCGGGAGCCCGTGTCGTCGTCGTCCTGGAATCGGTCGACGTCGCCACGGGCTCCGCGGTGTTCGGGCTCGGCGCCTAGTCCTCGTCGTCCTCGCGGGGCTTCACATAGGGGTCGGCGTCGCCGGCGTAGTCCGCCTGAGCGGCGAGCGACTGCACCTGCGAGTCCTGGCTGCGCGCGGCGGCGAGCAGATCCTCGATGTGCTTCGCGTTCTCGGGCACCGCGTCGAGGATGAACTCGAGCGACGGCGTGAGCCGGGACGTGATGTTCCTGCCCACCTCGGTGCGGAGCATGCCGGTGGCGGCCTTGAGGGCCGCGGCCGAATCGGCGCGCTCCTCATCGGTGCCGTAGACCGTGTAGAACACCGAGGCGTGCTGCAGGTCGCCGGTCACCTGGACATCGGTGATGGTGACGAAGCCGAGGCGCGGGTCGCGGAGACCGCGCTCGAGCCGCTTCGCGACGATCACCTGGATACGTTCGGCGAGCTTCCTCGCCCGGGCCGGATCTGCCATGGCTGGTCCTCACATCTCTCTCGGCGAACCGTTCAGCTCGCCATTCAACCACTCTCCGCCCGGACGACCGGTCGCGTCCGAGGGGGCCTTGCTTCTGGGGCGTGATGCCCCTCGACCGCGCGTCTGCGACGGCGCGGGTGGGGTGCCTCCTCGCGGCTCCCTGATCCTCGGGGACCGGGGTGGGAAGGCTCAGGTGCTGGATCGGGAGCCGGACATCGCCCGCAGGCTCGCTGCTCACGAGCTGCTCGCTCAGCGGGCGCACCCACCGAGACGGGAGCGCCTGATCTTCGACGGCCTTCCACGCCCGGAGGTGCGGAAGCGCCCTCTGGGGGGTGCGCACCTCCGGGACACGGGCCGCCCCCGATTCCTCCCGCAGGGCGCGAGAGGACGAGAGTCCCCTCCCGATCCCGCACGAACAGCGCCGTGAGACGCCGGAAGGCCCGGGCGGACCCGGGCCTTCCAGTGGGCGGATCAGCCTCGCGGCTTCTCCTTCATCTCGATCGTCTCGATCTCGTCGCCGATCTGGATGTCGTTGTACTTTCCGAGACCGATACCGGCCTCGTAGTCCGTACGGACCTCCGTGACGTCGTCCTTGAAGCGACGCAGCGACTCGATGGCCAGGTTGTCCCCGACCACGACGCCGTCACGGATGACGCGCGCCTTCGAGTTGCGGGTGATCGTGCCGGAGCGGACGATGACACCCGCGATGTTGCCGAACTTGGAGGAGCGGAACACCTCGCGGATCTCAGCGACACCGGACTGGACCTCCTCGAACTCGGGCTTGAGCATGCCCGTGAGCGAGTTCTCGACCTCTTCGATCGCGTTGTAGATGACCGAGTAGAAGCGGATGTCCACTCCTTCTCGAGCAGCGCGCTCGCGGGCCTTCGGGTCGGGGCGGACGTTGAAGCCCACGATGATCGCGTTGTCGATCGTCGCGAGGTTGACGTCCGACTCCGTGATCGCACCGACACCGCGGTGGATGATGCGCAGCTGCACCGAGTCGTCGACCTCGATCTTGACGAGCGACTCCTCCAGCGCCTCGACGGCACCGGACACGTCGCCCTTGATGATGAGGTTGAGCGACTCGACCTTGCCCTCCTCGAGAGCACGGGTGAAGTCCTCGAGCGAGATGCGCTTGCGGGCCTTGGCCAGCAGGGCGTTGCGCTGAGCGGCTTCGCGCTTCTCGGCGATCTGACGGGCCGTGCGGTCCTCCTCGGTGACGAGGAAGGTGTCGCCGGCGCGGGGCACGGACGAGAGTCCCTGCACCTGCACCGGACGCGACGGCACGGCTTCGAGGACGGCGTTGCCGTTCTCGTCCGCCATCGCACGGACGCGGCCGTAGGCCGTTCCGGCGACGATCGCGTCTCCGACGCGCAGCGTTCCCGACTGGATGAGCACGGTCGCGACCGCACCGCGTCCCTTGTCGAGCTTCGCCTCGATCGCGACTCCGCGCGCCTCCTTGTTGGGGTTGGCGCGCAGGTCGAGACCGGCGTCCGCGGTGAGCAGCACGGCGTCCAGGAGGTCCTGGATGCCGGTGCCCGCGCGAGCCGACACGTCGACGAACATGACGTCTCCGCCGTACTCCTCGGCGACGAGCCCGAACTCGGTGAGCTGCTGACGCACCTTGGCCGGGTTGGCGTCGGGCTTGTCCACCTTGTTCACCGCGACCACGATCGGCACGTTGGCCGCCTGGGCGTGGTTCAGCGCCTCGATGGTCTGCGGCATGATGCCGTCGTCCGCCGCGACCACGAGGATCGCGATGTCCGTGACCTGGGCACCGCGGGCTCGCATGGCGGTGAACGCCTCGTGACCCGGGGTGTCGATGAAGGTGATCGGGCGCTCGATGCCCTCGTGCTCCGCGACGACCTGGTACGCACCGATGTGCTGCGTGATCCCGCCCGCCTCGCCGGCGACGACGTTGGCGTTGCGGATCGCGTCGAGCAGGCGCGTCTTTCCGTGGTCGACGTGACCCATGACGGTGACGACCGGCGGACGGATCTCGAGGTCCTCGTCCGTCTCGTCGTCGAGCTCCTGCTCGAGGTCGAGACCGAAGCCCTCGAGGAGCTCCTTGTCCTCGTCCTCGGGCGAGACGACCTGGATCTTGAAGCCGAGCTCGGAGCCGAGCACCTCGAAGGTGGCCTCGTCGAGCGACTCGGTCGCCGTCGCCATCTCGCCGAGGGCGAAGAGGACGGTGACCAGGTTGCCGGGGGGCACCGGCACGCCGGTCATGGCCTCGATCTTGTCGGCGAAGTCCGAGATCGACGCGCCGCGGCGCAGACGGATGACCGTCCTGCCGTCGCCGCGGGGGACGCTGACGCCGCCGAGCGACGGGGCCTCCCTGAGCTCGAACTCCTGACGCTTCGTGCGCTTGGACTTCCGGGCCTTGCTCTTGCCGCCGCCGCGACCGAAGGCTCCTGCGGTTCCACCGCCGGGGCCGCGACCGCGACCGCCGCCGCCACCGGGACGCGGGGCGAAGCCGCCACCGGCACCGGGAGCGCCGCCGGGGCGCTGGAATCCGCCGCCGGCCGGACGACCGGCACCGCCGGGACGTCCTGCTCCGCCGCCGGGTCCGCCGGGACGCTGGCCGAAGCCGGCGGGGCGCTGGCCCATGCCGGGTCCGCCGGGTCGGGGCGCGCCGGGGCGCGGAGCAGCCGGGCGGGGGATGTTGCCCGGGGTCGGACGCGATCCCATGCCCTGCGAGCTGGCGAAGGGGTTGTTGCCGGGGCGCGGGGCGGCGGGACGCTGTCCCATGCCCTGGTTGCTGGCGAACGGGTTGTTGCCCGGGCGCGGGGTGCCGCCGGGGCGGTTGGAGCCGCCCGAGGCGCCGCCGGGGCGCGGGGTGTTCGCGGCGGGAGCCGGACGCGGGGTCACGGGCTTGGGTCCGCCGGGGGTCGCGCCGGACGCCGGCTTCTCGGCGGCGGCCGGAGCCGCGGGGGCCTCGGTCGGAGCCGGAGCGGCGGCCTCGGCGGGCGCGTCCTTGGCTGCCTGAGCGCGCTGAGCGGCCGCGGCCTCCTGGGCGGCCTGAGCCTGGGCCTGGCGCTCGGCGACCGACATCGGCGGTGCCGGCGCCGGAGCGGGCGGCTTGGCCGGTCCGGGCGTGGGCGCGGACGGACGCGCGCCGGAGGGGCGCGGGGCCCCGGGACGGGCGCCGGCGGCGGGGGCGGCCGGGGTCGCCGACGCTCCCGCGGAGGAACCGCCCTGGCCCTGGAGGGCCTGGCGGAGCTTGCGCGCCACCGGGGGTTCGATGCTCGAGGACGGGCCCTTGACGAACTCGCCGAGCTCCTTCAACTTCGCAAGTGCGACCTTGCTATCGACACCCAGTTCGGATGCGATCTCGTGTACGCGTGGTTTTGCCACTTCTCTCCTGTCTTGGGCCTGCACCCAAGACGGGGGCAGGCGTCACGAACGGACGGGTCTCATTTCGAGCCGCTCATCAGTCTTCGCTCATGATCAGTTCACGGGCCGTTCTGCCTGTTCTCTATGGTGTGATCGTGCGCTGCTCCGGCCCCTCCGGTCGAGGGGCCGAGCCGGTCGGATCGTGCGATGTACTGCTCCAGCTCGCTCGCGTCCACGCTCTCGCGTGTCCGGAACGCTCTTCCGAACGCGCGGCGCTTGACCGCGAGCTCGTAGCAGTCGGCTGTGTCGTGGAGCCACGCTCCCCGACCAGGACGGACGGCACGCGGGTCTACCGCGAGGACGTTCGAGTGGAGGACCAGCCTCAGAAGAGAGGCCCGGGGGGCGCGCAGACGGCAGCCGACGCACGTTCTGACGGCTTCCACTCTACTCCCTCCCCTCCGGGACCGCTCCCCCGCACGGCCGATGCTCGGGGATCACTCCCCGTCCATCACCGAATCGGGCTGGATGTCGATCTTCGCGCCGGTCAGCTTGGCGGCGAGGCGGGCGTTCTGGCCCTCCTTGCCGATGGCGAGCGAGAGCTGGTAGTCGGGGACGAGCGCGCGGACGGCCTTGAGGCTCTGGTCGATCACGAACGCGCTGGTCACCTTGGCGGGCGAGAGCGCGCTGGCGACGAAGGTCGGCAGGTCGGAGGAGTAGTCGACGATGTCGATCTTCTCGTTGTTGAGCTCGGCGGTCACCGCGCGCACGCGCTGGCCGAGCTCGCCGATGCAGGCGCCCTTGGCGTTCACGCCGGGCTCGGTCGCGCGCACCGCGATCTTGGTGCGGTGGCCGGCCTCGCGGGCGAGGGAGACGATCTCCACCACGCCGGACGCGATCTCGGGGACCTCGAGGGCGAACAGCTTGCGCACCAGCGACGGGTGGGTGCGGGACACCTGGACCGACGGGCCCTTGGGTCCGCGGCCGACGCTCGTGACGTAGACGCGGATGCGGCGTCCGTGGCTGTAGTCCTCGCCGGGCACCTGCTCCTCGGGCGAGAGGATCGCCTCGATGGAGCCGAGGTCGACGTGGATCATCCGCGGGTTGGGGCCCTGCTGGATGACGCCGGCGACGATGTCGCCCTCGCGGCCCTTGAACTCGCCGAGCACGTGCTCGTCGGCGATGTCGCGCAGGCGCTGGTTGATGACCTGCTTCGCGGCGAAGGCGGCGATGCGGCCGAAGTCGCGCGGGGAGTCCTCGGCCTCGCCCACGACGGCGCCCTCCTCGTCGAGCTCGGGCACGAAGACCGAGACGTGACCGGTCTTGCGGTCGAGGTGCACTCGCGCGTCGACGGCGGTGGCCTTGTCGGCGTCGTCGGCCTGGCCGATGTGCTTGAGGTAGGCGGTCAGGATCGCCTGCTCGATGATCTGCACGAGTTCCTCGAAGGGGATCTCGCGCTCGCGCTCCATGAGTCGCAGAACGCTCAGGTCGATGTCCACGGGCGGGCCTTTCTCTCTATTCACTTGGATGCCGCGGTGGTGACCGCGGTCGTTCGCCTGCCGGGCTCTCACCCGGATCAGCCCTCAAGGGTACCCGACGCGGCCCGGGGTTCCACCCGCGGATCCCGCCGAGGCACGGAGGGCCCCGCCTGCCGCGGGAAGCGGTGGCGGGGCCCTCGGCGTGTCGGGTCTAGGCGCCCAGCCGGGCGAGCGCCTCGGCGACCGGGAGCTGCTCGCGCTCGCCGGACCGGCGGTCCCACAGCTCGACGATCCCGTCGGCCGCTCCTCGCCCCGCGATGACGATCACGGGCACCCCGATCAGCTCGGCGTCGCCGAACTTGACGCCGGGCGAGACCTTCGGGCGGTCGTCGATCAGCACGTCGCGGCCGACGGCCTCGAGGGAGGCGGCGACCGACTCGGCGAGCTCGAGAGCCGCCGCGTCCTTGCCGGTCGCGATGACGTGCACGTCGAACGGCGCGACGTTCGCGGGCCAGAGCAGTCCTCGGTCGTCGTGGGTGGCCTCGGCGATGATGGCGAGGATGCGGGTCACGCCGATGCCGTAGGAGCCCATCGTGACGGTGACGAGCTTCCCGTTCTCGTCGAGCACCTTCAGCCCGAGGACGTCGGCGTACTTGCGGCCGAGCTGGAAGACGTGGCCGATCTCCATGCCGCGGGCGGTCTCGATCGGGCCCGAGCCGTCGGGCGCCTCGTCGCCGGTGCGGACGTCCGCGACCTCGACGGTGGCGTCGCCGTGGAAGTCGCGGCCGGCGACCAGGTCGAGGACGTGCTGCCCGGAGACGTTGGCCCCGGTGATCCAGGCGGTGCCGTCGACCACGCGCGGGTCGAGCAGGTAGCGGACGCCGGTCGCCGACTCCTCGCCCAGGACGGCTCCTTCGGCCGACCAAGGTCCGATGTAGCCCTTGACCAGTCCGGGGTGCTTCGCGAAGTCCTCCGCCGTGGCGGCCTCGACCTCGGCCGGGGCGAAGGCCACCTCGGCGCGCTTGAGGTCGACGTCGCGGTCGCCGGGCAGGCCGACGATCACGAGCTCGCGGGTGCCGTCGAGCGCGGTGAGCGCGAGGACGACGTTCTTCAGGGTGTCGGCGGCGGTCCAGGCGCGGCCGTCGGGGCGGGGCTGCGTCGCGTTCGCCAGGTCGACCAGGGTCTGGATGGTCGGGGTGTCGGGCGAGTCGAAGACGCGCGCCTCGGGCAGGCCCTCGACGGGCAGCGCCGCGGGGACGGGCGTGCGGTACGCCTCGACGTTCGCCGCGTACCCTCCCGCCGACCGGACGAAGGTGTCCTCGCCGACGGGGGTGGGGTGCAGGAACTCCTCGCTCCGGGAGCCGCCCATCGCTCCGGCGTCGGCCTGCACGATCACGTACTCCAGGCCCAGACGGGCGAAGATCCGCTCGTAGGCGTCGCGCTGGCGCTGGTAGCTCGCGTCGAGGCCGGCGTCGGTGTAGTCGAAGGAGTACGCGTCCTTCATCGTGAACTCGCGGCCGCGCAGGAGGCCCGCGCGGGGCCGCGCCTCGTCCCGGTACTTGTCCTGGATCTGGTAGATCGACAGGGGCAGGTCCTTGTAGGAGGAGTAGAGGTCCTTCACGAGCAGCGTGAAGAACTCCTCGTGCGTGGGAGCCAGCATGTAGTCGGCGTCCTTGCGGTCCTTCAGGCGGAACACGCCGTCGCCGTACTCGGTCCAGCGGCCCGAGAGCTCGTAGGGCTCGCGGGGCAGGAGCGCGGGGAAGTGCACCTCCTGGGCGCCGGCGGCCTCCATCTCCTCGTGGATGATCCGCTCGATGCGGCGCTTGACGCGCAGTCCCAGCGGCAGCCAGGCGAAGACGCCGGGCGCCTGACGGCGGATGTAGCCCGCGCGGACGAGGAGGCGGTGGCCCGCGACCTCGGCGTCGGCGGGATCCTCCCGGAGCGTGCGGACGAACAGATGCGAGAGACGGGTGACCACGAGGGACGATCCTATCCGCTGCGCTCCCCCGGCTCGCGAGGGCGCCGGGACCCTCAGTCGGGGATCCGCGAGAAGACGACCGCTCCGCCCGTGCCGTCCAGCAGCACGTCGTCGGGGGTGCCGCCGATCGTCATCGGGCCGGAGAGGAGCGCCCGGAGCCGGATGGCCTCGGGGCTCGGCGTGTCGGAGCAGCTGTCGGATCCGGTCACCTCGTCGCCGGGGACCAGCACGCCGTCGTCGATCCGGTAGGCGGCGCTGACCACGAGGCAGCCCGTGCCGACGACCAGGGTCGGCGCACCCCCGACGCTCTCCGAGCGGAGGCGAACGCGGGCGTCCTCGACCCAGGCCGTGTACGGGGTCTCCCCCTCTGCCGCGGTCAGCACCCAGCGGTCGCAGCCGAAGGGGTCCTGCGGGGTGCGGCTGTCGATGCACTCGCCGGCCTCGGAGGACGGGCCGCTGCGGAGCGCGGCGACACCGGAGGCGAGGAGCGCGGCGGCGACGACCACGAGCGCGAGGCGCAGTGCGGGGCGGACCACGTCGATCCGCCCCGCGCCGTCAGTTCGCGCCGACGGTGACGACCGGGGCTCCGGTCGAGGTGTCGTCGGCCGGCATCTCGGCGGCCAGGCGGTTGGCCTCCTCGATGAGGGTCTGGACGATCTCGGCCTCGGGGACGGTCTTGATGACCTCGCCCTTGACGAAGATCTGGCCCTTGCCGTTGCCGGAGGCGACGCCCAGGTCGGCCTCGCGGGCCTCGCCGGGTCCGTTGACGACGCAGCCCATCACGGCGACGCGCAGCGGGACGCTCATGCCCTCGAGGCCGGCCGTGACGTCGTTGGCGAGCGTGTAGACGTCGACCTGCGCGCGGCCGCAGCTGGGGCAGGAGACGATCTCGAGCTTGCGCTCGCGGAGGTTCAGCGACTGGAGGATCTGCAGGCCGACCTTGACCTCCTGCGCGGGCGGGGCCGAGAGGGACACGCGGATGGTGTCGCCGATGCCCTCGCCGAGGAGGATGCCGAAGGCGGTGGCGGACTTGATGGTCCCCTGGAATTCGGGGCCGGCCTCGGTGACGCCGAGGTGGAGGGGCCAGTCACCGCGCTCGGCGAGCTGGCGGTAGGCCTTCACCATGACGACGGGGTCGTTGTGCTTGACCGAGATCTTGAAGTCGTGGAAGTCGTGCTCCTCGAAGAGGCTGGCCTCCCAGACGGCGCTCTCGACGAGGGCCTCGGGGGTGGGCTTGCCGTACTTCTGCAGGATGCTCGGCTCGAGCGAGCCGGCGTTGACGCCGATGCGGATCGAGACGCCGGCGGCCTTCGCGGCGGCGGCGATCTTGCCGACCTGGTCGTCGAACTTGCGGATGTTGCCGGGGTTCACGCGGACCGCGGCGCAGCCGGCGTCGATCGCGGCGTAGACGTAGTTGGGCTGGAAGTGGATGTCGGCGATGACCGGGATCTGGCTCTTCTTGGCGATGATCGGCAGCGCCTCCGCGTCGTCGCGGCTCGGCACCGCGACGCGGACGATGTCGCAGCCGGACGCGGTGAGCTCGGCGATCTGCTGGAGGGTCGCGTTGATGTTCGTCGTCGGTGTGGTGCACATCGACTGGACGCTGACCTGCGCGTCACCGCCCACGAGCACCTTGCCCACCTTGATCTGGCGGGACTTGCGGCGGGGGGCGAGGGTCATGGGGACCTTGGGAAGACCCAGATTCACTGCTGGCACGCGCCCCATCGTACGCGCGCCGCGGGACCCCTCGTCCGCTCGCCGCACCTTCCCAGCCGCCGCCCCTCCTGCGCGCCTCGGAACCCGTCCACCGCACCTGCTCTCAGCCCGAGACCGCACGACGATCCGCGGTCGCCTCGCTCCCGAGCCGAACCGCCGATCCCGTCCGAGCGACCGGCCCCAGCCGCCCGCACCCCGCTCCACCCACACCCCACCTCGCAGAGCCGACCGCACCACGCCGGGCGAGGCCCGTCCTCCACCCGCGAGGCGAACGGGTGAATCGCGTCCCAGCGATTCGCCCCAGCCGTCCGCACCCCGCTCCACCCACGCCCCCACCCCGAGAAGCCGACCGCGCCACGCCGGGCGAGGCCCGGCGTGGAATCCAACTCAGAACAGCGTGATCGGCTTGACGATGTCGGCGTAGATGAGGAGGGCGCTCATGCCGCCGAGGACGAGGACGACGACGTAGGTGAGCGGGAGCAGGCGGGCGATGTCGACGGGGCCGGGGTCGCGGCGTCCGAAGAGCTTGGCGATCCGGCGGCGCAGGCCCTCCCAGAGGGCGCCGGCGATGTGGCCGCCGTCCATGGGGAGCAGCGGCACCAGGTTGAAGACGAGGAGGGCGACGTTGAGCGAGGCGAGGACGCCGACCATCGTCTGCACCTTGGACACGACGGGGAGCTGGTCGGAGGCGGCGATCTCGCCCGCGATCCGGCCCACTCCGACGACGCTGATCGGGCCGTTGGCGTCGCGCGCCTCCGAGCCGAACGCCGCCTGGGCGACGTCGATGAGGCGCTGCGGCAGGTTGAGGATCACATGGGCGACGCTGGTGATGTTCGACCAGACCGTCTCGGGCACCGCGGTGACCGGCTGCTGCGCGAGGGCCGACGTGGGCGAGATGCCGATGAAGCCGACCGTCTGCGTCTCGATCGCACCGGAGGCGTCGGTGACGGGGGCGCCGTTCGCGTCGGTCACCGCGACCTCGTTCTCGGCGGGGGTGATCGTGAGGGTCAGCGGGGCGCCGTCGCGCTGGACGGACACGCTGAGCGGGACGCCCGCGGAGCGCTGGATGATCGGGGTCAGGTCGTTCCAGGTGCTCACCGGAGTGCCGTCGATCGCCGTGATCGTGTCGCCGGGCAGCAGGCCCGCCGCGGCTCCGGGTGCCAGCGGGTCGTCGGCGGTGCAGGTCGCGGTCGCGCGCTGCGACTCCGGGACCACGCACTGCGAGACCGCGGCGAGGGTGCTGGTGCTCTGCGGGATCCCGATGCCGCAGAGGAGGACGGTGAAGAGGACCGTGGCGATCACGAGGTTCATGAAGGGGCCGCCGGCCATGACGATCACGCGCTTCCACACGGGGAGCCGGTAGAACGCGCGGTGGTCCTCGCCGTCGCCGATCGTCTCGGCGCTGGCGGCGCGGGCCTCGTCGATCATCGTGGCGTAGGCGCCGCGCCGGGGCTCCTCGAGCTGGGCTTCGGAGGACGCCAGGCCGTTGAAGAAGCCTGTGCTCGACTCCGTGGGCCGGTCCCCCGGGTGCTTCGGCGGGTACATGCCGATCATGGCGATGTAGCCGCCGAGCGGGATCGCCTTGACGCCGTACTCCGTCTCGCCTCGGCGCCGGGAGAAGAGGGTCGGCCCGAACCCGATCATGTACTGCGTGACCTTGACCCCGAACAGCTTGGCGGGGAGGAGGTGCCCGACCTCGTGCAGGGCGATGGAGAGGGCGACGCCGACGGCGATGATGACGACGCCGAGGACGAAGAGCAGCACGGATTCCACCGACACACTGTAGGCCGGGCCCGCCCGTCCACGCTGGGGTGCGCCTGCACGGATCCGATGAACTCCGCGGCCGAGCGGATCAGCGGCGCGACGTCCGCCGACACGGATCCGCGGGGACGGAGCCCGTCCGGATGACCCCTGGTCAGACTCCGGCGATCCGCTCGTCCGCCGTGCGGCGCGCCCACTCTTCCGCCGCGGCCAGCGACTCGCGGGTCAGCACGCCGTCGACGCTGTGCGCGTCGACCACCGCCTCCACCGTCTCGAGGATGTCGAGGTAGCCGATCCGCCCCGCGTGGAACGCCTGCACGGCCTGCTCGTTCGCCGCGTTGAACACGGCCGGGTAGGAGGCGCCCGCCTCCCCGACGCGCTTCGCGAGCCGGACCGAGGGGAACGCCTCCTCGTCCAGCGGCTCGAACGTCCAGGAGTGGGAGCGGGTCCAGTCGAGCGGGACGCCGACCCCGGCGACGCGGTGCGGCCAGTCGAGGCCGAGCGAGATCGGGAGCCGCATGTCCGGCGGCGAGGCCTGGGCGATCGTCGAGCCGTCGACGTACTCGACCATCGAGTGGATCACCGACTGCGGGTGCACGGTGACGTCGATCCGGTCGTAGGGGACGTCGAAGAGCAGGTGCGCCTCGATCACCTCGAGCCCCTTGTTGACCAGGGTGGAGGAGTTGGTCGTGACGACCAGGCCCATGTCCCAGGTCGGGTGCGCGAGCGCCTGCGCCGGGGTGACGTCGCGGAGGGAGGCGCGGTCGCGTCCCCGGAACGGCCCTCCGGACGCGGTCAGCACCAGGCGGCGGACCTCCCGGTGCTCGCCCGCGAGGAGGGCCTGGGCGATCGCGGAGTGCTCGGAGTCGACCGGCACGATCTGGCCGGGACCGGCGAGCGAGGTGACGAGCTCGCCGCCGACGATCAGCGACTCCTTGTTGGCGAGAGCGAGCGTCCTGCCCTCCTCGAGCGCCGCGAGCGTCGGGCCGAGCCCCACCGAGCCGGTGATCCCGTTCAGCACGACGTCCGCGTCGACCGAGCGGATCAGCTGCTCGGCCTCCTCCGCACCGAACGCCGTGTGCTCGACGCCGAACGCGGACGCCTGCTCGGCGACCGCCGCCCGGTTCGAGCCGGCGGCGAGGCCGACGACCTCGAACCGCTCGCGGTTCGCGCCGATGACGTCGAGAGCCTGCGTGCCGATGGACCCGGTCGAGCCGAGGATGATGACCCTGCGCATCCGCCCATCCTGGCACGGAGCACCCAGCGCCTCCCGGTCAGCTGATGGCGAGGATGTCGACCACGAAGACGAGGGTGTCGGTCCCGCTGATTCCCGCGTTCTGGTTGCCCTGGTCGCCGTAGCCCTTCGACGGCGGGATGGTGACGAGCACCTGCGAGCCGACGGTCTGGCCGACCACGGCCTCCTTGAAGCCCTCGATCACGTCGCCGGTGCCGAAGGCGGCGGGAGCGGGCTTCCCCCAGCTCTGGTCGAACACCTCGCCGGTGCCCCAGACCACGCCCTGGTACTGCACGATCAGCTGGTCGCCGTCGGCCACGGTCGGGCCGCGCCCCTTCTTGAGGACGGCGAGCTGCAGGTCGGCGGGAGGGTCGGTCGCGGGGATGGTGACGGTGGGCGCCCCGTCCTCGGCGAGCGCCACCGTCGGCAGGCCGTCGACCGGGGGCTGCGGCTCGCCGTCGGCGGCGGTCGGCACGATCTGCTCGACGTCGATCACCATGACGATCGAGTCGGTCGCGGCGATGCCGAACTGGCTCTGCCCGGCGTCGCCGAACGCGTCGGCCGGGGGAACGACGGCGACGACGCGCGAGCCGACGGTCGCGCAGTTGACGGCCTTCACGAGGCCGGCGAGGTACTGGTCGGTGTCGACTTCGAAGGCCGCGCGGCCACCGGGCGCGTAGCTGCTCGCCGAGAACTCGGCACCGCTCGTCCCGTTGTAGAGCGTGTAGTCGACCAGCACGGTGTCGCCCTCGGCGACCTCCTCGCCGGTGCCCTCGATCGCGACCGAGCGCTCGGTGGCGTGCACGCTGACCGGGCTGGGGAACACGGTGACCGGCTTGGTGGCGAAGTCGCCGCTGGTCTGCACCGCGGCGGTCGCCTCGCCCCCGGTCGCGCAGCCGAGCGGGGTGGCGGAGGCGGACGGCGCTGCATCCGGCTCCCCGGGGGTGCAGGCCGCCAGGCTCAGGGAGGCGCCGAGGACGGCGAGGATCGCGAGGGTTCTGCGCACAGGGGCACCTTTCGTGACCGGCGGCGGCCGGTGGACGTTCGGGGATCGCCTCCATCCTGCACGGCGCGCCTCGCAACGCGCTGGGTGCGGGTCCTCGAACGGTCCCAGGCCTACCATCGGGGCATGCGTGAATTCTCGGTCCCCCAGTCCCGAGAGCTCGTCACCGAGCTCCCCGGCCCGCGCTCCGTCGCCCTCCAGGAGCGCCGCGTCGCCAGCGTCTCCCGCGGCGCCGGGACGCTCGCGAACATCTACATGGACCACGCGTCGGGCGCGGTCCTGGTCGACGTCGACGGCAACCGCCTGATCGACCTCGGCTGCGGCATCGGAGTGACCACCATCGGCCACGCGCACCCCGCGGTCGCCGCGGCGGCCGCCGCGCAGGCCGAGAAGCTGACGCACACCCTCTTCACCGTCACTCCGTACGAGAACTACGTCCGGGTCGCCGAGAAGCTCGCCGAGATCACCCCCGGGGACTTCGAGAAGCACTCGATCCTGGTGAACTCCGGCGCGGAGGCGGTCGAGAACGCCGTCAAGATCGCGCGGAAGTTCACCGGCCGCCGCGCCATCGCGACGCTCGACCACGCCTTCCACGGCCGCACCAACCTCACGATGGCGATGACCTACCGCCCCTGGCCGGAGCGCGCGGGCATGGGCCCCTTCCCGGGAGAGATCTACAGCCTCCCGATCAGCTACCCGTTCCGCGACCCCGAGGGCATGACGGGCGAGGAGGCGGCCGAGCGCACGATCGACTACATCACCACCCACATCGGCGCGCAGGAGCTGGCCGCGCTCTTCGTCGAGCCGATCCAGGGCGACGGCGGCATCATCGTCCCGGCGCCGGGCTACTTCCGCCGCCTGTCCGAGTTCTGCACCGAGAACGGCATCGTCTTCGTCGCGGACGAGATCCAGGCCGGCATCGCCCGCACCGGCACCTGGTACTCCATCGAGCACCACGGCGTGGTCCCGGACCTCATCACGACGGCCAAGGGCATCGCCGGCGGCTTCCCGCTCGCCGCCGTCACCGGCCGCGCCGAGATCATGGACGCCGTGCAGCCCGGCGGCATCGGCGGCACGTTCGGCGGCAACCCCGTCTCCACCGCCGCGGCGCTCGCGACGTTCGAGGCGATCGAGTCCGAGGGCCTGCTGGAGGAGGCGCAGCGGGTCGAGCGCCTGCTGCAGGCGCGGATCGGCGACTGGGCCGAGCGCTTCGCGGTCGTGGGCGAGGTCCGCGGCAAGGGCGCGATGTGGGGCGTCGAGCTCGTCCACCCGGGCACGAAGAAGCAGTACCCGGAGGCGCTCACCGCGATCCTGAAGCACGCCACCACGAACGGCGTGATCGTCCTCGACGCGGGCAGCTGGGACAGCGTGCTGCGGATCATGCCGAGCGTGGTCATCAGCGAGGAGCTCATCGACGACGCCGCGACGGTCATCGAGGAGGCGCTCGCCCAGTTCGGCTGATCCGCCGCATGACCGGAGCGGCATGGACGCCCCGGTAGCTTCGTCGGAATGCGGATCGACGACGACCACGAGAGGCCGACTCCCCCGGGGATCGGCCTCTCCGCGCGTCTGGCGCGCCTGTCCATCGGCGGCGTCGGCCGGCTGGTCTACCGGCCGATCGTGGAGGGGCGCGACAACGTCCCGGCCGAGGGACGCGTGATCCTGGCAGCCAACCACCTCTCGTTCATCGACTCCCCGGTGCTGACGCTGCTCGCCCCGCGGCCGGTGCAGTTCCTGGCCAAGTCGGACTACTTCACGGGGACCGGCGTGCGGGGCGCCCTCTCTCGCGCCTTCTTCACGAGCGTCGGAGCCGTCGCGGTCGAGCGCGGCGCCGGCCAGGCCGCTCAGGAGGCGCTGGACCTCGGCCGGGCGATCCTCGAGCGGGACGAGGCGTTCGCCGTCTACCCCGAGGGCACCCGCTCCCGCGACGGGCGCCTCTACAAGGGCCGCACCGGAGTGGCATGGCTCGCCCTCACCACGGGCGCGCCGGTGGTCCCCGTCGGCATGATCGGCACGCAGGAGCTCCAGCCGGTGGGCACGAGGGTGCCGCGCCTGCACCGGATCACGGTCCGCTTCGGGGCTCCGCTGGACCTCTCGCGGCACGGCTCCGCCGACTCCGGCCGCGCCCGACGCCACGCCACCGACGAGGTGATGGCGGCCGTCCACGCGCTCTCCGGGCAGGAGCTCGCCGGTGCGTACAACGAGTCGCCGCCGACGACCACGGCCGAGCGCATCCGCCGGGCGCTCCCGCACGAGCGCCGCTGAGCCTCAGCGCGCGGACGCCTCCGGCTCGTGGGCGACGGGGAAGTTCACCGAGTTCGCGATGAAGCAGAGCCGGGAGGCCTCGGCGTGCAGCGTCTGGGCGATCGCCACCATCGACTCCTCGGCGACAGTGACGCGGGGCCGGAGGGTCACCGAGGTGAAGCGGCCGCTCTCCCCCTCCTGCAGCATCGAGCCCACCGCGTCGTCCGTGTAGCCGGTGACGACGACTCCGTTCTTGACCGCCACGTGCAGGTAGGAGAGGAGGTGGCACTGCGCGAGCGCCGCGAGGAGCAGCTGCTCCGGGTTCCAGCGGTCGGCGTCGCCCCGGAAGGGCGTGTCGGCCGAGGCGAGGATGGGCGCCGGGCCCTCCGCCGTGACGGTCAGCTGGCGCCCGTACTCGCGGTAGCCGCTCGTGCCGGTGCCCCGGTCGCCCTCCCAGACGACGGACACCGCGTACTCGTGCTCGGACTTCATCGGGCTCCTCCTCGACGGCGGTGGATCAGGCCGGTCGCGCCGGTCTGGACCTCTGGACGCGGAACCCCCGCGGGTAGACTCCGAGGACCATGACAGACACGCTCGCCCCCCAGGTTCCCACGTCCGCAGTCCCCCAGGAGCGGCGCGTCGCGACCGAGATCCCCGGGCCGCGATCCCGGGCCCTGCACGAGCGCCGCCTCGCCGTCGTGCCCACCGGCGTCGGCACCGCGCTCCCCGTCTACATCGACCGCGCGCACGGCGCGATCCTGGTCGACGTCGACGGCAACAGCTTCATCGACCTCGGCGCCGGCATCGGCGTCACGACGATCGGGCACACCGACGACTCCGTCGTCGCGGCCGCCGCGGAGCAGCTCGCGCGCCTCACGCACACCCTCTTCACCGTCACTCCGTACGAGCCCTACATCCGCGTCGCGGAGCTGCTGGCCCAGCACACCCCCGGCGACTTCGCCAAGAAGACCGTCCTGGTCAACTCCGGTGCCGAGGCGGTCGAGAACGCCGTCAAGATCGCGCGCAAGCACACCGGCCGCCCCGGCGTCGCGGTGCTCGACCACGCGTACCACGGACGCACGAACCTCACGATGGCCATGAACTTCAAGGCGCTTCCCTACGGCCTGGGCTTCGGACCCTTCGCCAGCGACGTCCACCGTGCGCCGAGCTCGTACCCGTACCACGACGGCCTGTCGGGAGCCGAGGCCGCCCAGCGCGCGATCTCGTACCTCGAGAAGACCGTCGGCGCCTCCGCCCTGGCCTGCCTCGTCGCCGAGCCCATCCAGGGCGAGGGCGGCTTCATGGTCCCCGCCGACGGCTTCCTCCCGGCACTGCAGGAGTGGTGCACGGCCAACGGCATCGTCTTCGTCGCCGACGAGATCCAGTCGGGCATGGCCCGCACCGGCGCCTGGTTCGCCAGCGAGCACCTCGGCCTCGTCCCCGACCTCGTCCTCTCGGCCAAGGGCATCGCCGGCGGCCTGCCGCTCGCGGGTGTGACGGGCCGCGCCGAGATCATGGACTCGGCGCAGGCCGGCGGACTGGGCGGCACCTTCGGCGGGAACCCCGTCGCCGCCGCCGCCGCCGTCGCGGTCTTCGAGCGCATCGAGCGCGAGGGCCTCCTCGCCGAGGCCGACCGGATCGGCGCCCGCCTGGGCGCGGCGCTGCGAGGCCTGCAGGAGCGCTACGACATCATCGGCGACGTCCGCGGAATCGGCGCGATGATGGCGATGGAGCTCGTGCAGCCCGGCACCGCCGGCACCACGAAGGAGCCGAACGCCGTCGCGGTCCAGGCGATCATCGACTACGCCGCCCAGCACGGGGTCCTCGTGCTGAGCGCCGGCACCTACGGCAACGTGGTCCGCTTCCTGCCGAGCCTCGCCCTCACCGACGAGCTGCTCGACGACGCCGTGTCGGTCATCGCCGACGCGTTCGCCACCCTCTAGGCGCGATCCTCCGAAGGCCACCGCGGGCGCCGAGGCGCTCCCCGGTGGCCTTCGGCGTCTCCGGGAGCGCGGGACCGGTCCACGCATCGGGCAGGATGGGGGGATGCCAGCAGGAACCTTCACCGTCGCCGAGTCCGTCGAGCTGGCCGTCGTCGAGCGATCCGGGTTCGTCGAGTCGCGCCACGCCGGCTCCGCCGTCCTCCTCGACTCCGAGGGCCGCGTCGCCCGCAGCCTCGGCACCCCGACGGCTCCCGTCTTCCCCCGCTCCTGCCTCAAGCCGTTCCAGGCCCTCGCGGTGATGACCGCCGGAGTCGAGCTGAACGGCGCGGAGGCGGTCATCGCCACCGCGAGCCACGCCGGCATCCCCCAGCACGTGGCGCTGGTGCAGAACCTGCTCTTCCGCGCCGGCCTGGACCACACCGCCCTGCAGTGCCCGGCCGACTGGCCCGGCGACTCCGGGACCCGCGCTCAGCTGCTGCGGGCGGGCGCGACTCCGGACCCGCTCTACATGAACTGCTCGGGCAAGCACGCGGCGATGCTGCTGGCCTGCGTGCAGAACGGCTGGAGCACCGAGGACTACCTCGAGCGGACGCACCCGCTGCAGCAGCACATCGTCGACACGATCGAGCGCCTCACCGGCGAGCGCGTCGTGGCCTCGGGGATCGACGGCTGCGGAGCTCCCGTGCACGCCCTTCCTCTGACCGCGCTGGCGAAGGGCGTCTCGCGGATCGTGTCCTCCTCCCCCGCCTCACCGTTCGGCCTCTACCGCCAGGCCGGCGTCCTCACGGCCGCGATCCTCGAGAACGCGTGGGCGATCGACGGCCCGGGCCGGGACAACACCGTCGTGATCGAGCGCTTGGGCCTGGTCGCCAAGCTCGGCGCCGAGGGCGTGCTCGTGATGGCCTCGCCCGACGGCACCACCGTCGCCCTGAAGATCCTCGACGGGAGCCTTCGCGCCGCGACCGTGGTCGCACTGAAGCTCCTGGTCGAGGCGGACGCGGTGGACCGGACCGCGGCGAACGACGTGCTGGTGCGGCTGAACCCGGTCGTGTCGGGCGGCGGGCGCCCGGTCGGCGCGATCCGCGCCTCCTACGTCTGACCGCACGTCCCGGCACGCCCTGAGCTACTGCTCGCGCGCGAGGCGCTTCGCCCGGGCCGCCGCGGAGACCTGCGTGATCACCACCACGAGGATCGCGAGGACGAACACCGCCGATGCGATGACGTTCGCCTCCGCCGGGATGCCGCGCGCCGCCGCGATGTAGATGTACTTCGGGAACGTGGTGACCGATCCGGAGTTGAAGTTCGTGATGATGAAGTCGTCGAAGCTCAGCGCGAACGAGAGCAGCGCCGCGGCGAGGATGCCGGGCAGCAGCAGCGGGAAGGTGATCCGCCAGAAGACCTGGTTCGGCGACGCGTAGAGGTCGCGTCCCGCCTCCTCCAGCTTCGGGTCCAGGCTCGCCACCCGCGCCTTCACGGTGACCACGACGAAGCTGATGCAGAACATCGTGTGCGCCAGCACGATCGTGACCAGCCCCTTCTCGGCGCCCACGCTGAGGAACTGCGCGGCGAGGCCGGCTCCGAGCACCACCTCCGGAGTCGCCATGGGGAGGAACAGCAGCAGGCTGATCGCCGACCGGAACCGGAAGCGGAACCGCACGAGCGCGATGGCGATCATGGTGCCGAGCGCAGTGGCCAGCACGGTGGCGATCACACCGACCAGCAGGCTGTTCCCGAAGGCGGTCATCACCTCCTCGCTGGTCCAGGCCGACACCCACTTGTCGAGGGTGAACCCGCGCCAGGCGAGGTTGCTCTTCCCCGAGTCGTTGAAGGAGAAGACGAAGGTGTACCCGATAGGGATGAGCAGGAAGAGCAGCGCCAGCGCCGTGTAGACGCCGAGCCCGAGGCCCCGGAAGCGGCGGCGGCCCCGGATCGGGGCGGGGGGCGGCGCGCCGAGCGCCTCCTGGGCGCTCGCGAGCGGACGGTCGGCCGTCGCGGTCACAGGAGGTCCTCCGTTCCACTGCGCTTCACGTAGAAGCCGACGATGACCAGGATCACGGCCATCAGCACGATCGAGAGCGCGGCGGCCGCCGGGTAGTTCTCGAGCGTGAGGAAGTTCGCCTCGATCGCGTTGCCCACCATCGAGGTCTGCGACGAGCCGAGGAAGTCCCGGCTCGCGTTGATGTAGTCGCCAGCCGCGGGGATGAACGTCAGCAGCGTGCCCGAGACGATGCCCGGCATCGACAGGGGGACGGTCACGCTCCAGAACACGGAGGCGGGGTGCGCGTAGAGATCCGACCCTGCCTCCAGGAAGCGCACGTCGAGGCGCTCGAGCGTCGTGTACAGCGGCAGCGTCATGAACGGGATGAAGTTGTAGGTGATGCCGAAGATCACGGCGAGCGGCGTCCCCGTGAGGTGGCCGTCGCTCGGCAGGACCGCCACGGCCTTGAGCGCCTGCACGAGCGGGCTCTCGTCCGCGAGGATCTGCTTCCACGCCAGCGTCCGGAGCAGGAAGCTGATGAAGAAGGGCGCGATCACCAGCGTGAGGAGCAGGTTCTGCAGCAGCGGCCAGGGCCGCGCCTTCACTCCGATGAAGTAGGCCAGCGGGTAGCTGATCACCAGCGCGAGCACCGTCGCGATCAGCGCGTAGCCGAAGGAGCGGAGCACGTGCGGCCAGTAGTCGCCCATCACCACGAGGTAGTTCTGCCAGGCGAAGCCGGGGGCGTACTCGCCGATGTCCCCGTCCGGCACCTCGGCCTGGAAGGACGTGAGCACGAGCGAGATGAGCGGCGCCAGGAAGAACAGCAGCATGTAGGCGATGCCCGGCAGCAGCAGGACCAGCGCGATCGTCGACCGCCGGCGGACCGGAGCGTCCTGAGGATCCGCCTGCCCCGTGGCGAAGGCGGCGAAGGCCATGCCTACGCTCCCCCGCTGCGACCGGCCAGGAGCCCCCGGCGCTGCACGGCGATGGCGCTGGTGGAGTCGTCCGCCTCGAAGCGCGGGACCGAGCCCGGTTCGTCCGCGAGTCCGAAGCCGTGCTCGGCGCTGAAGCCGACCCACACCTCCGCTCCCTCGCCGACGACCGGCCCGAAGACCATGTTCTGCGCGAAGACGACCACCGGGCCCAGGCCCGGCATCCGGATCGTGTACTGGGTGCTGACCCCGCTGAAGGAGACGTCGACCACGCGGCCGGGCCCGAGCACGTTCCGGCCGGAGTCCGGCGGCGGCTCCTGCGTCAGCAGCAGGAGCTTCTCGGGGCGGACGCCGACGGTGATCTCCCCGCTCGTGCGGGCGCAGCGGGCGACGGGCACGACGATCCGGTGCCCGCCCGCGTCGACGGTGAGTGCGCGGTCGGTGCTGCCGACCACCTCACCCGTGAAGAGGTTGGACTGGCCGAGGAAGTTCGCGACGAACGCGGTGCGCGGGAGCTCGTAGAGCTCCTCCGGCGCGCCCATCTGCTCGATCCTGCCCTTGTTCATCACCGCGACGGTGTCGGCCATCGTCATGGCCTCCTCCTGGTCGTGCGTGACGTGGAGGAAGGTGAGGCCCACCTCCTCCTGGATGGACTTGAGCTCCAGCTGCATCTGCCGGCGGAGCTTGAGGTCGAGGGCGCCGAGCGGCTCGTCGAGCAGGAGCAGGGCGGGCCGGTTGACGAGGGCGCGCGCGAGGGCGACCCGCTGCTGCTGACCACCGGAGAGCTGCGCGGGGCGGCGCTGGGCGAGGTGGTCGAGCTCGACCAGGCGGAGCGCCTCGTGCGCCTTGCCGACGGGGTCGGCGATCCTCCGCCGCTTCAGGCCGAAGGCGACGTTCTCGAGGATCGACATGTGCGGGAACAGCGCGTACGACTGGAACACGGTGTTGACGGGCCGCTGGTACGTCTTCGTCTCGGTGACGTCCCGCCCGCCGATGAGGATCCGGCCGGCGGAGGGCTCCTCGAGCCCGGCGACCAGGCGCAGCGTCGTCGTCTTGCCGCAGCCCGAGGGGCCCAGCAGGGCGAAGAAGGAGCCCGCCGGGATGGTGAGGTCCAGGGAGTCGATGGCCGTGAAGCCCGGGTACTGCTTGCTGATCCCGACCAGCTGGAGGTCGGCGCCGCTCTCGGCGAAGGTCCCGATCGCCATCAGATGCCCAGGAGCACCTTCTGGAACTCGGCCTGGTACTCCTTCTCCTCCGCGGCGGTCAGGGTCCGGAACACGTGCGCCTGCGCGAGCGTGTCCTCGTCGGGGAAGATCAGCTGGTTCTCGGCCAGCTCCGGATCGATGCTCTCCATGACGTCCTTCGCTCCATCCACGGGGGTGATGTAGTTGACCCAGGCGGCCACCTCGGCGGCGACCTCGGGCTCGTAGTAGTAGTTCATCAGGGCTTCGGCGTTGGCCTTGCGCTCGGAGCCCATCGGGACCACGAAGGTGTCGTTCCAGAGTGCGCCGCCCGAGTCGGGGAAGGCGAACTCCCACTTGTCGCCGGCCTCGGCGTTGATCAGGGTGATGTCGCCGGACCAGCAGATCGCCGCGAGGGTGTCCTCGTTCTGCAGGTCGTTGAGGTACGCGTTCCCCTTGATGTTGCGGATCTGTCCGGCGTCGACCTGCTCGCGGAAGACGTCGATCGCGTTCATGTACTCGTCGTCGCCCCAGGAGCCGGCGATGTCCGTCCCCTGAGCGAGCATGATGAGCCCGATCGTGTCGCGCATCTCGCTCAGCACGCCGACGCGGCCGCGGAGCGACGGATCCCACAGATCCTCGATGCTCGAGAGGCCCTTCGGCAGCTTCTCCCTGTTCCAGCAGATGCCCGAGAACCCCGCCTGGTACGGGAGGGAGAGCCGGCGGCCCGGATCGAAGTCGGGGTTCGCCAGCGAGGGGGTGAGGTTGGCGATGTTCGGGATGTTCGCGTGGTCGAGCTCCTGCACGTAGCCGCGGCGGACCAGGCGCGAGACCATCCACTCCGTCAGGCAGACCGTGTCGGCGCCGATGTACTGCCCGAGCGCGAGCTGGTCCTTCACCTTGCCGTAGTACGAGTTGTTGTCGTCGACGGCGACGTTGTAGGTCACCGCGATGCCCGTCTGCTCCTCGAAGCCCTGGAGCGTGGGGTGGTTCCCGTCGTCGTCCTCGTCCATGTAGGCGGGCCAGTTGTCCCACACCAGGCGCGGGTCGCCGGCCGATCCGTCGGCGGCGGCGGTCGGAGCGGCACGGGTCTGCGGGGCGCAGGCGGCCAGGGCGAGGGCACCCGCTCCGAGGCCGATCCCGCCGAGGACCGCCCGACGCGAGAGGACCGCCCGGCGCTCGCGCTCGTGCGAGCGTGCCGCGGCGACGGCCCGGCGGAGGACGGGATCCCTCGGGAGGGGACGGGTCATGGCGGGGGCTCCTGACTGCGTCGGGGCTCGTGCCTCGGGGGCCGAACGTGGGGAAATACTGGCACAGCGCTCATCCGCCTGTCACGGCGAACGGAGGAGAACGCTCATCCGGAAACATGATCGTCACGAATTCCGCACCCGGAGTCCGTGTCGACCGCCGATTCGGTCCCCGGAGGCCGTGCCGTCAGCGGGTGAGGGGCGGGCGTCCCGAGCCGCCGGCGGACCCGTCGACGCGCTCGACCGCCATCTCGACGGAGGAGAGCAGGATCCGGCTGCCGAGCTTCGCGCGGTAGCGGCGGCCGGCCTCGAGCGGGAGCGGCGCCTGGGTCGGTGCGACCAGCACGGACCCGTTGGCCGACCAGCGGTCCCTGACCCAGAGCCCGCCCTCGTCGAAGCCGAACTCGAGGTGGGTCTTGGAGAGGGATCGCGACGGATCCGGGATCGCGAGGATGTGCCGGAACGTCTCGTTGGGGTCCGGGAGCGGCTGGCGTCCGATCAGGCCGTTGCCGGTCACGATCGCGTGCTGCCCGGTCGCGAAGCTGAGGCGCACGAGCCCCTGCGAGGGCGGCGCCATCGGTGCGCCGGGGGCGGGACGCCGGTGCCGGCCGGGGGCCAGGCCCGGCAGCCAGGCACGGCGGGACGGGTCGAGGACCGTCGTGTCGCCGGAGGACGAGGGGCGGGACGCACCCGTCGTGGCATGCGCCGCCACCGACGAACCGCACTCGCCGCAGAGGATCGCCCCGGGAGCGAGGTTGGAGCCACACGTGCTGCAGATCACCGAGAACGCCCTTCCGCTCACCATCGTACCCAGCGCCGGCGCGGGGAGCCCCGAGCCGGCCGAACCCGACGCGAACCGGCAGGCGCCGGACCGTCGTACGGCCGTTCGGCGCGTGCGGGCGGTCCGGCGGCACCACGACCGCGGCCGCCCCGTGCCGGGGCGCTGCTCGTCAGACCGGTGCGCCGGCCTCCTCGTCGCCGGTGACCGCGAGGACGTCGACGACGATCACGGTGACGTTGTCGCGCCCGCCGTTGTCCAGCGCGGCGTCGACCAGGGCGTCGGCCGCCTCCTGAGCGGAGCCGGTGCCGCTGAGCAGGTGGCCGACGCCGGCATCGGTCAGCTCCTTCGTGAGTCCGTCCGAGCAGATCAGCATACGCGATCCGGCGAGGACGGGCACGAGCCGGTAGTCGGGGACGGGCGCCTCGTGGAAGCCGACCGCGCGGGTGATCACGTTGCTGTGCGGATGCACGTCGGCCTCGTCGCGGGAGATCAGGCCCGCGTCGACCAGCTCCTGGACGATGGAGTGGTCCACGGTGAGCTGCACGAGGGTCCCGGCGACGCTCAGGTACACGCGCGAGTCGCCGATGTTGAAGACGGACCAGTAGGGCTCTCCTCCGACCACCGTGAGCGCGATCCCGGTGACCGTGGTCCCGGTGCCGACGTCGGCCGTGTGCGACTGCCGGGCGATGTCCCCGACCGCCTCCCGAAGCGCCCGGTCGATCTCCTCCGCTCCGACGGTCGCGCCGAGCGCCGCGGTGGACAGGCGCGACACGACCGCGTCGCTGGCGACCTCTCCTGCCGCGTGCCCGCCCATCCCGTCGGCGACAGCGAAGAGCGGGCTCTTAGCGAGGTAGCTGTCCTCGTTCGCGCTGCGCACGTGGCCGGTCTCGGTGCGCGCGGCCCAGCCGAGGGTGACTTCGGCCGAGGGTGCGTCGGAGCTCCAGGCGGAGACGGGGACGGTGACGGACGCGCGGCTGCGGCCGATCTGCGTCATCGCTGCTCCTCGCATCCCCGTGGCCCGCAGCCGTCCGGTCCGACGGCCCGTGACCGCCGGCTCCAGGGGTGCCCGGCCGCCTCCCGATGGTAGTCGCTGACGGCCCTCCGCCGAGCCGGCCGCCATCGCTGTCGCCCGATGTCCGTCGCGCAGACGGGACCACGCTCAGACCACCGGATCCGATGCCGGAGCGAGCTCCGACGTGCGGATCCACTTGCCCGGGCACTCGAGGACTGCCAGAATCGCCGCATGGCCCCGTCTCGCCCGCCCTCTCAGCGTCCTGTCCAGCTCGACGAGGTGTCGAAGGCGATCATCGAGCAGCTGCAGGCCGACGGTCGGCGCTCGTACGCCGAGATCGGCAAGGCCGTGGGCCTGAGCGAGGCGGCCGTCCGGCAGCGGGTGCAGAAGCTCACCGAGTCGGGCGTCATGCAGATCGTCGCGGTGACGGATCCGATGCAGCTCGGCTTCTACCGCCAGGCGATGATCGGTGTGCGCGTCACCGGCGACACCCGCGACGTCGCGGACCGGCTCGCCTCCATCCCCGCCGTCGACTACGTCGTGCTGACGGCCGGCTCCTTCGACATCCTCGCCGAGGTCGTGTGCGAGAACGATGACGATCTGATCGCCCTGCTCAACCAGGAGATCCGGTCGCTTCCCGGCGTGCTCTCGACCGAGACCTTCGTCTATCTGAAGCTCCACAAGCAGTTCTACAACTGGGGAACGCGGTAAAAGATGACCACCGAGACAGCCTTCTCGACCTCCGGCCTCGAGTCGGGCGATCCCGTCCGCGGGACCGACGCGCCAGGGGGGATCGACGACGCCTCCCTGCAGAAGAAGGCGAAGGACCACCTCTGGATGCACTTCACCCGTCAGTCGACGATGGACTCGGGCGCGGGCGTGCCGATCATCACGCGCGGCGAGGGACACCACATCTGGGACAGCACCGGGCGCAAGTACTTCGACGGCCTGTCCGGCCTCTTCGTCGTCAATGCGGGACACGGGCGGCGCCGACTGGCGGAGGCCGCGGCGAAGCAGGCGTCCGAGCTCTCCTTCTTCCCGCTCTGGTCCTACGCGACCCCCTCGGCGATCGAGCTGGCCGACCGGCTCGCCGACCACGCGCCGGGCGACCTCAACCGGGTCTTCTTCTCGACCGGCGGCGGCGAGGCTGTGGAGACGGCCTTCAAGCTCGCCAAGCACTACTGGAAGCTGCAGGGCAAGCCGGGCAAGCACAAGGTCGTCTCGCGCTCGGTCGCGTATCACGGCACTCCCCAGGGAGCGCTCGCGATCACGGGCATCCCCGGGATGAAGTCGATGTTCGAGCCGCTGGTGCCGGGCGGCTTCCGCGTCCCCAACACCAACTTCTACCGGGCTCCCGAGCACGGCGACGACCTGGAGGCGTTCGGCCTGTGGGCGGCGAACCGCATCGAGGAGATGATCGAGTTCGAGGGGCCGGACACGGTGGCCGCCGTGTTCCTGGAGCCCGTGCAGAACTCGGGCGGCTGCTTCCCGCCCCCTCCCGGGTACTTCCAGAGGGTCCGCGAGATCTGCGACAAGCACGACGTGCTGCTGGTGTCCGATGAGGTGATCTGCGCGTTCGGCCGCATCGGGCACATGTTCGCCTGCGACGAGTACGGCTACGTGCCGGACATGATCACCTGCGCGAAGGGGATGACCAGCGGCTACTCCCCCATCGGCGCGACGATCGTCAGCGATCGGATCTACGAGCCCTTCCGCCACGGTCAGGTCGTCTTCCCGCACGGCTACACCTTCGGCGGCCACCCCGTCTCGGCCGCGGTCGCGCTCGAGAACCTCGACATCTTCGAGGAGGAGGGCCTGAACGAGCGCGTGCGCGAGAACTCGCCCGTCTTCCGGTCCACGCTCGAGAAGCTGCTCGACCTGCCGATCGTCGGCGACGTCCGGGGCGACGGCTACTTCTTCGGCATCGAGCTGGTGAAGGACAAGGCGACGAAGGAGACGTTCGACGAGGACGAGTCGGAGCGGCTGCTGCGCGGATTCCTCTCGAAGGGGCTCTTCGACGCGGGGCTGTACTGCCGGGCGGACGACCGCGGCGATCCCGTCGTCCAGCTCGCGCCGCCGCTCACCATCGGCCCGCGCGAGTTCGACGAGATCGAGCAGATCCTCCGGAGCGTGCTCACCGAGGCCTGGTCGCGGCTCTAGCGCCCTCACGCGGCGCGCTCCCGACGATCGGCGGCGAGTGCGGCCGCGACTCGGCGCGCACCTGCGTGGTGCGGATCGAGAGCGACGGCCTCGTCGGCGAGCCGTCCGGCCTCGTCGGCACGGCCCTCACCGGCCAGGATCCGGGCGAGGAGGACGAGCACTCCGGCTCGCTCACTCGGGGGTGCGACGACGGCGGCACGGCGGAGCAGCGGGGCGAGCGCTCCCGCCGCGCCGGGGTCACCGCTCCGCGCCGACCGCAACACGCGGTCCGCACCGCGGCTGCGCTGCACGGCCACGACGAGCGCAGCCAGGCCCGCCGGCCGGACCTCGGGATCGGGACCGGCGAGAGCTCGCCGGACGAGGTCGTCGACACCGCGCAACAGCACGTCGGGCAGTTCGGCCCGCGGGTGGCGGTCGAGGAGACGGTCGACCGCGGCGGCCACCGCTCGCGGGTCGTCCCGGTCGCCGGCCTCGAGCCCGTCGTCGCCGCCGGAGGACGGGAGCACGGCGACGCGGAGGGCGAGGCCGGGGAGCCGGCGCGCACGCTCCTCGAGGGCGGCGACGAGTCCCTCGCACGACTCCGGACCCGCCTCGCCGGGATGCACCAGCGCGAGTGCTCGCCGCACCCGCCCGAACCGGCCGAGCGCACCGAGGCAGGCCCGCGCGATCAGGGACGGATCCGCACCCGACAGCTCGAAGCGGAGCGAGCCGCTCGGCGCGCCGGCCCGGAACGGGACGAGCACGAGGCTCGCCTCCGCCGCACCCCGCCGGGATCCGTGAGCGGCATGGAACAGGGCGGCGTCGTCGGGTGAGGCCGGGACACGCGAGGCGGGAGCGGGGTGGAGGAAGATCGCTGAGGAGGTCATGCTGCGATCCTGCCGACCCTCGCACCCGCCGGGAGCGACGGCCCTCGGGATCATCGGAAGGATCTCGAGATCGCCGCCTGTGGAGGGAGAGGTCCCATCGACACCGAATCGCCGGCGCTCGGATGGCGCCCTCCGGCCAGGAATCCCTCCACAGGGACCGATCGGCCGAGTTCTGCACCGGTGTCCGATTCCCGCCGGTCGGTGGGGAGTCCCGCGGATACTCTCGACGCATGAGAACGACTCCCCTTCACGTCCGACGGACGACGAGCCCCCTCGGCCGCATCGAGGTGGGCAGCGACGGCGATGCGATCGTCTCGCTCGCCATCGAGCAGGCCGGTCTGCTCCCGCACGAGCACCTCCCGGAGTCGGACCTCCCGGTGCTCCTGCGGGCCGTCGAGCAGCTGGACGAGTACTTCGACGGGACCCGCCGCTCTTTCGATCTGCCGGTCGCTCTGCGCGGCACGCCCTTCCAGCTCGAGATCTGGCAGCGGCTCCAGGCTCTGGGCTTCGGGGAGATCACCTCCTACGGCGCACTGGGCACGGCCGCCGGTCGCCCCCGGGCGGGCCGGCCGATCGGCGGAGCGGTAGGTGCGAACCCGGTGCCGATCATCGTGGGCTGCCACCGCGTCCTCGCGAGCGACGGACGGATCACCGGCTTCAGCGCGGGCGAGGGCGTCGCCACGAAAGCCTGGCTTCTCGATCACGAGGGGATCCCCCACCGATGAGCACGGCCGACGGACTCGTCGAGGGAGAGGACGGCCTGGTCCGCTGCGCCTGGAGCGGCGCGGATCCGGAGTACCGCCGCTACCACGACGAGGAATGGGGCACCCCGCTGCACGGAGATCGCCTGCTGTTCGAGAAGATCTCCCTCGAGGCGTTCCAGTCCGGCCTCTCCTGGATCACGATCCTCCGCAAGCGGCCGAGGTTCCGCGAGGCCTTCGACGGCTTCGATCCGGCCCGCGTCGCCCGGTACGACGACACCGATGTCGAGCGGCTGATGGAGGACAGCGGCATCATCCGGAACCGCGCGAAGATCATCGCCACCCGGGACAACGCCCGGGCCGTGCTCGCGCTCCTGGAGCAGAGAGGCGAGGGCGCGCTCGACGAGCTCGTGTGGTCCTTCCACGATCCGGACGTCGAGGACCGGGTGGTCCGAGCCGCCGACGTCCCTGCGACGACGCCCGGGTCGACGGCGCTCGCGCGAGCGCTGAAGGCCGCCGGGCTCCGCTTCGTCGGACCGACCACCGCGTACGCGCTGATGCAGTCGGCCGGAGTCGTCGACGACCACCTCACCGGCTGCTGGCGCCGACGCTGACGCCTACGACTCCGGCACGACGAGGTCGAGCTCTCCCGTGTGCCGGTTCTCGGCGAGCAGGAACCCGCGCCCGGCCGCCCACGCCGAGAGCTCGCCGAGCGACTCCGTCGCCACCCGGTCCTCCGCCAGCGCCCTGACGAAGCGTCCCTTGCCCTGCTTGTTGAAGTGGTTCAGCGACCGGAGGACGCCGTCGCACCCGCGCGAGCGGACGCGGACGAAGAACCGCCCCTCGCCCGCAGGGACCGGTCCGAGCGCCGCGTACGCCTCACTCCGCAGATCGAGGACGAGCCCGTCGAGCGCGCTCAGCACCCGCCCGGCCTCCGCCGCCCACCACCGCTTGAGCGGTCTGCCCGGCACACGGGAGTCGTGGGACAGACGGTATGCAGGGATCAGGTCGAGGGCGCGGATCGGCCCCCAGAGCGCGGACTGCACGATCGCCGTCCGACCGAGCACCTCCCGTGCACCGGAATCGAGGCTGCGCGCGTCGAGCGCATCGAACAGCACCCCGTCGAAGCGGTCGACCGCGGGGAGACCTGCCGCGGTCGCGAGCCCCGCGTTGCGATCGATCTCGCCGAACTGACGCGGACCGAGCTTCAGCGCCCGGGCAGAGAGCTCGGGGTCCCCGGCCAGCGCGATCAGCGCCTCCGCCAGCTCGCGCCGCTTCGCGTGGAGCTCGGGGAAGGCGAGCGACTCGAGCACGAACGGCTCGTCGCCGCCGTCGCGCTTCGTCTCGGACGGTGGCAGCAGGACGTGCACAGGACTCCTTCGGAGAAGAGGGACGGGCGGCACGACGAAGGGGCCGGACGATCGCGATGATCGTCCGGCCCCTCCGAGCCGCGGTGAGCGGCGGTGTACTAGACCAGCGATGCCTGACGGGCGACCACGGTCACCACGTCGTTCTCGACGGACAGGAAGCCGTCGTCGGCCTGCGCGGTGAGACGCGTGCCGTCCAGGGCCGTGACGCGCACCTCGCCGGTGGCGAGGATCGCGAGCATCGGCTCGTGGCCGGCGAGGATGCCGATCTCGCCCTCGACCGTGCGAGCCGTGAGCTGCTTCGCCTCTCCGGACCACACCTCGGCGTTCGCGGACACGACGCTGACCTTCAGGGTCCCGGCCATGATCAGCCGTTCTCCTTCTGGATCTGGGTCCACTTCTCCTCGACGTCCGAGATCGAGCCGACGTTGAAGAACGCCTGCTCGGCCACGTGGTCGAACTCGCCCTTGGTGATCGCGTCGAACGACTCGATCGTGTCCTTCAGCGGGACGGTCGATCCCTCGACACCGGTGAACTTCTTCGCCATGTAGGTGTTCTGCGAGAGGAACTGCTGGATCCGGCGCGCACGCGACACCGTGATCTTGTCCTCCTCCGACAGCTCGTCGACACCGAGGATCGCGATGATCTCCTGCAGCTCCTTGTTCTTCTGCAGGATCTGCTTCACGTTCGTCGCCACGCGGTAGTGGTCGGCGCCCAGGTAGCGGGGGTCGAGGATGCGCGAGGTGGACGTGAGCGGGTCGACGGCCGGGTAGAGGCCCTTCGACGCGATCTCACGGGAGAGCTCGGTGGTCGCGTCGAGGTGGGCGAAGGTGGTCGCCGGCGCCGGGTCCGTGTAGTCGTCGGCGGGGACGTAGATCGCCTGCAGCGAGGTGATCGAGTGTCCGCGCGTCGAGGTGATGCGCTCCTGGAGCACACCCATCTCGTCGGCGAGGTTCGGCTGGTAGCCCACCGCGGAGGGCATGCGGCCCAGGAGGGTCGACACCTCCGAGCCGGCCTGCGTGAAGCGGAAGATGTTGTCGATGAAGAGCAGCACGTCCTGCTTCTGCACATCGCGGAAGTACTCCGCCATGGTCAGTGCCGACAGGGCGACGCGCAGACGCGTTCCCGGCGGCTCGTCCATCTGGCCGAAGACAAGCGCGGTCTTGTCGAAGACGCCCGCCTCCTCCATCTCGGCGATGAGGTCGTTCCCCTCACGGGTGCGCTCGCCGACGCCGGCGAACACGGACACTCCACCGTGGTCCTGCGCGACGCGCTGGATCATCTCCTGGATGAGGACGGTCTTGCCGACGCCCGCGCCGCCGAACAGGCCGATCTTGCCGCCCTGCACGTACGGAGTGAGCAGGTCGATGACCTTGATGCCGGTCTCGAACAGCTCGGTCTTGGACTCGAGCTGATCGAACTGCGGGGGCTTGCGGTGGATGGGCCAGCGCTCGGTGATCTCGAACGACTCGCCGTTGATCTTCCCGTCGGCGTCGGCGTTGAGCACCTCGCCGATCACGTTGAAGACCTTGCCCTTGGTCACGTCGCCGACCGGGACCGAGATCGGCAGGCCGGTGTCGTGGACCTCCTGGCCGCGGACGAGTCCGTCGGTGGGGTTCAGGGAGATGGCCCGGACGAGGTCGTCGCCCAGGTGCTGCGCGACCTCGAAGGTCAGCTTGCTCGAGACGCCCTCGACCTCGACGTGCGTGTAGAGCGCGTTGTAGACCTCGGGGATCGCGTCGTGGGGGAACTCGATGTCAACGACGGGGCCGGTGACGCGGGCGATGCGGCCGATGGCCCCGCCCGACGTCCCGGTCGCCGCCTCAGGTGCGGTCAGTGTCATTGCTACTTCCTTCTGTGGTCTCACCGCTCCCGGAGGGCGGAGTCGAAACTGTGTGGAGCGGAGCCCTCTTACTTGGAGGAGGACAGGGCGTCGGCGCCGCCGACGATCTCGGCGATCTGCTGCGTGATCTCGGTCTGGCGGGCGTTGTTGGCGAGACGCGTGTAGGTCTTGATCAGCGTGTCCGCGTTGTCGCTCGCCGACTTCATGGCCTTCTGGCGTGCCGCGTGCTCCGAGGCCGCCGACTGCAGCATCGCGTTGAAGATGCGGCTCTCGACGTACACGGGCAGGAGGCGGTCGAGGACCGTCTCGGGGTCGGGCTCGAACTCGTAGAGCGGGTACAGCTCGCTGTTCTGCTCCTCGGCGCCCTCGACGACCTCGAGCGGCAGCAGCCGGACGACGGTCGGCTGCTGGGTGACCATGCTGACGAAGCGGTTGTAGACGAGGTGGATCTCGTCCACGCCGCCCTCCTCGTCATCGAGGTTGTACGACTCGACGACCGCGTCCGCGATCTCCTTCGCCGTCTCGAACACGGGCTGGTCGGTGCCGCCCGTCCAGACGCGGACGCTGGCCCGCTTCCGGAACGAGAAGTACGCGTTCGCCTTGCGGCCGACCAGGTAGAAGACGACCTCCTTGCCCTCGCTGCGCAGCAGCGCGGCCAGCTCCTCGGCCTCCTTGAGCACGCTCGAGGAGAACGCGCCGGCGAGGCCGCGGTCGGAGGTGAAGATCACGATCGCGGCCGTGTCCAGCTTCTCGCGCTCGGTCGTGAGCGGGTGCTCCACGTTCGAGTAGGTCGCGACAGCGGACACGGCGCGCGTGATCGCGTTCGAGTACGGCGCCGCGGCAGCGACGCGGTTCTGCGCCTTCTGGATGCGCGAGGCCGAGATCAGCTCCATGGCCCGAGTGATCTTCTTGGTCGTCTGGGCCGAGCGGATCTTCGACCGGTAGACCCGGAGTTGCGCTCCCATGTGTCTCCTGTTGTCCTAAAAGTGGCGAATCGACGGGGTGCCGCTGGTCAGCGACGGCCCTTGACGATCTTCTCCTGGCCGACCTCGTCGGCCGCGATGGCCTGGTGCTCCTCGCGCCCGACCGAGGCGAGCGGCTTGCCCTCACCGGTCTGGAACTCCAGCTTGAAGCCGTCGACGGCACGGTTGAGCTCGGCGACGGTGTCGTCGGAGAGCACGTTGGTGTCGCGGAGGGTGTTCAGCACCTGGGTGTTGCGGCCCAGGTAGTCCAGGAGCTCGCGCTCGAAGCGCAGCACGTCGGGGACCGGGACCTCGTCGAGCTTGCCGTTCGTTCCGGCCCAGATCGAGACGACCTGCTCCTCGACGGGGTACGGCGAGTACTGCGGCTGCTTGAGCAGCTCGGTCAGGCGGGCGCCGCGGGCGAGCTGACGGCGCGAGGCGGCGTCGAGGTCGGAGGCGAACATCGCGAAGGCCTCGAGCGAGCGGTACTGCGCCAGCTCGAGCTTCAGCGTGCCGGAGACCTTCTTGATCGACTTGACCTGCGCGTCGCCGCCGACCCGCGAGACCGAGATGCCCACGTCGACCGCGGGACGCTGGTTGGCGTTGAAGAGGTCGGACTGGAGGAAGATCTGGCCGTCGGTGATCGAGATCACGTTGGTCGGGATGTAGGCCGAGACGTCGTTGGCCTTGGTCTCGATGATCGGGAGACCGGTCATCGAGCCGGCGCCGAGCTCGTCGGACAGCTTCGCGCAGCGCTCCAGCAGACGGGAGTGCAGGTAGAAGACGTCACCCGGGTACGCCTCGCGTCCCGGCGGGCGGCGCAGGAGGAGCGACACGGCGCGGTAGGCCTCGGCCTGCTTCGACAGGTCGTCGAAGATGATCAGGACGTGCTTGCCGCCGTACATCCAGTGCTGGCCGATGGCCGAGCCGGTGTAGGGGGCGAGGTACTTGAAGCCGGCGGGGTCGGAGGCCGGGGACGCGACGATGGTCGTGTACTCCATCGCTCCGGCGTCCTCGAGCGCGCCCTTCACCGAGGCGATGGTCGAGCCCTTCTGGCCGATCGCGACGTAGATGCAGCGGACCTGCTTGTTCGTGTCGCCCGACTCCCAGTTGGCCTTCTGGTTGATGATCGTGTCGATCGCGATGGCCGTCTTGCCGGTCTGGCGGTCCCCGATGATGAGCTGGCGCTGGCCGCGGCCGACCGGGATCATCGCGTCGATGGCCTTGATGCCGGTCTGCAGCGGCTCGTGGACCGACTTGCGCGACATGACGCCGGGAGCCTGGAGCTCGAGGGCGCGGCGGCCCTCGGAGGCGATCTCGCCGAGTCCGTCGATCGGGTTGCCGAGCGGGTCGACGACGCGCCCGAGGTAGCCGTCGCCGACGGGGACCGAGAGGACCTCGCCGGTGCGGGTGACCTCCATGCCCTCCTCGATGCCGGAGAACTCGCCGAGGACGACGACGCCGATCTCGTTCTCGTCGAGGTTCTGGGCCAGGCCCAGGACGCCGTTGGAGAAGCGGATGAGCTCGTTGGCCATGACGCCGGGGAGGCCCTCGACGTGGGCGATGCCGTCGGCGGCGTCGATGACGTAGCCGACCTCGGTGGTGGAGGCCTTGCCCGGCTCGTACGACGAGACGAAGTCCTTCAGCGCGTCGCGGATCTCATCCGGGCTGATGGTGATATCTGCCATGGGAATTCCTATTCGTTGGGTCCGTGCGAGCCGAAGAGGTCGTCGGGGCCTGACCTGGATGGTGCGGGGGTCGAGGGCAGTGCCCTCTGAGGATACGTGCGCCCGTCAGGACGCGAGCTGGAGCTTCAGGTCGGACAGCCGTGCGGAGACGGTTCCGTCGATGACCTCGTCGCCGACGTGCAGGCGCATCCCGCCCAGGAGGGAGGGATCGACCACGACGTTGACGGAGACCGGTCGGCTGTACTGGCGCGTGAGCGCCGAGCGGAGCCGGTCGAGCTGCTCGGGGGCGATCGGTGCGGCGACCGAGACCGTGGCGAGGATGAACCCGCCCTGGTCGGCGACCACGCCTGCTGCGAAGCGGACGAGCTCCGGGATGCGGCGACCGCGCGGGTGCGCGATCAGCTGCCGGAGGATCGCCAGCGTCTCGGCCGCGGCCTTGCCCTCGAGGAGGCGCTGCACGAGCGCGACCTTCGAGTCGGCGGCGGCGAGCTTGCTGCCGAGCGCGAGCTCGAGCTGGGCGTCGGAGGCGACGACCTCGCCGAAGGAGTGGAGCTCCTTCTCGAGGTTGACCCCCTCCGGAGCGGAGGACGCGATCGCGCGGACCCCGACCTCCTCGACCCCGGCGACCATGTCGCTCGGGCTCGACCAGCGGTGGCCGACGATCACGGTGAGCAGGCGCTTGGCCGGCTCGCCGAAGGGACCGAACACGCGGGCGACGAGAGCCTGCTTGCTGCTCGAGTCGGCGCTCGGGTCGGCGAGGGCCGCGCGCAGCTGCGCCTGGCCGTCGATGACCCGTGCGGCCTCGAAGAGCTGCTGGGCCGTGTCGAGGGACGCCTGACCGGCGAGGGCGGAGAGCTCCGCCTTCGCCGATGCGAGTGCCTGCCTGGACGCGCTGCCCATCAGTTGTTCGCCTTCTCCGAGGCCTCGAGGTCGGCGAGGAAGCGGTCCACGATCGCGGACGCCTTCGCGTCGTCGTTGAGGCTCTCGCCGATCACGCCGGAGGCGAGGTCGATGGCGAGGGTTCCGACTTCGGAGCGGAGCGAGACCACGGCGGCCTGACGGTCCGCCTCGATCTGGGCGTGCGCGTTGTGGAGGATGCGCTCGGCCTCGACCTGCGCCTGCTCCTTCTTCGCCGCCACGATCGCGTTGCCGTCGGCGTTCGCCTTCTCACGGATCACTCCGGCCTCGGCGCGGGCCTCGGCCAGCTGGGCGGTGTACTTCTCGAGGGCGGCCTCGGCCTGTCGCTGGGCCTCGTCGGCCTTCGCGATGTTCCCCTCGATCGCGGCGGAGCGCGCGTCGAGCATCTTCTGCAGGCGCGGCAGGACCAGCCTCCAGAAGAAGAACAGCAGGATGAGGAAGATCACCCCCGACCAGAAGAAGTCGTAGAACTCCGGGATCAGAATGACCGCGGGGACGTCACCTTCTTCCGCAGCGATGTTCACAGCGGTGCTGAACACGACTACGCCGCGAAGATGAAGTAGGTGGCGAGGCCGATGAGCGCGAGCACCTCGGTGAACGCGATGCCGAGGAACATCGTGGTCTGGAGGCGGCCGGCCATCTCGGGCTGGCGCGCCATGGCCTCGACGGTCTTGCCCGCGACGATGCCGACACCGATGCCGGGGCCGATCGCTGCGAGGCCGTAACCGACCGTCGCGATGTTGCCGGTGAGTTCGGCGAGAACGGTGACTGAGTCCACGAGTGGGTCCTTTCAGTGGGGTGATCGTGAGAACGGGCGGGAGCCCGTGAGTAGTGGGGTCAGTGCTCCTCGGCGACGGCCAACTGGATGTAGACCGCAGCGAGGAGGGTGAAGATGTAGGCCTGCAGCACGGCGACGAGGAGCTCGAAGAGCGTGAACGCACCGCCGAAGGCGAAGGTCACGACGCCGAAGAGCTTGAAGCCCGGGTCGATCTGGGAGCTGAAGAGGAAGAACTGCGTGGCCGAGAAGCACAGCACCAGCAGGAGGTGGCCGACGATCATGTTCATCACGAGCCGCAGTGCGAGCGAGAGCGGACGGATGATGAACGTCTGCAGCAGCTCGATCGGCGTGAGGATGAAGTAGATCAGGAACGGCGCTCCGGGCGGGAACAGGGCGTTCTTGAAGAAGCCCATCCCCCGGTCCTTGATGCCCGCGTAGATGAACGTCACGTAGGCGACCAGGCCGAGGAAGAGCGGCATGCCCACCACGGAGGTCCCCGCGATGTTCAGGAACGGGACGATGCCGGTCAGGTTCATCGAGATGATCGCGAAGAAGATCGTCACGAGGATCGGGAGGAACCGGCGCGCGTCCTTCTCGCCGAGGATGTCCTTGGCGATGGTGACGCGGACGAAGTCGAACGCGAGCTCGACGACGTTCTGGAAGCGGCCGGGGACGAGGCGCAGCTTGCGCGTCCCGAGCCAGAAGAACAGCATCAGTGCGATGACCGCGATGAAGCGGACCAGCATGACGCGGTTGATCTCGAAAGGGGTTCCCTCGAAGAGGAAACCGGGCGGGAAGAACTCGGAGATCGACGGGGTGTGGAAGTCACTCTCACCGGTCGAGGACGAGACCAACAGGGTCACAGCGTTAGCAAACAGCGCTAGCTCCTGGAATTCGGGGCGTGGCACGTTGCAGCCGACCGAATCGAATCATTCGGACGCAACGCTCTCGCGACGACGAAAGGTGGGGTTTTCCGCTCGGACGGCGATCGTGCTCGACGACCGCCATCAACGATGAGACGATCTGAGGACACGTTCGCCTGCGGGATTCGTCCCTACTGTAGCAACAGAACGGCCTGAGAGCCGAATCGTGGTCCTCTCAGGAACCGTTCGGCTCGTCCTCATCGGGCGATGTCGCTGACGTTCGGCATGCGCGAGCGCGAGACGACCAGGACGTCGATCACCAGGGACCCCAGGACGGCGACGATGATCGTGACGAACATCGCGGTGCTGTTCAGCCACGGCTGATCGCGCAGGACCAGGGCGGCGATCACGAACAGCACGAACTTGGCGAGCCACGTGCCGAGGACGACGGCGAAGAACCCGCCGATGTCGAGGCGGTTGGCGACGAGGATGCTCGCGGCGGTGAGGAGCACCATCACGCCGCCGACGATCGCGCCGAGGAGGGCTCCGATCGCGCCCTCTCCCCCGGCGGCGATCCCGCCGACGACGGTGCCGAGAACGGCCAGGGCGAGCACGAAGAGGCCGCCCACGACCAGCGCGCGGCGCAGGACGGGGACGGACGCGGGCTGCGGACGGGGGGTGGCCGGGGAGGCTCCGGTCATGATGCTTCCTTCCGCGCCGTGGTCGGCGCTGTCGTGTCCCGGTCGATCGGGAGTCCGGCCGGCGGACGGAGCAGCTCCGTCGAGGACGCGCGGTCGAGGGGGTCGAGGACGGGTGAGGCCTCCGCGGACTGCGCCGCCGCCTCGAGCCGCTTGCGGCGGCTGAGCGGGGCGAGCGTGACGACGGTGCAGACCAGCAGACCGACTCCGAGGAAGACGAGCGGGACCCACAGCACGTCGACCACGAACATCAGCAGGCAGCTGACGGCGACGACGGCGGTCCACGCGTAGAAGATCAGCACGGCGTGCAGGTGGGAGTGCCCCATGTCGAGCAGGCGGTGGTGCAGGTGCTTCCGGTCGGCGCTGAACGGCGACTTTCCCGCGCGCAGGCGCCTGATCACAGCGAGGCCGAAGTCCATCAGCGGCACCACGAGTATCGCGAACGGCAGGATGATCGGGATGAACGCGGGCAGGAGCTCCTTCGCCGCGAGCTGGGCCGGGTCGATCTGGCCGGTGACCGCGATCGCGGAGGTGGCCATCAGCATCCCGATCAGCAGTGCGCCGCTGTCGCCCATGAACATCCGCGCCGGACGCCAGTTGATGGGGAGGAATCCGGCGCAGGCGCCGACGAGCAGGACCGCGATGAGCGAGGCCAGGTTGAAGTAGTCGGTGGGCGAGGTCTGCTGCACCAGCAGGTAGCTGTAGAGGAAGAAGACCCCGTTGGCGATCACGGCGACGCCCGCCACGAGGCCGTCGAGGCCGTCGATGAAGTTGAGAGCGTTGGTGACCAGGACGATCGCGAGCACGGTGATGATCAGCGACATCCACGGCGAGCCGACGGTCAGGCCGCCGATCGGCAGGGAGACGATCTGCACGCCCTTCCAGGCGATCAGGCCGGCGGCGATCAGCTGACCGGCCAGCTTCGTGGTCCAGTCCAGGTCCCAGATGTCGTCGGCGACGCCGATGAGGACGATGAGCAGGCTCGCGCCGAGGATCGCGAGGATCGGCTCGGGATTGGCGAACACCAGCCGGAAGTAGGGCAGCTGGGAGGCGATGCCGAAGCCGACGAGGATCCCGAGGAACATCGCGATGCCGCCCAGGCGGGGGGTCGGCCGCGTGTGCATGTCCCTGACGCGGATCTTCGGGTAGAGCCGGTACTTCAGGCTCAGCTTCCAGATGACCCACGACAGCGCTCCGGTCACGAGCGCGACCGCGAGCGAGACGAGGGCGAAGGTGATCACCGGTTACTCACCCGGAGCGGAGTCGGTGCGGGCGGCGCCGGTGCCGGTGTTGGGCGTCGGCGCGTTCGTGCTCGACGAGCCCGTGTCCGGCGCATCGGCGGAATCGACGGGCGCGGAGTCGCCGGGCGCGGAGTCGTCCTGCAGGCGGGCGCCGGAGGCCCAGTCGGGGCGCGCGGTCGGGGTCCGCTCGAAGGCGTACGGGTCGCTGCCGGTCGCGGTCTCGGCGGGCTCCTGCTGGTACCCGGCCTGCGCCGCGCCGGCCGTGGAGGCGTCGGGCTCCGACGTCTCGGCACGAGGCGCGTCCGGATCCGGCAGCAGGTCTCCGACGACCTCGCGGATCCGCTCGGCCGACACGACGCCCTGGCGCAGGATGCGCAGGGTGCCGCCCTCGAAGCTCAGCGCTGTCGCGTCGACGATCGTCGAGGACTCGCTGGCGCCCGCGGGGCGGTCGCTGTAGCGCGATCCGGCGGCGCCGGCGTCGAGATAGACGTCGACGGAGTCGCCGAGCTGGTCGAACGCCTCCTGTGCGGTCGTGGCCGAGGGCTGCCCCGTGCGATTGGCGGAGGAGACCGCCAGCGGGCCGGTCTCGGCGAGGAGCTCGATCGTCACCGGGTTGTCCGGCATGCGCAGCGCCACGGTCCCGCGCGTCTCGCCCAGGTCCCAGACCAGTGAAGGCTGGGCGTGCAGGACGATGGTGAGCCCGCCGGGCCAGAACTCGCGCGCGAGGTCGCGCACCGCCTCCGGCACGTTCTCGGCGAGGGCGTCGAGGGCGGCCACGTCCCCGATCAGGACGGGCGGCGGCGACTGCCTCGTCCGTCCCTTCGCGTCGAGCAGGCGCTGGACCGCGGCGGCGTCGAACGCGTTGGCCGCGACGCCGTAGACGGTGTCGGTGGGGATCACCACGAGCTCGCCGCGGCCGATGGCCGTCCGCGCGAGACGGGTGCCGGTCAGGAGGTCCGTGTCGACGGAGCAGTCGTAGATGCGTGCCATAACGGGTCGATGATACCGGCGCGGTCCGTGTCCGGACCGGCTGCGGCGCGGCGGTCGCGTCAGCGCCGCCCGAGGCCGGGGCTCGGCGGCCGTCGCAGCGGCGCCCGACCCGCGCCGGCCGAGGCCGCCGGAGCGCTTCCGTGAGGCACTCGGCCCGGCGTGGCGGGCGCCTCCGCCGACAGGACGCCCACGAGCGCCACGGAGACGGCGAGCGTCGCGAGCGAGTGCTGATCGCCGAACCAGGTGGTGTTGTCGGCCATCCCGTGCAGGAACGTCCAGAGGACGGCGACGGCGAGCGCCCCGACGGCGACGGCCTCGTTCCGGGCGACCCGGAGGAGCAGGCGCACGACGGCGATGGTGGCGAGGAGGAGGAACGCGATGACGGGGAGCGCGATCAGGAGCCCGCCGTTGGTCCACGCGGTGACGAGGAGGTTGTGAGGCGGGCGCGGCTCGCTGTGCTGGGTGAACTGCGACCCGCGCGCCAGCCACAGCTCCTGCCATCCGCCGTACCCCAGCCCCAGCAGCCAGTTGTCGGGGAACGCGCTCGCAGCCAGGCGCAGGAAGTCGCCGCGGGCCCCGAGCGTGAGCACGCCCGCCTCCGCCAGCTGCGGGAAGGACACGGCGACGGCGTACACGGCCGTGATCCCGGAGGGGATGGTGATCATCCAGGCGACCGGACCGAGGCTGCGTCCCTTGAGTCCGCGGATCGCGGCGACCAGCAGGGGCAGGACGATCGCGAGGACGATCGCGGTCTTGGACAGCGTGAAGAGGGCGCCGACCAGCCCGGCGACGGCGACGAGCAGGAGGAGACTCCCCCGCTGCCGTCTCCAGACGGCGAAGGCCAGCGCGCCGGTCGTGGCCATGTACATCGAGGCGATGTTGCCGTTGAGGAAGAACCCTCCCGACTTCTCCTGCAGGACGTTGTTGAAGGACGTCGTGAAGATGTCCCGCACGTAGATGTCGGAGAACAGCACCGCTTCCGGCCACCGGAGGTAGGCGGTCTCCTGCACGGGATCGAGCTGGAAGAGGATCGTGAGCGTCACCTGGAGGAGGAACACGGGCGCCGCCCAGTTGAGGGCGCGGCCGACGACACGCCAGGCGCCGTCGCCGAGCCCGCGGACGGCCAGGTACGGAGTGAGGAAGGAGACGACGGAGACCACGTCGCGCAGCGCGGCCGCGCGTGCTCCGGAGTAGGTGAGCGCGAAGAGGGTGCCGGCGATCACGAGGAGGACCACGACCACGAACCGGTCGATCCGCCCGCCGCGCAGCCGCGCCACGGAGTACGGGAGGAAGAGCAGGCTCCAGGCGACCGGAGCGGTGACGGGGCCCAGGGTGTAGAGCTGCACGACGCTCAGCGCCAGGAGCACCGCGAGGAAGACGAGGACGATCCGCTCGTGCCGCCGCTGAGCGGGATCCGCCGGCGCGCGCGACGGCCGCCCGCGGGTCTCCGGAGCGTCGGTGACGCGGGTCGCGGCGATGACGGAGGGACGAGAGGCGGTCGGGCGGCGGAGGAGGGCGTCGTCGGCGTGGCGGCCCATGTCAGAGCCGTTCCGCGGAGGTGCTGGTGGCGGCCTCCGTCTGGCGGAGCGGAGGAGCGGCGCGCCGATTCCGGGACGACGGGCCGACCTCTCGCGGCGGGAGGGTCGCCCGCGGGCGCCGGTCCGGGGCGGGAGGCGGATCGAGCAGCACGGGAGAGGCGGTGGCGTCGGCGGACGCGGGCGGGAGAGGGGATGCAGGTGGCATGTCGCGCCGACACTAATCGCGCGGCACGAGCCTCGACGGGCTTGGCGCGGAACGTCGATCCGCGTGCGCGCGGCGGCCCCGCGCCTCAGCCACGGGGGTCTGCCAGCAGCTCGTCCGCGCGGCGGGCGATGCCCGGCCAGCCGAAGTCCGCCGCTCGGCGCCGCGACGCCGCAGCCACCTCCGCGCGTCGCCGGGGATCGCGCAGCGAGGCGATGAGGGCGGGGAGCTCCGCGAGGACGGCGTCCGCGACCTCCTCCTCCGTGCCCGGCGGGACGAGGACGGATCCGTCGACCACTCCGTCGGAGGTGCGCAGGATCTCGGGGAGGCCTCCGCGCTCGACCGTCACGACGGGGATCCCCCGCGAGAGCGCCTCCACCACCACCATCCCGAACGGCTCGTCCCAGCGGCAGGGGTAGAGCAGGAGCGCCGAGGAGCCGAACAGCTCCAGCAGGTCCTCGTGCCGGAGGAACGGGAGCCGGCGCACGACGCCGGGCAGGGCGGCGACAGCCTCGTCGAGCGCTCGGACGTACGGGGTGGGCGTCGCGTCGTCCCCGAGGCCCGATGCGCCGGCGATGACCAGCCGCAGATCGGCGCCGTGCTCGGTCCGCATCCGCCTCACGATCTCGACGGCCTCGCGGGCTCCCTTCTCGGCCACCAGCCTCCCGGCGAAGACCGCCTCCGCAGTACCGCCGAGCGGCGCCGGCGGGACCTCGGGCGGAGGGACGACCCCGTTGTACAGGACGGCTGTGGCGATCAGGCCGTACCGGTCGACCGCCCGGGCGCGCAGGAACTCGCTGCAGAAGATCCACTCGTCGACCGCGTCGAGGTAGCGCCGGGCGGCGGCGGGATCGGGTGGCAGGTGATCGAGCAGGTCGTTGTGCAGGTGTGCGACGATCCGCCCCCGGTAGCCCAGGCGGCGCAGGCGCACGGCGTAGCGGGGGCGGTTGTGGATCCAGACCGTCGGGACACGGCGCAGCGACGGAGCGAGCACCAGCAGCCAGAAGCGCCCGCCGAAGGACAGCCGGCGCAGCTCGGCGCCCGGGTCGCTGTCGCGCCGATGCGCCAGGAGGAGTGCCGCGCGCCGCTGAACCGCGTAGATCCGCCGGTACAGACGATGGGGCCTGACGTCCACGCCCGGTGACGCCGACGACCACGGCGCGTGCACGGCGATCCGGAGCGAGGACCGGGACACCGTCTCGCGGACCCAGGTCGCCACGGCTCCCCCGCTGCCGTCGAAGCGCTCCTCGGCGGCGAGCACCACGGCGACCTCGACCGGGGCGGCGGAGCCGAGCCGGAGCCGGGCGGGCAGTCGCGACAGGACGAGCGATCGCGCCTCGGCGATGTCGCGCCCCGGCGCCAGGAGGGCGGTCGCTCCCAGCACGAGGCCCGCGAGCGCCAGCTCCACCGGGAGCAGCCGCAGGGGCGCGCCCTCGGGGAGCAGGCGGAGCAGGAGCAGCACGATCGCCATCGGTGCGGCGAGCAGCGGCCCCGCGGCGCACGCGCGCAGGAACGCGCCGAGGCGCACTCCGAGCACCACCCGCAGCACGGCGCAGGTGACGGCGAAGCCGAGAGCGCTCGAGAGCAGCAGCCCGCCGATCAAGCCGTCGAGTCCGAACAGCACTCCCCCGCCGACGATCATCGGGACCGTGATCGCGGTCTTCACGATGTTCACGACCAGCCCGAACCGCACCCGGTCCATCGCCATCAGGATGAAGCCGACCGGATTGCCGATCGCCCGCACCGCGCCCACCACCGTCAGTGCGCTCGTCATGCCCGCGATCCAGCCCCAGCCGGGTCCGTAGAACAGCCGCACGATCTCCTCGGAGCGCAGCGCCACCAGCATCAGCGGCGGGATGCTCGCCATGCTGAGCACCGCGGTGACGCGGAGGTGGTTCCGCGCGACGCGCTCACGGTCGTGCTGGATCGAGGAGAACACCGGGAACATCACCCGCGTCACGATCGGGTTGACCCTCGCGGGGAGGTTCACGGCGAGGTTGTATCCCAGGGTGTACCCGCCCAGCTGGGCCGGTCCGAGCAGGCGGCCGATCGCGAGCGAGCCGGCGTTCGAGCCCAGGTAGTTGACGATGCCGTCGAGGGTCTGGAAGACGCCGAAGGAGAGGAAGCGGGCGGTCTCGCGGATCCGGAACCGGAACCGCAGCCGGAACCAGCGGCGGGCCTGCACGAGGGCGAGCACGGAGCGCAGAGCCGCGGTCGCGACGAGCCCCCACGCATAGGAGAGCGCCCCCGCGCCCGAGACCGCGAGGCAGACCGTCACGGCGAAGCCGCCGACGAGAGCGATCGTCTCGGACACGGCGACCGCTCGGAACCGGATCCCCTTCTCGAGCACCGCTCTCGGCACCTGCCCGGCTGCGCTGCCCACGAACACGAGCGAGGCGACGGTGAGGACAGGCGCCGCGGCGGCGGACCCGAGCAGGGAGGCGATCGGTGCGGCGCCCAGGAGGACGGCGACGGTGACCAGGAGCCCGACGGAGAGGTTGAGCCAGAAGACCGACGAGAGCTCGAAGCTGGTCGCCCGCCGGCGCTGGATGATCGCCTGGGCGACCCCCATTCCGAGGAAGATGTCGACGAACGCGTTGAGCAGGGCGACGATCGCGATGATCCCCATCTCGGAGGGGTCCAGCAGTCTCGCCAGGAGCGCGAACTGCCCGAGCTGCACGACGAGCGCGACGGCGAACGAGACCGCCGTCCAGGCGGTCGCGTCGACGGTGCTCCGGCGCAGGCTCACCTCTCCCGCCCGGCGGAGGCCGGACGGAGGCCCGGTCGCGGATCGTCGGCGCGGTGCTCGGCGCGGCTCATCCGCGATCTCCGTCCGTCGTCGTCGGCATCGATCGGCCGGCCGCCCGGTCGTAGAGGTCCTCGAGGTCGCGGATCCGCTCGGCGAGGTCGAACGAGGCGAGCACGCGCTCCCGCCCCTCCGCGCCCATCCGCTCCGCGCGGTCCGGGTCCCGGAGCAGGGCGGTGAGCGCCCCGGTCAGGCCGGGCACGTCCCCCTCCGGGACGAGCAGCCCGGTGACGCCGTCCTGGACCGCCTCCGGGACGCCGCCGTGGCGGTACGAGACGACAGGGACGCCTGCGAGCGCGGCCTCGAGGAAGACCATGCCGAAGCCCTCGGAGTCGCCTGTCGCCGCGGTCCGCGACGGTGCGCAGAAGACCGCGGCGCCGGCGAGGATGCGGGCGACCTCGGCGGGGGGCAGGGAGCCGGTGAAGGTCACCTGCAGGCCCAGCCGCGCCGCCTGCTCGACGAGCGCCTCCCGCAGGTGGCCGTCGCCGACGACGGTCAGGGGGACGTCGCGGATCGGTCCGGGGAGGGCGGCGACCGCCTCGAGCAGATCCGGAACGCCCTTCTTGTCGGTGAGGCGTCCGACGAAGACGATTCCCGCGCGCTCCGCAGCCGGTGCGGCCTCGGGGCGGGAGGTCGGGACGCCGATGTAGCCCACTCCGGTGCGCCGCGGGTCCGCCCCCAGGCGCAGGAGCCCGTCGGTGATGAAGCGGGAGACCCCGATCACCGCGAGCGCGGTGCGGAAGACGGCGCGGGCCTCGAGGGCGCGGTGAGCTCGGGCGAGGGGGCGGAGCAGGCGCGGAGCTCCGGTCGCGAGCGGCCAGCTGGTCACGTCGTAGCCGTGCCCCGTCACGACGAGCGGGAGGCGCCTCCTCCGTGCGTACCGCGCGATGAAGACGGCGTCGATGAGGAAGTGCGCATGGATGAGGGCGGGCCGGTGCTCATCGACGATCGCGTCGAGCCGTCGTGACACTCCGAGCCACCGCAGGAGGAGGGACCGCCGCCCGCGAGGGGTGATCGGATCGTGCAGGACGATGTCCGTGCGGTCGTGGAGGACGCCCGAGCCGGTGCGCTCGAGGCCCACTCCGAGGGCGCGCCAGCGCTCGAGTCCGTGCATCTGATTGCGGACGAACGTCTCGGAGTCCTGCAGCCACGCGCGCTTCCAGACCAGGACCAGCGGCCTCTCGCCGGCGACGCCGCCCGCGTGCTCAGCGGACGGCACGGCGCACCCGGTAGCGGAGGGCCGCGACCACGCTCGGCAGCACCCGCACGGCGTCGCCCAGATAGCGCCGCCAGAGCCTGCCGGGCTCCCGGCTGAGCCGGTGCGCCCACTCGAGGCCGAGGCGCTGCACCACGAGCGGCGCCCGCGGGATCTCGCCGGCGAGGAAGTCCACGGCGGCGCCGACGCCGAGGCAGACCGCTCCCGTGCCGCCGACGGCGAGCAGGCGCTCGCGAACCTCCTCCTGCTTGGGGGAGCCGAGGCAGAGCGCGACGATGCGGACGTCTGCCGTGCGCAGAGTCGAGGAGAGGCGGGCGAGGTAGGTGTCGTCCGCGAGCTCGGCCGGCTCCGGCGAGAGGACGACCGGAACCTGGAGCCCGGCGAAGCGCTGCTGCAGCTCGGCGGCTGCGCGATCGCCGACTCCGGGGCGTCCGCCGATGAGAGCGACCGGCGCACCCTCGAGCGCCGCGCGGCGGCAGACCTCGGTGAAGAGGTCGATGCCCGTCACGCGGCTCGCCGTGCGGTGGCCGTACGAGCGGGCCAGCCAGACCAGAGGCGCCCCGTCGAGCACCACGAGGGACGCCCGGCCGTAGTACCGCCGGAACTCGCCGGAGTGCTTCCAGCGCACGAAGTGGTCGGTGTTCGGCGTGACGACCAGCTCGTCGCGGCCGCTCCGGGACAGCTCGAGCACGGCCTCCGCCGCCTCGTCGAGCGTGGTGATGCTGGCCGGCATCCGCTCGATGCGGCCGGTGATGTAGGAGGTCATGCCGGTGCTCCTCGGGGGTCGGTGCGGGAGGGAGGGAACGGAGCTGGTGTGCGGAAGGGGCCGGTCGCGGCCGCCTGCACGGGGACGGTCACGTCGTCCACCGGGTGCTCCTCCGATCGGAGAGCCGGCGGCGGGTGTCGTGCACGGCGTAGAGGATCCGGCTGAGCGCCGTGAAGGCGGCGGGGACGTGCTTGAGCACCAGCCCCAGGACGAGCAGCCGCGGCGACCGCGCGGAGCGGAGCACGCGGACGTCGCGCAGCGCCTCGGACCCGAGCCGGACGCCGGTCTCGACGAGCGCCGCGTCGGAGTTCTGGCGGATCGGGGTGAGCGCGACGGGGACGGCGTAGAACCAGGTCGTGAACCAGTCCGACAGCGGGCGCGGCACCTCCTCGAACGTACGGGCGAGCGCCGCGCGCATCTCCTCGGCGCAGACCAGGAGGTTCCGGAGGTCCGGGTCGCGCCGACGGGTGATCGAGGACGCCGTGTGGACGTAGGAGTAGAGGATCTCCGGCACGAAGAGCACCCGTTCCGCCGCCTGGACCGCCCGCAGCACGCCGACGAAGTCGGACTGGGAGCTCAAGCGCGGGAAGAGCTCCTCCTGCAGGACGGCGCGGCGGAAGAGCTTGTTCCAGAGGAAGCCGTGCAGGCGCCCGGACGCCATCCGCTCGAGAGCGAGTTCGGACGAGACCAGTTCGCGCCGGTCGAGGCCGTCGATCACACGTCCGGAGGTCGACTGCCGGGTGCGGTAGAGCGCCCGGCAGACGACGACGTCGGCCGCCGTCCGCTCGGCCTCGGCGGTGAGGGTCCGAAGGATCTCCGTGTCCCACTCGTCGTCGACGTCCACGAACCAGACGAACTCGGAGTCGATGCCGTCGAGGGCGCGGTTCCGGGCGGCAGCGACGCCGCCGTTCTGCTCGAGGAGCAGGACCCGGGCGTCCTCGCGTCCCTCGGCCCACTTCTCGAGCACCTCCGCCGTGCCGTCCGAGGACGCGTCGTCGACGAGGACGACCCGCGTCCCCGGTCCGAGAGTGAGTGCGAGCCGCGCGAGGAAGCCGTCGAGCCGGGCGATCGCGTTGTAGCAGGGAGCCACGACGGTCACCGAGTGCACGCCCCCGCTCACCGTCGGCCCCCGAGCTCGCGGTAGGCGGCGACGACGGGTCCGAAGACGGCGTCGGGCGAGGCGGCCTCGTCCACCCACGCCTTCGCGCGGTCGGCCTGCATCAGGAGCCCCTCGGGTCGCTCCAGAGCGGCGGCGAGGAGCTCGGCGATCCGCTCCCCGTCGGCGTCGGCGGGGAGCAGGAGGCCCCGACCGTCGGCGAGCAGCTCACCCACACCGCCGACGTCGGTCGCCACGACCGGGCGACGGCGGGCCATCGCCTCCAGCATCACGAGCGGAGTCCCCTCCCACCGCGAGGTCGACAGGAGGAGATGCGCCGCGTCCAGCGCTCCGGTCACGTCCGCCGACGGACCGGCGAAGTCGACCACTCCGGCTCCCCGGGCGCGCTCGCGCAGCACCGGCAGCATCGGACCGTCGCCGAGCCAGGTGCCGGTGACGGGCCGGACCCGGGCGAGGGCCTCGACGGCCGCGAGGAAGCGGATCGGGTCCTTCTGCTCCGCGAGCCGCCCGATGCCGAGGACGCGGACGACCGGCTCGGCGAGTTCCTGCGCGCTCGCGGGCTCCGCGGTGACGTTCGCCGGGGCGTTGCCGGTGACCACGACGCGATCCTGCGGGCGGCCGTAGTCCTCGACGACCATCCGCCCCACGGAGGCGGAGACGGCGAACACCCGCCGGGAGCGGAAGGAGAGCGCTCGCCTGTCGATCCCGGGCAGCTCGGTGTGCGCGTGCTCGACCACGGGGACACCGAGCGCGGCGCCGACGAGGAGGGCCAGCAGAGCCTCGCGGCGCTGGTGGGCGTGCAGGACGTGCGGGCGGAACCGGCGGACGGCGAGAGCGAGGCCGCGGAGATCGGCCGCGAAGCCCTGTCCGGGTCTCGGCACCACGAAGACGGGCGACTCCTGCGCGGCGCGGTCGCTGAGCGGCCCGGGACGCCCCCAGTAGGCGGTCTCGCAGCCGTGCTCGCGGCTCCACGCGCCCAGGGAGAGGGCCACACGCTGCGCTCCGCCGTCCTCGAAGGAGTCGAGGACGTGCAGGATCCGCAGGGATCGGGAACGGGCGGCCCTCATGAGAGCGCCCCGTCGGGAACCGCGCCCGGGAAGCGGACGTCGAGTTCGGCCAGGACGGCGTCGACGTCGCGGCCCATCGTCCCGGGGTCGACGTCGTAGTGATCGGCGAGGAGGTCGACGACCTCGTCCCGGGGCCGGCGCTGCCGGATCACGGCCTCGAAGACCGAGGCGGCGCTCAGCGAGAGCACGATCGGGGACACCGACGGGCGGGACAGGTCGAGCACGTAGACCTGACGGTCCGTGCGCTCGACGGCGAAGCGCTGGGCCGGCGGCGCGCTGCCACCCTGCGCCTCGGCGGAGGCCTCCACCGGATGCACGGCGCTCGCCGCGGGATCGGACGAGGCCGGGAGGTCGCTCACCGGCGCCGTGGTCGCCGCGATCGCCTCGAACGAGGACGCCGAGCCCTGCTCCTCGCTGCGGCCGCTCAGCGCCACCCTGGCGAAACCGGTGAGGGCGGAGGGGAGGCCTCGGAGCGCCCGCAGGGTCCGCTCCCCCCGGAGCCGGAGCCGACGTCGGACCGTCGTCGCCTCGGGATGGCTCGCCTCGAGATCCGCGCGGGTGGGGAAGGCGGCTCTCAGCAGCAGGCCTCCCTTCAGGTGCCAGGGAGCGGACGCCACGGCGTGCAGCCAGTTGAAGGTGTGCCGGTCGGAGCTGCGGCGCACGTCCCAGAGAATCTGGGCCTGCCGGTAGCGCTCCTCGGGCGCGGCGGGGACTCCCCAGGAGGTGAGGAGCTCCGTCATCGGCGTCTGCGCGCCGAGCTCGACGGCCGCGTCGCGGATCGCCTCACGCTCCTCGCTCGGAAGGCCGGCGGCGTGCGCCTTCAGAACCGCCAGCGCCGTGGTCGCCGAGGCGGAGCGCGCGCTGCGCAGCTGGTGCAGGGCGTGCAGCACGAGGTGGTGCGCGCGCCCGGGGATCCGCAGGGTCTCGTCGCTCAGCGGCAGATCCTCGGCGGCCGCCCAGAGGCGGTCGAAGACGATCCGCTCCTCCTCGAAGGCACCCGGGAAGGAGCGGTGGACGTCGACGTCGCACGGCCACGAGGGGTGGACGAGCGTGATCGAGTGGTCGACGAAGAGCGTCCAGCTGAGAGCCTCGGCGCGGCGGCGCCAGCCCATCGAGGCGAGCAGCCCGAGAGCCTCGTCGAAGCGCTCGGGGTCGACCCAGAGGTCGACGTCGGCCGACGTCATCGGCGCGCGGATCCCCTGGCGGTGCAGACCCTCGCCCTTCACCACGAGGTTGCGGACGCCGTGCGTCCGCAGGGTGTACTGCACCAGCACGGCGGCCAGGCGCAGGGCGACGGCGTTCGGCAGCATCGCGTCGGCGGAGGCGCCGACAGCAGGAACCGGTTCAGGCGACACGGACGCGTCCCTCCGCGAGGGCGAGGATCTCCTCGGCCGCGACGGACCACGGGCGCTCCCGCGCGAGCTCGGCGGCCCCCCGGGAGAGAGCCGTCCACTCGCGCCGGAGCCGATGGAGGGCGTCCTCGTAGTCCTCGCGCGTCGCGTCGTCGGAGAGGACCACGCCCGCCCCCGCCGCGCAGAGATCGGCCAGGACGCTCGACTCGATCGCGAGGACCGGCAGCCCGCTCGCCAGCGCGTCGAGTCCGGCGGCCGCGCCGGTCGTCGACGGCGTCAGGTGGGCGTACACGTGGGAGTGGCGGAGCACCTCGACGACGCCGTCGCGGTCCTGCTCGCCGACGGAGCGCAGCCCCGACGCGAGGTCGTCGGCGATGCCGCCGCCGTCGTCGATCACGGTGACGTACTCGGTGCCGTCCAGGCGGGCGAGGAGATCGAGCCGCTCGGCGCCCCGGTCGAGACAGGAGGCTCCCACGGCGGCGAAGCGGAGGGGCCCGTCGGGGGCGGACGGCGTCGGGAACGACGCGTCCGGCAGGCCCAGGGGCACGACCGTTCCCGCGAGGGCTGACGCGAGCCGCTCCGTCGGGGTGACGACGACAGCACCGCGGCGCTCCTCTTCGAACCGGAGGCGCGGGAGTGCCGGGAGGTCGTCGGCCAGGAGGACGGTCATCGGAGCGAGCCCGGCGAGCTCCACGGCCGTCCCCGGGAGAGCCACCACGAGGTCGGGCCGCTCCGGATCGAGCAGTCGGCGGGCCCGGCGCGTGACGACGGCGAGCCCGACGGACCCGGCGCCCCTCCGGCGGGCGGGCTCGAGGAAGCGGGCGAGCACGCTGGGGCGGAGCTCCGCCCCGCTGAACCCCTCCGGGTCACCGGTCACCACGACCACGCGGTGCCCCTGGCGGCGCCAGGCGCGCTCGAGCGGAGCCGCGTGCCAGGCGTCGAGGGCGACGATCCCGATGGTCAGCACGGGCGGACTCCCCCCGTCAGGGGGGATCGGCGGCAGGGACCGGGAGACGGGAGGAGCGCGGAATCCCGCTGGTCGATGACCTCGTGCACAGGGCGGTACCTCTCTCCGTCGCGGCAGGCGGAGCCGCGGACGTCGGAGAAGTTATCCCCGTGCCCGGCGGCCTCCGAGTGGGAGGCGCGATACGGAGGCGGGGGCGGCGTGCGCGCCGCTCACGGAGTCGGATCGCGTCGGTAGCGGTCGCTCGACCGTCAGTCCCCGCCACAGGTTCCGCGCCCGCCGCACCGGCATGCGGAGGCACCGCGGCGCCGCCGATAGAGTCGGCTCCGTGACCCTCTCCCCGCAGATCTTCACGCTCCCCTCGGCGGTGCAGCGGACCCCCGCCGCAGCTCCTCACCCGGGGCTGCTCCGATGAGGGGCATCGTCCTCGCGGGTGGTTCGGGGTCGCGGTTGTGGCCGATCACCAAGGGCATCTCGAAGCAGCTGATGCCGATCTACGACAAGCCGATGATCTACTACCCGCTGTCGACGCTGATGATGGCCGGGATCGACGAGGTCCTCGTGATCACGACCCCCGAGTACAACGACCAGTTCCGCGCCCTGCTGGGCGACGGGTCGAGCCTGGGCATGCGGATCGAGTACGCCGTGCAGCCCTCCCCCGACGGGCTCGCGCAGGCGTTCCTGATCGGCGAGGAGTTCATCGGCGACGAGTCGGTCGCCCTGGTCCTGGGCGACAACATCTTCCACGGCACCGCCCTGGGCACCGCCCTCGCGGCGAACACCACGATCGAGGGCGCCGTCATCTTCGCCTACCAGGTCGCCGACCCGCGCGCCTACGGGGTCGTCGAGTTCGACGAGCACTTCCGAGCCGTCTCCATCGAGGAGAAGCCCGAGCAGCCGCGCAGCAACTACGCCGTGCCCGGCCTCTACTTCTACGACAACGACGTCGTGGCGATCGCGAAGACGATCACGCCCTCGGCCCGCGGCGAGCTCGAGATCTCGACGATCAACGAGCGCTACCTCGAGGCGGGGCGGCTGAACGTCCAGGTGCTCGACCGGGGAACGGCCTGGCTCGACACCGGGACCTTCGATTCCATGATCGAGGCGACGGAGTTCGTGCGCGTGATCGAGCAGAGGCAGGGGTTCAAGATCGGCTGCATCGAGGAGATCGCCTGGCGCAACTCCTGGATCGACGACGCCCGCCTCGCCGAGCTCGCCGCACCGCTGGTCAAGAGCGGATACGGCGCCTACCTCCACCGCCTGCTCAGCCTCGAAGGCGTGAACGCGGGCCGCTGAGCCCGGCCTCCCCCGACCTTCCCGACCTCCAGGAGAACCCGTGCGGATCCTCGTCACCGGCGGTGCCGGCTTCATCGGCAGCAACTTCGTCCACCTGACCCTGCGCGAGCGTCCCGACGCGCGGATCACCGTGCTCGACAAGCTCACCTACGCGGGCAGCCGCGACTCCCTCGCCCCCGTCGCCGACCGAGTGCGGCTGGTCGAGGGCGACGTCGCCGACGCCGAGCTGGTGGACCGGCTGGTCGCCGACGCGGATCTGGTGGTCCATTTCGCCGCGGAGTCGCACAACGACAACTCCCTGCACGACCCGACGCCCTTCCTCGCGACGAACGTCATCGGCACCTTCGCGCTCCTGCAGGCGGTGCGCGCGCACGACGTGCGGTACCACCACATCTCGACGGACGAGGTGTACGGCGACCTCGAGCTCGATGACCCCGCGCGCTTCACCGAGCACACCCCGTACAACCCCTCCAGCCCGTACTCCTCGACCAAGGCCGCCAGCGACCTCCTCGTGCGCGCCTGGGTGCGCTCCTTCGGCGTGCGCGCCACGATCTCCAACTGCTCCAACAACTACGGCCCCTACCAGCACGTCGAGAAGTTCATCCCCCGCCAGATCACCAACGCCATCGACGGCATCCGCCCCAAGCTCTACGGCACCGGCGCCAACGTCCGAGACTGGATCCACGTCGACGACCACAACACCGGCGTCTGGGCCATCATCGACCGCGGCGAGATCGGCGAGACCTACCTCATCGGCGCCGACGGCGAGAAGAGCAACCTCGACGTCGTCACCCGCATCCTCACCGCCTTCGGACAACCCGAGGACGCCTTCGACCACGTCACCGACCGCGCCGGACACGACCTCCGCTACGCCATCGACTCCACCCGCCTGCGCACCGAACTCGACTGGCGCCCCCGCTACACCGACTTCGACGCCGGACTCGCCGCCACCATCGACTGGTACCGCGCCAACGAGGACTGGTGGCGCCCCGCGAAGGCCGCCACCGAGGAGAAGTACTCCGCTCAGGCCTGAGGCGGCCCGCCGGCGGGGATCAGTGCGGACCGACTCCGGTCGACACCCGGCCGGAGGGCCGCGGAGAGTCGCACGGGCCGGGCGTCCGCTTCGCGCGGGACCGGCCGGACAGGACGATGCGGAGCAGCTGCAGCGGCTCGAGGAGGTAGCGGGCCGCGAGCCGGCGCGGGTCGCGCGCCAGGCGGAACAGCCACTCCACGCCCAGGGCGCCCATCCACCGCGGGGCGAGCGCCTGCGTGCCGGCGATGTAGTCGAGGCAGCCCCCCCACGTTCGCGAACGCCGCCCGCGGGGCGAGGTCCCGGTTCTCCAGGATCCAGCGCTCCTGGCGGGGCATGCCCATCCCGACCAGGACGAGATCGGCACGGGCGAGCGACTCGGCGAGCGGCCGCTCCTCGCCGATGCCGTGCCACTGCTGGTCGAATCCGTCGTACGCGAGCCAGGTCATCCGGGACGTGCGGGCGGCGACCGCCTCCGCCGCTTTGGCCGAGGACTCCGGCGTGCCGCCCACGGCGACCACCACCAGAGGCTCGTCGTTCTCGATCAGCGGGAACAGCCAGTCGGTGCTGTGTAGAAGGCTTCGCCGACGTCCGTCCAGGAGCCCGCGCCGCCAGCGGTGAGAGAGAGGCTCTGATCGCTGGGCCAGCCGACCTCCCCGACCGAGCAGTGCACCCCGAACCGCCGGCACCACTGCCCGAAGGTCGTCACCGCCGCCACGAAGACCTGCTCGTCGGTGCCGCCCTGCTTGTCCGAGCGCAGGGTCGTGCCCGTGCCGCCGGGGTAGAAGTGCTGCGAGTACATGATCCGGTCCAGCGGGTCCTGGATCCACGGCCCGTCGGGTGCGATCGCGGCGACCGTGCCCGTCGTCGCCTCCCGCATCCCCTCGACCCAGATCGTGTGCCGATCGCCGGCTTCCCGGACGGCCGACACCACGGCCTGCGTGTAGGCCTTGTAGGTCTCGACGGGGACCAGCGCCCGCTTCACCTCGTTGAAGAGGTCGTAGGCGGCGATGCGTCCGTCGTCCTGGAACTCCGCCGCGAGCAGGGCCCAGACCCGCTGCGCCTGGGATACCGAGAGCCCGGATCCGAACCAGACGGTCCCCTCGGGCAGATCGCCCTGGCTCGCCGGATACGTGCCGTTGTTGTGCAGGTCGAGCACGGCCCGCATGCCGGCGGCGCCGATGGCGGCGATCTCGGTCCGGAGCAGCGAGACCGCCGCCGGATCGAGCCCCTTCGCCAGAGCGTCGTCGGTGCTCTCCCCGTCGGCCCGCGGCTGCAGGAGCGACCAGGGCACCGCGAGCCGGACCAGCGTCAGTCCGCGGTCCGCCAGGAACTCGTAGCTCTCCGCCGGATTCCGGGCGGTGCAGTCGACTCCGACGTCGACGCGCGACTGCAGGTCGAACACGTTCACGCCGCGGAGGTAGGACCGGCCGCCCAGGTAGTCGTCGACCGAGCCGATGGCAGGCGCGGGCGACGCGGCGGCGGACGACGGCGCGCAGGCCACGGGAGCAGTTCCGTCGCTCCGCTCGAGGAGCCGCACAGCGACCACGACGAGGGCCGCGACCACCACGACGACCAGGACGATCAGCAGCGGGCGGCGGAGCCGACGGCGCGGCCGATCGCGTGCAGGGACGATGCGAGTCTCCCGAGCCTGCCTGCCCGGTGCGGCCACCGGATCGCCGCTCAGGCTAGCAGAGCTCCGCGACGCCTCAGCGCACCGCCACCGTCGCCCGGTCGCGGCCGGTGAGATCGCGCTGCGTGGTCGCTCCGCGCCAGCCGTCGGCGGTGAGCAGGGCGCGGATCTCGGCGCCCTGCAGCTCGCCGTGCTCCATCACCAGCACTCCCCCGGAGCGGAGCAGGCGGAGGGCGGTCGCCGAGAGCGAGCGGACGACGTCCAGGCCGTCCTCGCCGCCGTAGAGCGCCGAGGGCGGGTCGAACAGGCGCACCTCCGGATCGCGCGGGACGGCGGCGGCCGGGATGTAGGGCGGGTTGGAGACGACGACGGAGACGGTGCCGTCCAGCTCGGGAAGTGCCCGGGCGAGGTCGTCGAAGACGATGCGGGCGTTCTCGAGCCCGAGCCGCTCGCGGTTGCCGCGGGCCCAGATGAACGCCTCGGGAGCGTTCTCCACGCCGATCACGCGCGCGTGCGGCACCTCGTGCGCAAGCGCGAGCGCCAGGGCTCCGCTGCCCGTGCCGAGGTCGACGGCGATCGGCTCCGGATCGACGACCGCTCGGAGCGCGTCGATCGCGATCTGCGCGACGCCCTCGGTCTCGGGTCGCGGGACGAACACGCCGGGTCCGACCGCGAGCTCGAGCGAGCGGAACGGCGCGATCCCGGTGATGTGCTGCAGCGGCTCGCGAGCCGACCGGCGCTCGATCGCGCTCGCGAACGCCGCGGCGTGCTCCTCGTCGACGCTCAACCCCGTGATGAGGCGCGCCTGCAGCCGGCCGCGGCCGAGCCCGAGCAGGTGCCCGAGAAGCAGCTCCGCGTCGACGTCCGGCGTGGGGACGCGGGCGGCGGCGAGGCGGGCGACCGCGTCCGCGAGGAGGGTGCGCGCGTCGACACCGGTGGTCACGAGGGTCACGCCTCCTCGGAGCCGATGTCGGCCAGGCGGGCCTCCTCGTCGGCCTGGATGGCGCTCTCCACCACCGGGTCGAGCGCGCCGTTCATCACGCCGTCGAGGTTGTACGCCTTGTAGCCGGTGCGGTGGTCGGCGATGCGGTTCTCGGGGAAGTTGTAGGTCCGGATGCGCTCGGAGCGGTCCATCGTGCGGATCTGCGTCTTGCGCGCGTCCGAGGCCGCCGCGGCGATCTCCTCCTGCTGGCGGGCCAGGATGCGAGCGCGGAGCACGCGCATGCCCGCCTCGCGGTTCTGCAGCTGGCTCTTCTCGTTCTGCATCGACACGACGATGCCGGTCGGGAGGTGGGTGATCCGCACGGCGGAGTCGGTCGTGTTGACGGACTGCCCGCCGGGACCGGAGGAGCGGTAGACGTCGATCTTCAGGTCGTTCTGATTGATCGCGACCTCCTCGGGCGCGTCCACCTCGGGGAACACGAGCACGCCCGTGGTCGAGGTGTGGATCCGCCCCTGCGACTCGGTCACGGGGACGCGCTGCACCCGGTGCACGCCGCCCTCGTACTTGAGGTGCGCCCACACGCCCTGCGAGGGATCGGTGGCGTTGCTCTTGATCGCGACCTGCACGTTCTTGTAGCCGCCGAGGTCGGACTCGTCGCGGTCGAGGATCTCCGTCTTCCAGCCCTTCGCCTCGGCGTAGTGGAGGTACATCCGGAGGAGGTCGGCCGCGAACAGCGCGCTCTCGGCTCCGCCCTCGCCGCCCTTGATCTCCATGATGACGTCGCGGCCGTCGTCGGGGTCGCGCGGGATGAGCAGGCGCCGCAGCTTCTCCTGCGCCACCCGCAGCGACTCCTCCAACTCGGGGACCTCCTCCGCGAAGGCCTCGTCCTCGCGAGCGAGCTCGCGCGCGGCCTCGAGGTCCTCGCCGGCCTGGATCCAGGCGGAGTGGGCCGCCTTGATCTGGCTCAGCTCCGCGTAGCGCCGGTTGACCTTCTTGGCGCGGGCGGCATCGGCGTGGAGTGCCGGGTCGGAGAGCTGCGTCTGCAGGTCCTCGTGCTCGGCGAGGAGGACGCTGACGGATTCGAACATGGGGTCCTGGCTTCCGGAGGTGGTCGGGGTCGGGCTCATCGCCCGGGGACGCGAAAACGTCCGCGGCCGCCCCCGGTGACAGGGGCGACCGCGGACGTCGGGGCGCTAGTGGTGGCCGTTGCCGTGGCCGGCGGTGGCCGGGCCGACGGCCGACTTCGAGACCTGCATGAGGAACTCGACGTTGGACGAGGTCTCCTTCAGGCGCGACAGGATGATCTCGAGCGCCTGCTGCTGGTCGAGCCCGGCGAGGGCGCGGCGCAGCTTCCAGGTGATCTTGACCTCGTCGGCGCTGAGCAGCATCTCCTCGCGGCGCGTGCCGGAGGCGTTCACGTCGACGGCGGGGAAGATCCGCTTGTCGGCGAGGTGACGGGAGAGGCGGAGCTCCATGTTGCCGGTGCCCTTGAACTCCTCGAAGATCACCTCGTCCATCTTCGAGCCGGTCTCGATGAGCGCCGTCGCGAGGATGGTGAGCGAGCCGCCGTTCTCGATGTTGCGCGCCGCTCCGAAGAACTTCTTCGGCGGGTACAGCGCCGAGGCGTCCACGCCGCCCGAGAGCACACGGCCCGAGGGAGGAGCGGTCACGTTGTAGGCGCGGCCGAGACGGGTGATGGAGTCGAGCAGCACGACCACGTCGTGGCCCAGCTCGACCAGGCGCTTCGCGCGCTCGATCGCGAGCTCGGCGACGGTCGTGTGGTCCTCGGCCGGGCGGTCGAAGGTGGAGGCGACGACCTCGCCGCGCACGGTGCGCTGCATGTCGGTGACCTCCTCCGGACGCTCGTCGACCAGGACGACCATCAGGTGGACCTCGGGGTTGTTCTGCACGATCGCGTTGGCGATCTGCTGCAGGACGATGGTCTTGCCGGCCTTGGGCGGCGCGACGATCAGGCCGCGCTGTCCCTTGCCGATCGGGGCGACCAGGTCGATGATCCGCTGGGTCAGCTTGCCGGGCTCCGTCTCGAGGCGCAGGCGCTCGGTCGGGTAGAGCGGCGTGAGCTTCTGGAACTCGACGCGCGCAGCGGCCTCCTCGACGGTCTGGCCGTTGATCGAGTCGACGCGGACGATCGCGTTGTACTTCTGGCGGCCGCCGCCCTCGCCCTCGCGGGGCTGGCGGATGGCGCCGACGACCGCGTCGCCCTTGCGCAGGTTGTACTTCTTGACCTGTCCGAGGGAGACGTAGACGTCGCTGACGCCGGGCAGGTACCCGGTGGTGCGTACGAAGGCGTAGTTGTCGAGGACGTCGAGGATGCCGGCGACCGGGATGAGGACGTCGTCCTCGCCGATCTCGGGCTCGAAGTCGTCGCCGATCGCTCCGCCGCGGCGCTTGCGGTCGCGGTAGCGGCTGCGGCGGCCGTCCTCGCCCTCGGCCTGCTGGCCGTTCTGGGGCTGTCCGGAGCCGTTCTGCTGAGGAGCCTGCTGGCCCTCGGACTGCGCGGCGCGCGCGCCCTGACCGTTCTGCGGCTGGGACTGCGCGGCGGGGCTCTGCTGAGCGTCGTTCTGGCGGTCGTCCCCGCGGTTGCGGTTCCGGTTGCGGCGGTTGCGACCGCGGCCGGTGCCCTGCTGGTCGCCGTTCTGCTGCTGGTCGCCGCCCTGCTGCTCCTGCTGGTCGCCGGAGTCGGAGGAGTCGGCGTCGTTCTCGGCGGGCGCCTGCTCGGCCTGCTCGCTCTGCTCGGAGGCGCCCCCGCGGCTGCGGCGGCGTCCGCGGCGCTCGCGCTGGCCGCCCTCGCGGGAGGAGTCGTCCGACTCCGGCCCGTTGGGCAGCTCGATGTCGATGACGGGCTTCGCGGCCTGGTCGGCGTCGCGGTCCTGCTCGATGACGGGGAGGTCGGGGATCAGCGACTCGACGCCGGTCCCGCCGGGGATGTTGAGGTGCTCGCCGGCGGCGACGGTGCCGCTGGAGGCGCGGCGCGAGCTGCGTCGGCGGGGCGCGCGCTCGGCGGGCTCGGCGACCGGCTCGGCCGCCGCGGGGAGCTCGAGCTCGACGGGGGCCGACTCGGCGGCCGTCGCGGAGGGCTCGTCGACGGTGGGCGCGGCCTGCTCGAGGACGTCGGCCGTGTCGGCCTCGGTGCTCTCGACGGGCGTCGGCAGCTCCGCCGGCGCCTCGGGCTGCGGAGCGGACTGCTCGGCCACATCGGCCGGCTCGGCCTCGACGCCGGTGGCGTCGACGTCCGGGGCGACCGCTGCGTCGTCCGGATCGACCGCGTCGGCGATCGCGGCGGGCGCGTCCTCGGCGGAGGCGGCGCGCAGGTCCGAGATGGCCTGGACCAGCTCGCCCTTGCGGAGCTTGGAGGCGCCGCCGAGGCCGAGCCGCGTCGCGAGAGCCTGGAGCTCGGCGACGCGCAGACCGGAGAGGTCGGCGGTGAGGTCCACGGTCGAGCCGTGGGTGTTGACGTCTGTCACTGGAGAGGGTTCCTTCCCCCCGGGAACGAGTGCTCACCGGGAGAGCTCATCGACCGTGCGGTGCCATCGCGTGTTCTGATCCACGCGATGCTCTCGGCCGCCGGGACCGACTGCCGCAGAGAGCGAGGAGAGGGCCCGGAGACCAGGCGCCGGTCTGCAAGAGGAGCAGGGGCGCCCTTCACACGATGTGATGGCCGTGGTTGTCGGGACGATCCGTCGGACAGATTCCGCTCGTTACGCGGTTCCTCGGGATGCGGTCCCCACTGTAGCACCCTTGAAGTCGACGGCCAGCATGTGCGCGCGCCACGGCGTGGGGGCCTCCCGCTCCACCAGATCCGCGGCGGCGAGGCGCTGTGCGGGGTCGCTGCAGAGCACCAGGACGCTCGGTCCGGCACCCGAGACGACGGCCGCGTAGCCGTGCGAGCGCAGCAGCGCGATCAGCGCTGAGGTCTCGGGCATGGCGGCCGCGCGGTAGTTCTGGTGCAGCTTGTCCTCGGTCGCCGCGAACAGCAGCTCCGGGCTCTGGATGAGAGCGGCGATCAGGAGCGAGGAGCGCGAGACGTTGAACACCGCGTCCTCGTGCGGCACGCTCTGCGGCTGCAGCGAGCGTGCCAGCCGCGTCGACATTGTGTGCTCGGGCACGAAGACGACCGGGGACACGCCGCGGTGGACCATGAGCTTCTTGGAGCGCGGTCGCAGCGGCGAGTCGTCGGCGCCGGAGGCGTGCGGCTCGACCCAGGCGATGGTGAGGCCGCCGAACAGCGCGGGCGCCACGTTGTCGGGGTGCCCCTCCATCTCGGTGGCGATGCGGAGGAGGTCGTCCGAGTCGAGCTCGACGACGCCCTCGAGCAGGCCCTTCGCGGCCATGATGCCGGAGACGATCGCGGCGCCGGACGAGCCCATCCCGCGGCCGTGAGGGATGATGTTGCGCGCGATCACCTCGATGCCGGGCATCTCCTGCCGCTGGTCGGCGAACGTGTACGCGATGGCCTGCACGACGAGGTTCGTCTCGTCGGTCGCCACCTCTCCCTCGCCGACCCCGTGCACGGTGACCCGCGCACCCGTGGCCGCGACGGCCGTCACGTCGAGCTCGTCGTAGAACGAGAGCGCCAGGCCGAGCGTGTCGAAGCCGGGGCCCAGGTTCGCCGAGGTGGCGGGGACCTTGACGTGGACGGTGCGGCCGACGGGAACCGCCGAGGTCATGCGCCGGCCAGCCCCAGCACGTCCGCGATCGCGGCGGTGTCGACCGGGACGACGGTCGGCGTGATGTCCGCGCCGTCGGCCGTGCGGAGCGCCCACTGCGGGTCCTTGAGCCCGTGGCCGGTGACCGTCAGGACGACGGTCGCGTCCTTCGGGATCGCTCCGGCCTCGGCGCGCTCGAGGAGCCCCGCGACGCTGATCGCCGACGCCGGCTCGACGAAGACGCCGACCTCGCCCGCGAGGATGCGGTACGCCTCGAGGATCTTCTCGTCGCTGATCGCGCCGAAGTAGCCGTCGCTGACGGTGCGCGCGTTGAGGGCGAGCTCCCACGAGGCCGGGTTGCCGATCCGGATCGCGCTGGCGATCGTCTCGGGGTGGCGGACCGGGGCGCCGTGCACGATCGGAGCGGAGCCCTCGGCCTGGAAGCCGAACATGCGCGGGAGGCGGGTCGACTCGCCGCGCTCCAGCTCCTCCGAGTAGCCGCGGAAGTAGGCGGTGTAGTTGCCCGCGTTGCCGACCGGGACGATGTGGAAGTCCGGCGCGTCGCCCAGCACCTCGACGACCTCGAAGGCCGCGGTCTTCTGGCCGGCGATGCGGTCCGGGTTCACCGAGTTGACCAGGTGGACCGGGTAGTTCTTCGCGAGGTCGCGGGCGATGTCGAGGCAGTCGTCGAAGTTGCCCTGCACCTGCAGCAGCTGCGCGTTGTGCGCGATCGCCTGGCTGAGCTTGCCCAGGGCGATCTTGCCCTCCGGCACCAGGACGGCCGCGGTGATGCCGGCGTGCGTCGCGTAGGCGGCGGCCGACGCGGAGGTGTTGCCGGTCGAAGCGCAGATGACGGCCTTCGCGCCGTGCTCGACGGCCTTCGAGATCGCCATGGTCATGCCGCGGTCCTTGAAGGAGCCGGTCGGGTTCATGCCCTCGTACTTGACCCACACCTTCGCGCCCGTGCGCGCCGAGAGGGCCGCCGCGGGGATGAGCGGCGTGCCGCCCTCGCCGAGAGTGATGACCGGGGTCGCCTCGGTGACATCGAGGCGGTCCGCGTACTCGTGCAGGACTCCGCGCCACTGCTTGGCCATCTCAGGCTCCTTCAACTCGTAGAACGGACGTCACGGCGCCGACGAAACCATGCGAATGGAGGGCGGTGACGGTGGCCGCCAGATCGGATTCCGCCGCGGCGTGCGTGCCGATGACCAGGGTAGCGGTCGGCTCGCGCCGCTCCGCACCGCCCTGCTCCTCCAGCGGGTCGGCGCCGGGCGGGGTCTGCACCAGGGTCTCGACCGAGACGCCGTGGTCGGCGAAGACGCCCGCGATCTGCGCGAGCACGCCGGGGCGGTCGAGCACCTCGAGGGTGACCTGGTACCGGGTGGTGACGTGGCCGATCGGGAGGACCGCGAGCCCGGAGCTCGCGCTGGTCACCAGGCCGGGGCCGCCGACGACGTGGCGGCGGGCGGCCGACACGACGTCGCCGAGGACGGCGGAGGCCGTCTCGATCCCGCCGGCGCCGGCGCCGTAGAACATCAGGTCGCCGGCCGCCTCCGCCTCGACGAAGACCGCGTTGTTGGCCCCGTGCACGGCCGCGAGCGGGTGGGAGCGGTGCACGAGCGCGGGGTAGACCCGCGCGGACACGCCCTCCACGCCGGTCTTGGCGTCGGTCAGCCGCTCGCAGATCGCGAGCAGCTTGATCACGTAGCCGGAGTCGCGGGCCTGGTCGACCTGCGCCTTCGTGATGCCGGTGATGCCCTCGCGGTGCACCAGGGTGACCGGGACGTCGGTGTGGAACGCGAGGCGGGCGAGGATCGCCGCCTTCTGCGCCGCGTCGTAGCCCTCGATGTCGGCGGTCGGGTCGGACTCGGCGTAGCCGAGCTCGGTCGCGCGGGCGAGCGCGTCCTCGAGGCTCGCGTGCTCGGTGTCCATCCGGTCGAGGATGTAGTTGGTCGTGCCGTTGACGATGCCGAGGATGCGGTGGACCCGGTCGCCGGCGAGGCTGTCGCGCAGCGGCCGGATGATCGGGATCGCGCCGGCGACGGCCGCCTCGTAGTTGAGCTGGGCGCCCACCTGGTCGGCGGCCTCGAAGAGCTCGTTGCCGTGGGCGGCGAGCAGCGCCTTGTTGGCCGTGATCACGTCCGCGCCCGACGAGATCGCCGTGAGGATGTGGCTGCGGGCGGGCTCGAGCCCGCCGATCAGCTCGACCACGATGTCGGCGCCCAGGATCAGCGACTCGGCGTCGGTGGTGAGCAGGTGCTTCGGGATGTCGGCGGTGCGGGGCGCGTCCACGTCCCTGACGGCCACGCCTACGAGCTCCAGCGGCGCCCCCACGCGCTGGGCGAGCTCGTCGCCGTGGTCGAGCAGGAGGCGCGCCACCTGGGCACCGACGGACCCGGCGCCCAGCAGGGCGACGCGGAGGCTGCGGTACTCGATCATCGGGAGGTGGCCTTTCGTTCGATGCCGGCGTCGCGGCGGAGGAGGTCCTCCTCGGTCTCGCCGCGCACGAGGACGCGCGAGCGCCCGTCGCGGACGGCGACCACCGGGGGGCGCCCGAGGTAGTTGTAGTTGCTGGCGAGCGACCAGCAGTAGGCGCCGGTCGCGGCGACGGCGAGCAGGTCGCCCGGCCGCACGTCCGCGGGCAGGAAGTCGTCGTGGACGACGATGTCGCCCGACTCGCAGTGCTTCCCGGCCACCCGCACGAGGGCGGGCTCGGCCGAGGAGGAGCGGTCGGCGATCCGCGCCGTGTAGTCGGCGCCGTAGAGCGCCGGACGGGCGTTGTCGCTCATGCCGCCGTCGACGCTGACGTAGCGGCGGACCGCGGTCGAGCCCTCGGAGCCGACCGTCACGTCCTTCACGGTGCCCACCTCGTAGAGGGTGACGCCGGCGGGCCCGATCAGCGAGCGGCCGGGCTCGATCGCGATGTGCGGCACCGGGACGCCGCGGGCGGAGCACTGCTCGGCGACCGCGTCGGCGACGGCGGCCGCGATCTCGGCGATCGGGGTCGGGTCGTCGGCACTGGTGTACGCGATGCCGAAGCCGCCGCCGAGGTTGAGCTCCGGCACGGGGCCGTCCGCGAGCAGTGCCGCGTGGACGTCGAGCAGGCGCGACGCCGACTCCGCGAACCCGGCGGAGCCGAAGATCTGGGATCCGATGTGGCAGTGCAGCCCGAGGAACCGCAGGGAGGAGAAGGAGCGGATGCGGGCGACCGCGGCCGGGCAGTCGGCGAGTGCGAGGCCGAACTTCTGGTCCTCGTGCGCCGTGGCGAGGAACTCGTGGGTGTGCGCGTGCACTCCGCTGTTGACCCGGAGGCGCACCGCCTGCACGCGGCCGTGCCGCTCGGCCGCGGCTGCGACGCGCTCGATCTCGACGAGGCTGTCGAGCACGATCGTGCCCGCGCCCACCTCGACGGCCCTGTCGATCTCGCGGAGCGACTTGTTGTTGCCGTGGAGGCCGAAGCGCTCGGGCTCGATCCCGGCGGCGAGGGCCACTGCCATCTCGCCGCCGCTGGAGAGGTCGAGGTTCAGGCCCTCGTCGCGCATCCAGCGGGCGACCTCGGTCGAGAGGAACGCCTTGCCCGCGTAGTAGACCGTGACGCCGGTGCCGATGCGGCCGAGCTCGCGGGCGAAGACCTCGCGCATCTCGACGGCCCGGCGGCGGGCGTCGGCCTCGTCCACCACGTAGAGAGGAGTGCCGTGCTCGCGCACCAGCTCGGCGACGGGCACTCCGGCGATCCGGATCCCGCCGTCCTCGCCGCGCTCGGCGCTGTCCGGCCACACGCCGTCGGCCAGGGCGTTCGGGTCGGCGGGCGTGTGCAGCCACTCAGGCGCGAGCGGATGCCGGGGGGCGCGGGCGCGGGCGTCGACGGTGTCCACGGGTGAGACCTCACAGGAGAGAGTGGGAGCGTCACTGCGGGGCGAGCGGGTCCGGATTGACCCCTGAAGCCAGCGATGTCAGTGTTCGGCCCGCGGAAGACGCCGGCACAGGGCTCCGATCCTACCGGTCCGGGGCGGCGGCGCCGCGCGGGCTCAGGCGCACGTGCCCGGTTCCTGCTCCGCGCGGTCGCTGAGGAACGTCGGAGAGAGCGCGAAGCTCGCGTTCAGCGACTCGTCGGCGACCTCGACTCCGGTCAGCGTCAGTCCGCGCGGCACCGAGTCCGCGATGCACACGGAGGACGGAGCGAGCAGGTCGCCGGAGACGGCGCCGAAGCGGTCGCGGAAGTCGGTCGCCGAGAAGGTCGCACCGGCGGCGGAGACCTCGGCCGGGGTCAGCCGGATGGCGCCGTCCACGGCGGCGAGCTCCATCCCCACGCCCGCGCCGAGCCGGAGACCCAGCACCTCGACGGAGGCGGTCACGCGCACGAGCGGAGCGTCCAGCGTCACCTCGTCGACAGGAACGGTGCTGCGCTCGGTGACGAGCCGCGACACCGAGGCCGCGTCGATCGCGACCGTGGTGCTGCCGGACTCGACCGCTCCGACGCCGCTCACCGGCACCCCGATCAGGGTCGCAGCGACGTCGCCGTCGAGCTCGCCGAACGTCACGTCCGAGCTGCGCAGGTCGAGCCGGTCCAGCCGCCCCGAGACGAGCTGCGGGAGAACGGCCCAGCCGGCGACGTCGACGTCCACCGCCCGGTCCGCGGGCAGTGCGAGCGCCTCGCGGAGGCTCGCGGCGGCGCGGTCCGCGACGGCGCGGCGGGCGAGCGAGTCGCCCACCACCGCCGCGACCACGAGCAGCACCAGCACCACGACGACCACCACGGCCGCGCGTCCCCCGCGCCGGCGCCGCGGCGCAGCCCCCGACGCGCTCACATCCGGTCCGGGGCCGTGACGCCCAGCAGGGAGAGCCCGTTGCGGAGCACCTGCCCGGTCGCCTCGTTCAGGCGCAGCCGGGTCGAGTGCACGGCCTCGACCGGGTCCTCGCCCTGCGGCACGACCCGGCAGTTGTCGTACCAGCGGTGGTAGAGGCCGGCGACCTCCTCGAGGTACCGCGCGACGCGGTGCGGCTCGCGCAGCTCCGCGGCGTGCGCCACGATGCGCGGGAACTCCTGCAGGCCGCCGAGCAGCGCCGACTCGGTCGGATGCACCAGCGTCTCGGGCGCGAACGGCTCGACGGGGACGCCCGACGCCGCGGCCTTCGCCGCGACCTGGCGGGTGCGCGCGTGGGCGTACTGCACGTAGTAGACGGGGTTGTCGTTGCTCCGCTTGGTCAGCAGGTCGAGGTCGATGTCGAGGGTCGAGTCGGCCGAGGAGCGCACCAGCGAATAGCGCGCGGCGTCCACGCCGACGGCCTCCGTGAGGTCCTCCATCGTGACGACGGTCCCCGCCCGCTTGGACATCCGGACCGCCTCGCCGTCGCGGAGCAGGTTGACCAGCTGGCCGATCAGGATCTCGAGGTTCACGCCCGGGGTGTCGCCGAACGCCGCGCACATCGCCATCATCCGGCCGATATAGCCGTGGTGGTCGGCGCCGAGCATGATGATCGCCCGATCGAAGCCGCGCTCGCGCTTGTCGAGGTAGTAGGCGAGGTCGCCCGCGATGTAGGCCGCCTCCCCGTCGCTCTTGATGATGACGCGGTCGCGGTCGTCGCCGAACGAGGTGGTCCGCAGCCAGGTGGCGCCGTCCGCCTCGAAGATGTGCCCGAGCTCGCGGAGGCGCTCGATCGCGCGGTCGACGGCGCGCGACTCGTGCAGGGAGTTCTCGTGGAAGTACACGTCGAAGTCGACGCCGAACTCGTGCAGGCTCTGCTTGATCTCGCCGAACATCAGCTCGACGCCGATCGAGCGGAAGGTCTCGGCGAGCTCCTCCTCGGGCAGGACGGCGAGGTCGCCCGGGTAGGCGGCCGCGACGCGCTCGGCGATGTCGCCGATGTAGGCGCCGCCGTAGCCGTCCTCCGGGGTCGGCTCGCCGCGGTGGGCGGCGAGGAGGCTCCGCGTGAAGCGGTCGATCTGCGCGCCGTGGTCGTTGAAGTAGTACTCGCGGGTCACCTCGGCGCCCTGCGAGAGGAGCATCCGGGCCAGGCTGTCGCCGACCGCCGCCCAGCGCGTCCCGCCGATGTGGATGGGGCCGGTGGGGTTGGCGGAGACGAACTCGAGGTTCATCCGGACGCCGGCGTAGGCGGACCCGGTGCCGTAGGCCTCGCCCGCCTCGACGATCGCGCCGGCCAGGGCGCCCGCGGCCGCGGCCTCGAGCCGGACGTTGAGGAAGCCGGGACCGGCGACCTCGACCGTGGCGACGCCCTCGACCGCGCCCAGCCCCTCGGCCAGCTCGGCGGCGAGCTCGCGCGGGTTCGCGCCGACCCGCTTCGCGAGCTTCATCGCGATGTTCGAGGCCCAGTCGCCGTGGTCGCGGTTCTTCGGGCGCTCCAGCACGACGTCCGAGAGCTCGACGCCCGCATCGCTCCCCCGTCGCTGCACGGCGTCGAGGACGAGGGCGTGCAGGGAGGCGGCGAGCTGTTCGGGAGTCACGGGGAGCGATTCTACCGGCCGCCGCGCCCGCGCCCCCCGTCCCTCCTGCACCGCGGGGCCGCTCGGCAGGGCGGCGTTGCTAGGGTGCGACGCATGCGCCGTCCCGCCGCCCTCCTCCTCGTCGCCCTCGCCACGGCGGCCCTCTCCGGCTGCTCCCCCGCGGCCGACCCGGAGCCGAGCGCGAGCGGCGCCGTCAGCGGCACGCCGATCCCCCTCGCCTGCGAGCAGCTGGTCCCGGCCTCGGCGCTCGCGGGCCTGTGGGGCGGATTCTCCCCGGACGACGGCATCGGGACCACCGCCGTCTCCGAGGAGATCGCCCAGTACGACGGCCTGGTCTGCGGATGGTCCGACGATTCGGGCGCCGAGCTGCAGCTGGCCGTGGCCCACCTCGACCCCGCGGTGATCGAGGCGCTCAAGAACGAGTTCTTCACCACCAGCAAGGCCGTCCCCACTTACGGCAAGCCGCCGGAGATCGAGGGCTACTACCAGGTGGCCGAGGGGCGGGGCGTCGCGGACGCCTTCGTCGGCGAGTACTGGATCGAGGCGTCCAGCGCCTCCTTCGTCGAGCCGGGCGACCCCGAGCCGCTCGTGCGGTCGGCGATCGGCGTCCTCGCCGACTGAGCCCCGGCGTCAGCCCAGGCGCACCGGCGAGACGTGGTCGTCGACGAGCGCCGCGTCGCAGTCGGCCTCCACGCTCATCCCGGTCAGGCGCAGGTCCGTCAGGTAGCTGCTGAGGAACGCGGTGTCGGCCGTGTCCCGGCCGGACGAGATGCGCAGCATCGACCCGCGCGGAGCCAGCCGGGTCGCGTCCACGACGTGCCAGGCGCCGCCGACCCAGGCCTCCGTGACCGCGTGGAAGTCGCGCGGCTCGAGGCCCGGCGCGTAGACCGCCGTCACCCGGGCGGGGATGTCGAGGGCGCGGAGCAGCCCGGCGACCGTGTGCGCGAAGTCCCGGCACACGCCCTGGCCGCTCTCGATGACCTGCGCCGCTCCCCCGGTGCCGACCGTCGACCCGTAGACGTACGACAGGTGGCCGTGCACCCATTCCTCGACGGCCGTCAGCGCCTCGAGGCCCCGGGCCCGCCCGAATTCGCGCCGGGCGATCCCGCCGAGCACGTCCGCCTCGGCGTACCGGCTCGGCCGCAGGTACTCGACGAGTTCGAGCTCGCTCGGCTCGTCCGGAGCGCCGTGGCCGGCAACCCGCGCCCGGTACTCGACCCGCAGGTCGCCCTCGTTCCCCGCGACGCGGTGCACGCGGGCGCCGTGCCGCGCCGGGAACTCCCGCACCGGCACTTCCTGCCCGTCGAGCCGGACGGTGAAGGAGTCCTCGAACGAGTCGCCCGTGGGCGTCGCCGCCACCAGGAAGATCAGGTCGGTCGGGCCGTTCAGACGCAGATCCAGCGAGGCGGAGACGGTGCGCAGCATGGCTCCATCGTGGCATGCGCGAGGACCGCTCCCGGCGTCGGGGCCCGCCCCGCCCGGGTGCTAATGTGGTCAGGCACTCCTGGCCCCCATAGCTCAGGGGATAGAGCACTGCCCTCCGGAGGCAGGGGCGTAGGTTCGAATCCTACTGGGGGCACATCTGCGGTCCTCCGCTCCCCTCCCTCGCCTGCGGGCGCTCAGCTCCGGTGCTCGACGCCCCTCGAGGCGCACCCCTCCACCACGGACCGAGCGGCGTCACCCGGTGGGCGACCGAGTCCGACCGTGGCGCTCCTCACCCGGCGCTCCGACCCTCCCCGGACAGCACGAAGGCCCGCGATCGTCGATCACGGGCCTTCGGGACGTTCACCACCGGCACTCGGCCGGTCGGGCTCACTCGTAGAGGTGGAAGGTGCCGGCGCAGTCGGCCGAGCAGAAGCCGTCGCGGCGACGGGCCGAGGCCGCTCCGCAGGCTTCGCAGCGGCGGCGTCCGAGCATCCGCGAGATCAGGCTCTGAGGCGCCGACGCGACCACCGAGACCGGGGTGTCGGGGCGCACGGGGGCTCCCGTGGTCGAATCGAGCTGGATCCCAGCGGTGTCGAGCGTGGCGCGAAGCATCCGTGTTCCTTCCGATCGGTGAACCATGTGCGAGCACTGTATTGCCAGTCCCTGAGATTCTGCGAAGGGCTTGACGCGGCTCGCGATAGAGAGGAGCCGAAATCGACATCTGTCGGTCAGTCGGGATCGACCCGGGGAACGACGAACAGCCGCGCCCCCTCCTGGCGGAGAGAGGCACGGCTGTTCGGGCGTCGAGGATCGGTGGGCGGACCACGCCGGAGCTCATGGGAGCGGGGCGTCGAGCCCGGAACGACCGGGAAGTGGGCCTAGTACGCGCCGCTAGTGCTCCGGGTGTCGATCGCCACCGTCGGTGCGGGAACCGGCACCGGTCGCAGGGCGGGGAGCGAGGCGCTCCTGCCCGTGCGGAACGGCAGCAGGACGAGCATGACGGGAAGAAGGACGATCCACAGGAGGACCGACAGCGCGAGACGCGCCCAGATGGAAAGAATATTGAGCATTTTTGTGCCGCCTTCGGGTGACGGTAGAGGTGAACTTCGCGAACAGGATCATCGGGCCGACGGGGAGAGAAGAGTAGAAATGCGCCACTGATCGCGCCTCTCCCGCCACGCCCCCGAGCGGTCTGTTGCTCCTCATTCGTCGCCCAGCGCCGATCGGATGGGTCGATCCCGCATCCGATCGACACACGGCCCGCCCAGTGCGTCCTCCTGGGAGCCGGGCCGTAGGGTGAGCGCGTGAAGATCCTTGTCGTCGAAGACGATCCAGCCATGGGTGAGGCCCTCGTCGGCGGCCTCGAAGACGCCGGCTACGAGGCCGTGCTGACCACGAACGGCATCGACGCGCTCGTCGCGTTCAGCAACGCCGAGTTCTCGGCCGCCATCGTGGACGTCATGCTGCCGGCGATGTCGGGCTTCGAGATCTGCCGCCGGATCCGCGAGCTCGGCCGGCCCACGCCGATCATGCTGCTGACCGCGCGGGACGCGATCGAGGACCGCGTCTTCGGCCTCGACGCCGGAGCGGACGACTACCTGACCAAGCCGTTCGCGTTCACCGAGCTCAACGCGCGCCTCCGGGCCCTCCTGCGCCGCAGCCCGTCGCTGATGTCCACCTCGATCGACGTCGGACGCATCACCGTGGACGGATCGAGCATCCGGCGCACCGCCGACGGCTCGCGCATCCACGTCAGCCCGAAGGAGCTCGAGCTCCTCAAGCTCCTCATCACTCCCGTCGGCTCCGTCGTGACCCGCCAGCGGATCCTCTCCGAGATCTGGGGCGGCGGCGAGATCGTCGACAACAACATCGTCGACCAGTACGTCAGCTACCTGCGCAAGAAGCTCCCGACCGAGGACACGGGCGTCAGCATCGTGACCGTCCGCGGCAAGGGCTACTTCCTCCGCCCGGTCGAATAGCCCGTGTCGCGGATGAGCACGGCACGCCGCCGGGTCGGCGCGCTCTCGATCCGCGCGAGGATCACCGTGGGAACGGTCGCTGTGGCGACCGCCCTCTTCGCGCTCGCGGCGCTGCTCTTCTACCAGGTGGTCACCGGCATCGTCGACCGCAGCGAGCGGACGATCCTGATGTCGATCGAGGACGAGGTGCGCCGCGACATCTCGGCGGGCAACGTCCCGCGCACGCAGGGCTCGTCGACGGGCCAGCTGTTCCTCGCTCTCGCGCCCGACGGGAGCGTCAGCACCTCGACCATGCCCTCGCGCCTGAGCGGCGAGGTGCTCAGCGCTCTGGCGGAGGAGCCGGCCGACACCTCGCCCCGGTACGCCGACGTGACGACGGCGAACGGCAGCTATCTGGTCCGCTTCACGGCCATCGAGAGCGATCGCGGCGTCTGGCAGGTCGCCTCCGCCCGCGATCAGGCCGCGTCGCAGCTCGTCCTCGACGACTTCGCCCACGTGCTCGTCTACGCCGCGATCTTCCTCGTCGTCACGTTCGGGCTCGCCTCGTGGATCCTGACGGGCGCGGCCCTCGCCCCGGTGCGCCGGATGCGGGCGCGCGCGGATCAGATCGCCGCCGAGCCCGGGCAGGGCGACCAGCTCCCGGTCGTCGGCACGCGCGACGAGATCGACGAGCTCGCGGTGACGCTGAACGCGTTCCTGACCAAGCAGACCGCGTCGCTGGCCCGGGAGAAGCAGATGGTGTCGGATGCGAGCCACGAGCTCCGCACTCCCCTCGCCGCGCTCTCCGCCCAGCTCGAGATCGCCCACCACCGCGTCGACGACCCGGTCGCGGTCGACCGGGTCATCCTCGACGCGCAGAAGAGCGTCGACCGGCTCGTGCGCCTCGCATCCGCCCTCCTCGACATCTCGCGCATCGAGAGCCGCACCGTCCGCCCGACCGCTCCCTTCGCCGAGCTCGTCGACGAGTTGGTGGGCGCCGTCGACCGCACCCGCCTGCTCGCCTCGGAGTCGGGGGTGGAGATCGACTACGAGATCGACGAGCGCGAGCCGGTGCGGCTCTACGCGGTCGCGTCCCAGGACTTCGGCCGGGTGATCGACAACCTCGTGAGGAACGCGATCCAGGCGATGAACGGCGGCGGCATGATCGTCGCCTCCCTCTCGCAGTCGGACGGGCGCCTGATGCTCAGCGTCTCGGACGACGGACCGGGGATGCCCGACGCCTTCATCCCGGTCGCCTTCGACCGCTTCTCCCGCCCGGACGACTCCCGGACCCTCGCCTCCGGCGGCAGCGGTCTGGGGCTGGCCCTGGTGCACACCACCGTGCTCTCGGCCGGCGGGACGGTCGCCCTGGTCAACCGCTCCCCCCGGGGTCTCGCGGTCGACATCGTCCTCCCGCCCGTCGGCTCCGCCTGAGCCGCCCCGCCCCCGGAATGACGAAGGCCCCCGGCGGACCGGGGGCCTTCGTGGAGGATCGTCAGCGCGGGTCGTCCTCGGGGCGGACGGGCTGCGGCTGCGGGTCGCCGACCGCGGCGGGCGGCGGAGCCCAGGCCGTCTGCGGCGCCTCCGCCGGGGAGGTGCCGCCGTCGAGCAGGTTGCGCGCGCGGTTGACCACCTCGGGGTCCACGAGCACGGAGTAGCTTGTCGCGATCACCTGCATGGTCGAGGTGAAGTCGCGACGGCGGCGGTTCACGGCGTAGGAGGCGAGCCCGAAGAGCATCCCGAAGCCGGCGCCGAGGAGGACCGCCGCGATGAGGAAGGAGAACTCCGTCGTCGGCGAGAAGATGATGAGCAGGAGGCCCAGGAAGACACCGAGCCAGGCGCCGGAGGCCGCTCCGGCGAGGGCGACGCGGCCCCAGGTGAGCTTGCCGGTCACCCGCTCGACGCTCTTGAGCTCGTTGCCGATGATGGCGAGCTGGCGCACCGGGAAGTCGGCGCGGGCGAGCACGTCGACGGCGGCCTGCGCCTCCTGGTACGTGTCGAACGTGGCGAGGATCTCCCCGCGCGGGATCGTGGGGAAGGCCGGCCCTCGGCCGCTGAACGGCGTCTGCTGAGTCACCCGGACAGAATCGCACAGGCCACTTGAAGGTCTCTGAACGGATTCGGAGAACCGGCCGAGGGCGAGCCGGGAACGCTCGGCGTCCGCCCGGCTGCACGGGACTAGGTTTGTAGCCGTGAGTTCCGCCAGAGTCTTCGTCGCGCGCTTGGCCGGATGCAGTGTCTTCGACCCGGCCGGCGATCGCGTCGGCAAGGTCCGCGACGTGCTCCTGGTCTACCGGCAGAACGACGCCCCGCGGGTGGTCGGCCTGGTGGTCGAGATCCCCGGGCGCCGTCGGGTCTTCGTGTCGATCGGCCGGGTCACCAGCATCGGCAGCGGCCAGATCATCACCACCGGGCTCATCAACGTGCGCCGCTTCGAGCAGCGGGGCGGAGAGGTCCGCGTCATCGCCGAGCTCCTCGGCCGCCGGGTGAGCTTCGTGGACGGCTCCGGTGACGCGGTCGTCGAGGACGTCGCGATCGAGGAGGCCGCTCCCGGCGAGTGGGAGCTCGCGCAGCTCTTCGTCCGCCGGCCCAAGACCAGCCCCTCCCCCTTCGCCAAGGGCGCGACCGCCTTCGCCGGCTGGCGCGAGGTCCGCGAGAGCGTCTCGACCGAGGCGCAGTCCGCCGAGCAGTACGTCGCCAGCCTCTCCGAGCTCAAGCCCGCCGACCTCGCCAGCACGCTCCTCGACCTGCCGCAGCAGCGGATGCTCGAGGTCGCCGGCGAGCTCTCGGACGACCGCCTCGCGGACGTGCTCGAGGAGATGCCCGAGAGCGAGCAGGTCGAGATCCTCGGCCGGCTCGACGACGACCGCGCCGCCGACGTCCTCGACCAGATGCAGCCGGACGACGCGGCCGACCTGATCGCCCAGCTCTCGGAGGAGCGCGGCGAGGCGCTCCTGGAGCTGATGGAGCCGGAGGAGGCGGACGACGTCCGCATGCTCCTCACCTACGCCCCGGAGTCCGCCGGCGGTCTGATGACCACGGAGCCGATCATCGTCTCCTCCGAGGCGACCGTCGCCGAGGGTCTCGCCCTCATCCGCCGCCACGAGCTCGCCCCGGCCCTCGGCGCCGCCGTCTGCGTCACGCTGCCGCCCTACGAGCCGCCGACCGGCCGCTTCCTCGGCATGGTGCACTTCCAGCGGATGCTCCGCTACCCGCCGCACGAGCGCCTCGGCACCCTGCTCGACCAGAGCATGGACCCGATCACGCCCGAGACCTCGGCGGCCGAGGTCGCCCGGATCCTGGCCAGCTACAACCTCGTCTCGGTGCCCGTCGTCGACGCGTCCCACCGCCTCGTCGGCGTCGTGACCATCGACGACGTCCTCGACTACCTCCTCCCCGACGACTGGCGCAGCCACGGCGACGACGACGAACCGAGGAAGCCGGTGACGACGGCGACGCAGGGCGTCCCGCTCGTGCCGCCGGCACCCGCGGCGACAGGCAGGACACGACGGGGACGGAGGGGCGCGCGTGGCTAGGGACACCAAGCAGGACCGGCGCCTGGACGCTCCCAAGGGCTTGCGCACCCGCGTCCTCTCGCGGCGGAACCGCCCGAGCAGCGACCGCTTCGGCCGCCTGACCGAGTCGTTCGCCCGCGGCATGGGCACGCCGTGGTTCCTGGTCGGCATGACGATCTTCTGCGTCTTCTGGCTGATGTTCAACACCTACGGGCCCGCGGACGCGCGCTTCGACTCGCAGGCCCTCGGCTTCACGGTGCTGACGCTGATCCTCTCGCTGCAGGCCTCCTACGCCGCGCCGCTGCTGCTGCTCGCGCAGAACCGCCAGGACGACCGCGACCGCGTCCAGATCGAGCAGGACCGGCAGCGGGCCGAGCGCAACCTCGCGGACACCGAGTACCTCGCGCGCGAGGTCGTGGCCCTGCGCCTGGCGATACGCGACATGGCGAGCAAGGACTTCATCCGCTCGGAGCTGCGCGGCCTCCTCGAGGAGCTCGAGAAGGATCGGGCGCAGGAGCCCGAGCGGCGCGATGCCTGACGTCGCCGCCATCGAGACCGCCGTCAGGACGGCGCTGGCCCGGGTCGTCGATCCGGAGATCCGGAAGCCCATCACCGAGCTCGACATGCTCGAGTCGGTCGAGGCGGCCGTCGACGGAGCGGTCCGCGTCGCGATCCGGCTGACCATCGTCGGCTGCCCGGCCGCCTCCGCGATCGAGCGCGACGTACGCGAGGCCGCGGCCTCGGCTCCCGGAGTCACGGCGGTCGACGTCGTGGTCGGAGTGATGACGCCGGCGCAGCGCACCGCCCTCACCGAGCGCCTCCAGGGCGGCCGCCGGAGCATGCCCTTCGGCCCGGACTCGCTCACCCGCGTGTACGCGGTCACCAGCGGCAAGGGCGGTGTCGGCAAGTCGACCGTCACCGCCAACCTCGCGGTCGCCCTCGCTCAGCGGGGGCTCGCGGTCGGCCTCGTAGACGCCGACGTGCACGGCTTCTCCATCCCCGGCCTGCTCGGCCTGATGCACGACGGGCGCGTCGCGGGGCCCACCCGCGTCGGCGAACTGATGCTGCCGCCGGTGGCGCACGGCGTGAAGGTCATCTCGATCGGGATGTTCCTCGAGGGCGACACCCGGGGGGCGGCCGTCTCCTGGCGCGGACCCATGCTGCACCGCACGATCTCCCAGTTCCTCACCGACGTGTACTTCGGCGACCTCGACGTGCTCCTGCTCGACCTGCCTCCCGGCACGGGGGATGTGGCGATCTCCATCGGGCAGCTGCTCCCGCATGCGGAGGTCCTCATCGTCACCACCCCGCAGCCGGCGGCCGCCGACGTGGCCGAGCGCAGCGGCGCGCTCGCCCGCCAATCGGGCCAGCGCATCGTCGGAGTGGTCGAGAACATGTCGGGGCTTCCGCAGCCCGACGGCTCGGTGCTGGAGCTCTTCGGCAGCGGAGGCGGGGCCGAGGTCGCGCGTCGGCTCACTGCGACGGGCGACGAGGTGCCGCTACTCGCGTCGCTGCCGATCTCCGTCGCGCTGCGGGCGGGGGGCGACGAGGGCGTGCCCGTCGTCGTCGGCGATCCGGAGGATCCTGCCGCCCGGGCGATCGACGCCCTGGCGGCGACGCTCGCCGCGCGGCCGCGGGGACTGACCGGCCGTCGTCTTCCGCTCGCCGTCGGCTGACGCCTCCGCGCGGCTTCGTGCGGGCGGCGTCGGTCGAGACGCCCGCCCGACGCTCCTCGCGGAGCAGGGCTCAGGTGGCCTCGGAGTCGATCGGCGGCGGCGCGACGCTCGAGAGCGTGCCGGACGAGACGGAGCGCTGCATCGTCGTGTAGTAGCTGTCCTGCGCGGAGCCGGTGCCGCCCGGCACGACCGGAGCGGCGACAGCGGTGGGCGGCTTCACGGTGGGGGCCGGATCGTCCTCGAGCAGGGCGTCGCGGATGATGCGGCGGGGATCGTACTGGCGCGGGTCGAGCTTCTTCCAGTCGACGTCGTTGAACTCGTCGCCCATCTCGTCCTTGACGCGCTCCCGGGCCTGCGTGGCGAATCCGCGCACCTTGCGCACGAGCTGCCCGAGCTGGGCGGCGTAGTGCGGGAGGCGGTCGGGACCCAGCACGAAGACAGCGATGACCCCGATGATGAGGAGCTTGTCGAACGTCAGACCGAACACGAGGACAACACTAACCCGCCGCGCCTCCCTCGCGGAGCCCGCGCGCCACCGTACCCTGACGATGCCCGGGCGCGATCCGCTCGGTGCACCGATCAGAGGAGCGCCCCCGTGTCCGACAAGGATGCCAACTGGAAGTACGCCGAGGACGCGGTCGTCGAGTCGGAGGCCATCGCCTCGGCCCGCCGGCTCTCGGTCGAGCTGGGCATCGACGCCGTCTCCCCCTCGATCGGAGCGCAGGCCGCGCTGGTCGCCGCCGCGGCGCGCGCGACCTCCATCATCGAGATCGGCACCGGCACCGGAGTGAGCGGCCTGTGGCTGCTCGACGGCGCCCCCGAGGCCATGCTCACCTCGATCGACTCCGAGGCGGTGCACCAGCAGCACGCGCGCGCCCAGTTCCACGAGGCGGGCATCTCGCCCAACCGGCTCCGGCTCATCCCGGGCCGCGCCCTCGAGGTGCTGCCCCGTATGAACGAGAACTCCTACGACATCGTCTTCGTCGACGGCGATCCGCTGCAGGTCATCGAGAACGTCGAGCACGCGCTGCGGCTCGTCCGTCCGGGCGGGACGGTCCTCGTCCCCCACGCGCTCTGGCGCGGACGCGTGGCCAATCCCGCGCAGCGCGATGAGATCGCGACGGCGTTCCGCACGCTGGTGGCCGAGGTCTGCGCCTCCCCCGCCGTGGTCAGCGTGCTCTCGCCGATCGGCGACGGCCTGCTGCAGGCCAACAAGCGCCGCGCCTGACGAGCGCGGCCGACCGAGGAAAGACGGAACGCCCGCCGCACGGTGTGCGACGGGCGTTCACGACGGTGCGGATCAGGCGGGAGACACCACCGACGCGAGCGCGTCGTGCAGCTCTTTCGCCTCTGCATCGTTGACCGAGACGACGAGGCGTCCGCCTCCTTCGAGCGGAACGCGCACGACGATGAGTCGGCCCTCCTTAACAGCCTCCATCGGTCCGTCTCCGGTCCTCGGCTTCATGGCCGCCATAGAGTTCCCCTTTCGTGACGTATCCCCCTATTATCGTGCATCCGCGGGGGTGTTCCGAACCGCGCCCGGAAGTCGGGCGTCAGCCGATCACGGCGGGGACCAGTCGCCCGGGGTGAACACCCAGCACAGCAGCACCCAGACGATCTGCCCGACGATCGATGCGGCCACCACGAACACCCTCAGGAGGGTCGACCGCGGCACCGCGAGCGCCCCGGCCAGCGGGAACATCGGCATCAGGATGCGGAACGTGCTCGACTGCGGGTAGAAGAACGCGAAGAGGTAGATCGCGTAGCCGCCGACCCAGAGCCGCGAGAAGACGTCGAGGCTGCGCGTGGCCCGCGAGAACAGGATCGCCAGGAATCCGAGCACCACCACGACGGTGATGCCCATGCCCGTGATCGGCGAGCCGAACCAGAGGCCTCCCCACCAGCCCCCGCCGGCGAACCAGGAGGTGAAGGGGATGAGCTCGCCCTCGCCGATGAAGACGCTGCGCCAGGCGAGCTCGGTGTCGGTGTACGCGGTGAAGGAGCCGGTCACGGCCCAGGCGATGAGCAGCCAGGCGAACCCCACCGCGAGGGACCAGACCGTGAGGGAGACCGTGAAGGCGAACTCCCGGCGGGCGAACGGCTCGGTGCCGCGCACGTGCCGCCAGACGCGGTAAAGGAAGTAGAGGCCCGTCATCGCCGCGATCGCGAGACCGCTCGGGCGCAGGAGCCCCACGACCAGCACGACGGGGAACGTCCAGATCCACTTGCGGCGCACCAGCAGGAGGAGCAGCACGGCCGTCAGGAGGATGCCGCCGGACTCCGCGTAGCCGATCTGCAGGATCGGGGACGTCGGAGCGACGCAGAAGAAGACGATCCCCATCAGCGCCTGGCCCTCGCTGAGCGAGACGCGGAACAGCCGGTAGATCACCAGGCACGCCGCTGCACTGCAGACCAGGGCGACGAGCACCGCCGCGTTCGCCCAGTCGAGCCCGGTGATGTTCATCAGGCCGCGGACGGTGAACGGGTAGACGGGCATGAACGCCCAGGGGTTCTGCTCCACGGCTCCGGACGGCGAGAGCGGCAGGACCGACGGGTACCCCGTCATCCCGATCCGCTCGTACCAGCCGCCGTCCCACGTCGTCGCGAACCGGACGTAGGTGTCGCGGAGTCCCGTCCACTCGACGCCCTGACGCACGGCGCCGACACGGAGCATGATCACGGTCGTGACGACCCGGGACACGGCAAAGACCAGGAGCACCTGGATCCACCACGGGATCCTCCGGAGCAGACCCCAGCGGGAGCGGGACGGAGAGGCGTCCTCCGTCTCCGGCGCGATCGCGGTGGCGCTCACGCGAGCGGCCCGCGGTCCGTCGAGGAGGCGGAGGGGGTCGTCAGCGGGGAGCGGGCGGGTGTCGCCGCGGCTCGCCGGCGGGTCGGCCGGAGGAGGGGCGACGCGTGTCGCGGCTCACCGGCTGGCGTGAGGGGAGACATTCCGACGAGCATACCCGTGCGGGAGTCGGGAGTCCCGGGAGAAGCACCGCGCCGGGCGGGCGCGCGGCACGATCACGGCGGGGTCCAGTCCGATCCGGCGACGGCCCAGCAGATCGAGATCCAGACGATCTGGCCGCCGATCCCGAGCAGGACCAGCGCGACCCGGAAGACCGGCGAGCGCGGCACCGCCAGCGCTCCGACGAGCGGGAACATCGGGCCCAGCAGCCGGAAGGTGCTCGACTGCGGGAAGAAGAACGCCAGCAGGTAGACGCCGTACCCGGCGACCCAGGCCCGGCTGAAGAGATCGAGCCGCCGTGTCCACGGTGCGGCGAGGATCCCGACGAACGCAGCCAGGAGGAGCACCACCAGCACGACGCCGACGGCCGGGGCCCCGAACCACCACGAGCCCCACCAGGCGCCGCCCTGGAACCACGGGGTCAGCGGGAGCAGCTCCTGGTAGCCGATGTAGACCGCACGCCACGCCAGCTCGGTGTCGGTGTACGCGGTCATCGACCCGGTGACGGCCCACGCCACGGCGGGCCAGAGGAAGCCGACCACGAGCCCCCACGCCGTCAGGCCCACGGCCGGCAGCCACTCCGACCGCGGGAACGGCTCCGTGCGGCGCCGGACGAACCGGTAGACGACGTACAGGCCGAGCGCGGCGGCGAAGGCGAGCCCGCTCGGCCGGGTCAGGCCCAGCAGCAGCACGACGGGCACGACCGCGAGCCAGCGCCGCCGCACCAGGAGGAGGAGCGTGACCGCGGTCAGGAGCATCGCCATCGACTCCGCGTAGGCGAGCTGCATCAGCGGCGAGGTCGGCGCCACGCAGAACAGCAGCACCGCCGTCAGCGACTGCGACTCGCCGAGGGAGTGCCGGAAGAGGCGGTACAGGACGAGGCAGGCTCCGGCTCCGCACAGGACGGAGACGGTCACGGCGGCCGGAGCCCAGGTGAGGCCGGTGAGCGCCATCAGCGCCTTCACGACGCCCGGGTAGAGCGGCATGAAGGCCCAGGCGTTCTCCCCCACGTGGCCGTCCTGCGTGATCGGCAGGAAGCCGGGATACCCGGTGGCCGCGATGATCTCGTACCAGCGGCCGTCCCACATCGACGCGAAGGCCGAGTAGGACGGGGAGGGTCCGGTCCACGGGTTCGCGAGCTGGTGCGCGGCGAACTGCAGCAGGATCACCGTCGTGACCACGCGGGTCGCGATGTACACCAGGAGGACGCGCGCCCACCACGGGACCAGGCGCAGGCGGAGGCGGACGGGGACGGCCGTGGCGGTCGCGCTCACGAGGACGCGGTCAGCCAGCGGCGGAGGCCCTCGGTGCACTCGGTGATCTCGTGCACCGCCACGCGCTCGTCGTCGGCGTGGGCCCGGAGCGGGTCGCCCGGTCCGTAGTTGACAGCCGGGATGCCCATGGCGGAGAACCGCGCGACGTCGGTCCAGCCGTACTTGGGCTTCGCCTCGGCTCCGACGGCCGCGAGGAAGGCCTGGGCCAGAGGTGCGTCCAGCCCCGGGCGGGCGCCCTCGGCCAGATCGTCCACCGTCACCTCGAACCCCTCGAAGAGCTCCTCGAGGTGGGCGAGCGCCTCCTCCCCGGACCGGTCGGGGGCGAAGCGGTAGTTGACCTGCACCGTGCAGAGGTCCGGGATCACGTTGCCCGCGACCCCGCCGGTGACGCGCACGGCGTTGACGCCCTCGCGGTACACGAGGCCCTCGACCTCGACCTCGCGCGGTACGTAGGCGGCGAGGCGGTCGAGGATCGGCGCCGCCGCGTGGATCGCGTTCTCGCCGACCCAGCTGCGGGCGGAGTGGGCGCGGACGCCGCGGGTGACCACGTCGACCCGGAGCGTCCCGTTGCAGCCGCCCTCCACTGCTCCGCTGGTCGGCTCGCCGAGCACGGCGAAGTCGGCGGAGAAGAGGTCGGGGCGGTGCCGGGAGAGACGGCCGAGGCCGTTGAGGTCCGCTGCGACCTCCTCGTTGTCGTACCACATCCAGGTGATGTCGACGGCCGGATCGGAGAGCTCGGCGGCGAGGACGAGCTGCACCGCCACTCCGGCCTTCATGTCGACGGTCCCGCGGCCGATCAGGTGCTCGACGCCGTCGATCGTCTCGGCGACGACGGGCAGGTTGCCGTTGACCGGCACCGTGTCGAGGTGCCCGGCGATCACGACGCGCTGGGCGAGGCCGAGGTTCGTCCGCGCCACGACGGTGTGGCCGTCGCGGATGACCTCGAGGTGGTCGTACTGCTCGAGCGCCCACTGCACCGCGTCCGCGATCTCGAGCTCGTCGCCCGAGACGGACGGGATGTCGCAGAGGATCCGCGTCAGGGCGACCGGATCGGTGCGCAGATCGAGCGGAGGGGCGGTGGTCGGATCGGCCATGCGCCCCAGGGTAGCGGCCGGACGCTCCGCGCTACCCTGATCGGCATGACCCTCGAGCACTCCGCAGACTCCTCCGCGCCCGCCTCCGCCTGGGGATACGGGCTCGCCACCGTGGCCGCCGACGGCACCGTCCTCGACACCTGGTTCCCGGAGCCGCGCCTCGGCACCATCCCGGCCGGCCGCGACCCCTGGATCGTGCCGGCGGAGTTCGAGGAGCAGGCCGGCGAGGATCCGCGCCGCGAGGTCCGCATCGACGTGGTCACGCTGCAGATCGACGTGCAGGCGCCGCCCGCCTCCACGTCCGACGCCTACCTGCGGCTGCACCTGCTCTCGCACCTCCTGGTCCGCCCGAACGAGGTGAACCTCGACGGCGTCTTCGCCCACCTGCCGAACGTGGTGTGGACGAACGCCGGTCCGGTCTCGCCGGAGTCGTTCACCCGCCTGCGCCCCTCGCTCCGGCGCCACGGCATCCAGGCCACCGGGATCGACAAGTTCCCGCGGCTGACCGACTACGTCACCCCCGCGAAGGTGCGCATCGCGGACACCTCGCGCGTCCGCCTCGGGGCGCATCTGGCACCCGGCACGACGGTGATGCACGAGGGCTTCGTCAACTTCAACGCCGGGACCCTCGGCAGCTCGATGATCGAGGGGCGCATCTCGCAGGGCGTCGTGGTCGGCGACGGCTCGGACATCGGCGGAGGCGCGTCCATCATGGGCACCCTCTCGGGCGGAGGAGTGCAGCGCGTCTCGATCGGCGCGCGGGCGCTGCTGGGTGCGAACTCGGGCATCGGCATCTCCCTCGGCGACGACACCGTCGTCGAGGCCGGCCTCTACGTGACCGCCGGCACCAAGGTCGTCGTGGTCGGCGGAGCGCCGCGCGCCGACGGCGCCCCGCAGACCGTGAAGGCCGTGCAGCTCTCGGGCGTGCCGAACCTGCTCTTCCGCCGCAACTCACTCACCGGAGCTGTCGAGGTCCTCCCCCGCACCGGCGCCGGCATCGAGCTGAACGCCGCCCTGCACGCCTGAGGACGGGCGTCCGGCGCCGCCGGGCCCAGCAGGCGGCACCCCGGGACGAACCGTGCTGATCGAGTCCGCGGCGACCACGCCGCTCTGCGTCCCGCCTCGAAGAAGAGGTTCGAGCCTCGGACGGCTGACGAGAGGCGGGTGCGCTGCACAGCGAGAGCCCGCCCCCGGCGGGGACGGGCTCTCGGGGACCGGTCAGCGGTCGGTCGGCCAGTGGCGCTCGGGCGAGCCCATGTAGAGCTGCTGCGGGCGGCCGATCTTGGTCTGCTTGTCGGTGTTCATCTCGCGCCAGTGGGCGATCCAGCCGGGCAGGCGGCCGATCGCGAAGAGCACGGTGAACATCCGGGTCGGGAAGCCCATCGCCTTGTAGATGACGCCCGTGTAGAAGTCGACGTTCGGGTAGAGGCGCCGCTCCTTGAAGTAGTCGTCCTCGAGAGCGAGGGCCTCGAGCTCCATCGCGATGTCGAGCAGCGGGTCCTTCACGCCGAGGGCCTGCAGGACCTCGGAGGCGCTCTCCTTGACCAGCTTCGCGCGCGGGTCGTAGTTCTTGTACACCCGGTGGCCGAAGCCCATCAGGCGCACGCCCTCCTCCTTGCTCTTCACCCGCTCGACGAACGTCGACACGCTCTCGCCCGACTCGCGGATCCGGCCGAGCATGGTGAGCACCGCCTCGTTCGCTCCGCCGTGCAGAGGGCCGAACAGGGCGTTGATGCCGGCCGAGACGGAGGCGTAGAGGTTCGCCTCGGTGGAGCCGACGAGGCGGACGGTCGACGTCGACGCGTTCTGCTCGTGGTCCTCGTGGAGGATCAGGAGGCGGTCGAGCGCCTTCGAGAGCACCGGGTCGACCTGGTACTGCTCGGCCATCGTGCCGAAGTTGAGGCGGAGGAAGTTGTCGACGAAGCTCAGCGAGTTGTCCGGATAGAGGAACGCCTGGCCGATCGCCTTCTTGTGGGCGTACGCCGCCATCACGGGCAGCTTCGCCAGGAGGCGGATCGTGGTGAGCTCCACAGCCTCCGGATCCTTCGGGTTGGAGCTGTCCTCGTAGTACGTCGACAGGGCCGACACTCCGGCCGAGAGCACCGACATGGGGTGCGCGCTGTGAGGGAGCGCGTCGAAGAAGCGCTTGAGGTCCTCGTGGAGGAGCGTGTGGCGGCGGATGCGCTCGTCGAAGCCCGCGAGCTCGTCGGCCGTCGGCAGCTCGCCGTAGATGAGGAGCCAGGCCACCTCGAGGTAGGTCGCGTTGGTGGCCACCTCCTCGATCGGGTAGCCGCGGTAGCGGAGGATCCCCTGGTCGCCGTCGATGTAGGTGATCTGCGACTTGGTCGCCGCCGTGTTCACGAAGCCGTAGTCGAGCGACATGAAGCCGGTCTGCTTCGACAGGGTCGAGAAGTCGATGCTCGAGGAGCCGTCGACGCTGCGCAGGACCGGGAAGTCCGCGGTGCGGTCGCCGAAGGTGAGCGTGACCTTCTCGGGGAGCTCCTGCTCCGCCGGCGCGGGAGGCGGCGTCGTGGCGCTCCCGGTCGCGGGCTCCGTGGAGCCCACCGTCGCGGTTCCGTCGCTCTGCGTGCCGGATTCGGTCACAACGCCTCCCAGGTCGTCGCGGTCGCACCCCGGGAGCGCTCGCGCGGAGCGGGCGGCGCCGGGTCTGGATCGTGGTGCAGCCGGGGCCTCGCGAGGCGCCGTCGACCGAACCACATACAGCCTATGGGCAAAGCGGGGGCACTGTGACATCGCCCAGCGCTGGGGCCGGGGCCTTGTCGGAACCCGCCAGGATCGGCCGGGTCGAACGCCTCAGAGGCCGCCGGACAGGCGCTCCACGGCCGCGTCGATCCGCTCGTCGGAGGCCGTCAGCGAGAGGCGCACGTGCTCGGGGAAGCCCTCCCCGTAGAAGACGCCGGGGCCCGCGAGGACGCCGAGGCGGGCGAGGCGGTCGATGGACTCCCAGGCCGGGCGGCCCTCGGTCGCCCACAGGTAGAGGCCGGCCTCGCTGCGGTCGATCCGGAAGCCCGCGGACTCGAGGGCGGGCCGGAGGCGGTCGCGGCGGGAGCGGTAGCGCTCCTTCTGCGCGGCGACGTGCTCGTCGTCGGCGAGGGCGACGATCATCGCCTCCTGCAGCGGACCGGGCACGATCATGCCCGCGTGCTTGCGGACGGTCACCAGGCGCGCGATCAGGGCCGCGTCCCCGGCGACGAAGGCGGCGCGGTAGCCGGCGAGGTTCGACTGCTTGCTCAGCGAGTAGACGCCGAGGACCCCGGTGCGGTCCTCCCCCACCACGCGCGGGTCGAGGACGCTCGGGATCGGCTCGTCGGCCCAGCGGCCGTCCCAGCCGAGCTCGGCGTAGCACTCGTCCCCCGCGATCACAGCGCCCAGCTCACGGGCACGGGCGACGGCGCGCTGCAGGGCGGGCACGTCGAGCACGGCGCCATCGGGGTTGCCGGGAGAGTTGAGCCAGACCAGGCGTGTCGTCGCGGGCCACTCGGCGGGGTCGTCGGAGGCGAGCGCCTCAGCGCCGGCGATCGCCGCGCCCATCGCGTACGTCGGGTAGGCGGCGCGCGGATGCACGACCACGTCCCCCTCCCCGAGTCCGAGGAGGAAGGGCAGCCAGGCGACGAGCTCCTTGGAGCCGATCGTCGGCAGGACCTCGTCGATCCCGAGGCCCTCGACTCCGCGCCGCCGCGCGTACCAGGCGGCGATCGCCTCGCGCAGAGCGGGGGTGCCCACGGTCGTGGGGTACGCGTGCGAGTCCGTCGCGCGGGCGAGCGCGTCGCGGATCGGGGCGGGCGTCGGGTCCACCGGCGAGCCGATCGACAGGTCGACGATCCCGCCGGGGTGCTCCGCCGCCGTGCGGGCGAAGGGCGCCATCAGGTCCCAGGGGTAGTCGGGCAGCGCGCTGAGGGCCACGGGAGCGGCCTCAGTGGCTCTGCGGAGGCAGCGCCGCGATGACCGGGTGGTCCTTCGCGATCACGCCGACCTTGGCGGCTCCGCCCGGGGAGCCGATCTCGTCGAAGAACTCGACGTTGGCCTTGTAGTAGTCGGACCACTCCTCGGGGAGGTCGTCCTCGTAGTAGATCGCCTCGACGGGGCAGACCGGCTCGCAGGCACCGCAGTCGACGCACTCGTCCGGGTGGATGTAGAGCGAGCGCTCGCCTTCGTAGATGCAGTCGACCGGGCACTCGTCGATGCAGGCGCGGTCTTTGACATCGACGCACGGAAGTGCGATCACGTAGGTCACGGTGCTCCAGGTCCCTTCGAACAGTGTCTCTATCGTACGGGGGCCGACGGGGCGTCGGCGTCCGCGGGCCGCGGGGCGGCGGCGGGAGCGGCCGCCCGCAGCCGCGGCCAGGCGATCACGACGAGGGCGATGAGGGCGGGGAGGAAGGTCCAGGCCACGCCGAGGCCGTTCGCCGGGACGAGGACGGATCCGCCGGTGCTGCGCAGGGCGAGCAGCCCGATCATCCCGAGCAGGCCCATCGCAGTGCAGAACGCGACGAACCGGTCGATGAGCACGAGGCGCAGCCCGAGCAGGAGCAGCAGCACACCGGCGAGGGAGGCGGCCAAGCCGACCGGGAGGACGACTCCGCCGACCGACACGGTGCTCTGGTGAGCGACCGTCGTGATCGCTCCGACCACCGCGCCGACCAGGACTCCGGCGACGCCCGACAGCACGCGCGATCCCAGCGTCGGACGCTCCTCCGGCAGCGGCGCCGGACGGCCCGCCTGCGCGACCGGGCGGAAGCGCTCGATGCGGCCGATGGGGAACGGCGGACCGCTCGAGAGGCGGGCCTCGTCGCCCTCGACCACCAGCTGCGTCGCGTGCGCCTCGAGGGCCGCGCGCTTGCGGGCGTGGTCCTCGGCGGACAGCTCGATCACGACGTCCCCGGGGAGGGGCGGGGCCGCGTCGGGGAGGACGGCGAGGAAGCGCAGGCCCAGGCGCTCGGCGGCGCGCTCGGCGACCCGGGCGGTGCGGACGTGGTCCGGGTGGCCGTAGCCGCCGCCCGCGTCGTACGACAGCACGACGCCCGCGTCGACCTGCCGGAGGACGGCGACGAGATCCGCCACCTCCTCGTCCTCGGGCGCGGCGGTGAAGGACGCGGGATGCACCGGCTCGAGCGGCACCGGGACGCGGCCGGGCCCCCACTGCATGCCGGAGTCCCGGTAGACGCGCGGAGCGAGGCCGGGTGCGCGGGCGCCCCCCTCGCCGAGGAAGCGGTGGTCGGCGACGCCGAGGGCCGTCAGGGCGACGACGAGCTCGGTCGTCCGGTGCGCGGCCAGCTCGGCCGAGCCCTCGAGCGGAGCGAGGTCCTCGGGGATGACCTCGCCGCACTCGCCCCGCGTGGCGGTGACGACGGTGACGGAGGCGCCCTGCGCCACCAGCCGCGCCAGGGTCCCGCCCATGGTGATCGTCTCGTCGTCGGGGTGGGCGTGCACCGCCACCACCCGCTCCGCTGCTGCGTCCCGGCCCGCGTCCACTCTCCGCCTCTCGTCCTGCGCGTCCTCCGCTGCGGGTGCTTCTGGACAGCGACCGGGCAGCGGACTACAGTCGACCCGGGTTAGGCAAGGCTTACCGAACAACGGAGCCCCGCCGACCGGATCGACTCGGGGCGGGAGTCGCCCCCTCCTCGTCCACCATCGACCAAGAGAACACGCGTGCTCGCAAACTACCTCATCGGCCTCCGCGAAGGCCTCGAAGCCGGCCTCGTCGTCGGCATCCTCGTGGCCTACCTGACCAAGCTCGGCCGGCGCGACGTGCTGCCGCGGCTCTGGACCGGTATCGCCGCCGCGATCGCGATCTCACTCGTCACCGGTGCGATCCTCACCTGGGGCCCCTCGACCCTGTCGTTCCAGGCTCAGGAGCTCATCGGCGGCGGCCTCTCGATCCTCGCGGTCGGCCTGGTCACCTGGATGATCTTCTGGATGGGCGCGAACGCCCGCAGCATGAAGGGCGACCTCGAGTCCCGGCTCGACGGCGCCGTCGCGGGTTCGGCCCTCGGCATCGTGGTCCTCGGCTTCATCAGCGTCGGCCGCGAGGGCATCGAGACGGCGCTCTTCGTCTGGGCGAGCGTGTCCTCGAGCACTGCGGGGTCGGGATCCAGCGCGTGGGTCGGCACGGTCGGCGCGATGCTGGGCATCCTCAGCTCGGTCGTCATCGCGTACCTGATCTTCCGGGGCTTCGTCCGGATCGACCTCGGGCGCTTCTTCACCTGGACGGGCGGCTTCCTCATCCTTGTCGCGGCCGGCGTCCTCTCCTACGGCGTCGGCGACCTGCAGGAGGCGTCGCTCCTGCCCGGCTGGGGCACCCCGCTGTTCTCGCTCGGCCCGATCCTCCCGCCGCCCGTGACCGCCGTGGTCGGCGGCCTCTTCAACTACACGCCCGAGCCGACCGCTCTGCAGTTCGCCGCCTGGCTGCTCTACCTCGTCGTCGTCGGCGCCCTGTTCGTCCGCCAGGTCCGCCTGCGCGGTCCGCGACGGGGCAGCGCGGCCCCGGTCGCCGCTCCCGCTCCCACCTCCGTCTGACCCGCTCCGGCACCGCCGGCGCACTCGCCCCGATCCAGGAGAAGCATGTCCTCGCGCGCTCGTCCCACCCTCCCCCGCGTCACCCTCGGCCTCGCCGGCGCCGGCGCCCTGGCGCTGATCCTCACGGGCTGCGTGCCGAACACTCCCGCGTCCTCCTCCTCCGCCGCGCTCGACGTCGCGATCAGGGACGACGCCTGCGAGGTGTCGACGGCGACCGCCGAGGCGGGAGCGGTGACGTTCTCACTGACCAACGGCGGCTCGGACGTCAACGAGTTCGAGATCCTGGCCGAGGACAAGCTGCGGATCGTGGGCGAGAAGGAGAACGTGACCCCGGGCCAGAGCGTCTCCTACGTCGCTCAGCTCGAGCCGGGCACCTACTACACCGCCTGCAAGTTCCAGCAGGTCGGCGCCCCGGTCGGGCTGAGCGAGTTCACCGTGACCGGTGAGGCCACCGCGCAGTCGGCGGACGAGAAGGCGGCGACGGAGGCGGCGGTCACCAACTACGTGGCGTACGTGAAGTCGCAGGTGGGCGAGCTGCTCCCCGCGGTGGCCGAGTTCGCCCAGGCCTACGAGGCCGGCGACGACGAGAAGGCGCGCGGCCTCTTCGCGTCGACCCGCGTCTTCTACGAGCGGATCGAGCCGACCGCGGAGGCGTTCGGCGACCTCGACCCGCGCATCGACTACCGCGAGGTCGACGCCGTCGCCGAGGGCCTGGACTGGACCGGCTTCCACCGCATCGAGAAGGACCTGTGGGCCCCCGCGGAGGGTGCGCTCAACTCCGACGGCACGAGCGCGCTCCTCGACTGGGCGCCCTCCACCCCCGAGCAGCGCGCGCAGTTCGGCCAGGGCCTCGTCGACGACGTGCAGAGCCTGGCCGACCTCGTGAACGCGCCCGGCTTCACCGTCTCGGTGGGCGACATCTCCAACGGCGCCATCGGCCTGCTCGACGAGGTCGCGGCCGGCAAGATCACGGGCGAGGAGGACTGGTGGTCGAGCACTGACCTCACCGACTTCGCCGCGAACGTCCAGGGCGCGGAGGTGGCGTTCGGCAACGTCGAGCCGATCGCGACCGCCAGCGGCGACGAGGGCGCCGACCTCACCGGACGGATCACGCAGCGGTTCTCCGAGCTCGACGCCCTGCTCGCGCAGTACGGCTCGATCGACTCCGGCTTCGCTGCGTACTCCACCGTCACCGCGGAGCAGAAGAAGGAGCTCTCGGACGCGGTCAACGCTCTCTCCGAGCCGCTCTCGCAGCTGACCCACACGGTGCTGGGCGTCGAGGAGCCGGCCGCCTAGTGGGCGCCGAGCATCACGAGGGAGCCCGGCCGACGGCCTCCCAACAGCCCTCCGACGAGCCCCGCCGCCTCTCGCGGCGCGGGCTTCTCGGCCTCGTCTCGGCGGGGACGGCCGGGCTGGCCGCCGGAGTGGGCGGCACGGTGGCCGTCACATCGTCTGCGAGCGCGACGGCCTCCTCCGCCACGCGCACCGTGCCGTTCTTCGGCGCGAACCAGGCGGGCATCACCACCGCCGCTCAGGACCGGCTGCACTTCGCCGCGTTCGACCTCGCCGCGGGCACCACGCGCGAGGACCTCGTCGAGCTCCTGAAGGACTGGACGCTCGCCGCCTCGCGGATGACCCAGGGCCTCGAGATCGGCGAGACCGGCGCGGTGGACGGGCCGGACACGGCTCCCCCGGAGGACACCGGGGAGGCGCTCGGGCTCGACGCCGCGTCCCTCACCGTCACGGTCGGCTTCGGACCCACCCTCTTCACGGACGAGTCCGGCGCCGACCGCTTCGGCCTCGCCGACCGCCGGCCTCCGCAGCTGCAGGCCCTGCCCCGCTTCCGCGGCGACGCGCTCGTCCCGTCGGCCGGCGGCGGCGACCTCTGCATCCAGGCCTGCGCCGACGATCCGCAGGTCGCCGTGCACGCCATCCGCAACCTGAGCCGGATCGCGTTCGGCCGGGCCTCGCTCCGCTGGTCGCAGCTCGGCTTCGGCCGCACCTCCTCGACGTCCACCGCCCAGGCGACTCCGCGCAACCTCTTCGGCTTCAAGGACGGCACGGCGAACGTGAAGTCCGAGGAGGCCGACGCCGTAGAAGAGCACGTCTGGGTCCCCTCCTCCGACGGCCCCGCGTGGATGGTCGGCGGCAGCTACCTGGTCGCGCGGAAGATCCGGATGATCATCGAGACGTGGGACCGCAGCCAGCTGGGCGAGCAGGAGCGGGTCATCGGCCGCAGCAAGGGGTCCGGAGCCCCGCTCTCGGGCGGCACGGAGTCCACGGAGCCCGACTTCGCAGCGGCCGGCGCCACGGGTGCCCCGCTGATCGATCAGGAGTCGCACGTGCGCCTCGCGCACCCGAGCGTGAACAACGGGGTGCGGCTCCTGCGCCGCGGCTACAACTTCGTCGACGGCAACGACGAGCTCGGACGCCTGAACGCGGGGCTGTTCTTCCTCTCGTTCCAGCGCTCCCCGGAGCAGTTCGTCACCGTGCAGCGGAACCTCGCGACCGACGCGCTGAACGAGTACGTGAAGCACGTCGGCTCGGCCGTGTTCGCGGTGCCGCCCGGTGCCCGCGACGAGACCGATTTCCTCGGCTCCGGCCTCTTCGCCTGATCCCTGAGAGGACCCGCACTCCGTCCCAGGATCCGGCGGGCGCACTCCACGGCGCGCCGAAGCCTGCGCCCGTAGCGTCGTCGGCGATGTCCGGGAACAGTGCGAGAAGCGGCCTGACCAAGCGCGAGCGCCAGGAGCTCGCCCGAGCGCAGGCGCGGGAGCGCCGCGAAGCCGAGAGGCGCCGGCGGCGCCGGAACCGGCTGCTCGGGCAGGGCGGAGCGGTCGTCGGGCTCCTCGCGGTCGTGGCCCTGGTCTGCTGGAACGTCTGGTCGCAGCAGGAGGTCGCGAGCGCCGGCCCGGCGAACATGCTCAGCGACGGCATCGTCCTCGCGGGCGACGGCTCGGCCGTGACGGCGACGACGAGCGCGGCGATCGCTCCGGGAGCATCCCCCGTCCCGACCGACGAGAGCGCCACACGGGCGGGCGGAGTCGTCGCCGTCGACCTCTACGTCGACTACCTCTGCCCGTACTGCGGGCAGTTCGAGAAGGCGAACGCCGAGCAGCTGCAGTCGTGGCTGACGAAGGAGGCGATCACGCTCGAGATCCACCCGGTGGCGATCCTCGACTCCTCCTCGGCCGGCTCCGAGTACTCCAGCCGGGCCGCGAACGCCGCGGCGTGCGTCGCCGACGAGGATCCGGACCGCTTCCTCGCCGTGAACGCGGCGCTCTTCGCGCAGCAGCCGGCGGAGGGGACGACGGGCCTCGACGACGACGCTCTGCGGGCGCTGGTGACCGGAGCGGGCGTCACCGACGACGACGTCCTCGCCTGCATGACCGCGGGCGAGTTCCGGCCCTGGGTGAAGGCCGCGACCGAGCGGGCCACCTCGCTCCCCCTCGCTAACTCCTCGCTGCCGAAGCTCGAGTCGACGCCCACCGTGCTGGTGAACGGCGAGCAGTACACGGGGAAGCCGGACGACGCGGCGGCGTTCGTCTCCTTCGTCACCTCGACGCTCGAGGCGGAGTCCTCGACCCCCTCTCCCTCTCCGAGTCCGGCGGGCTGATCCGGACCGCGAGGGACGGGATCGGCGCTGCACGCTGCAGCACCGGGCGGAGACGACGAGACCGGCCGGGGCATCGCTCCGGCCGGTCTCGTCGTGGGCGGGCGCCGAGGCGCCCGGGGCTCAGCCCTGCTTCTTGAGGCGGCTCGTCATGCGCGCGCGGGCGTTCGCATCGAGCTCCACCTTGCGGATGCGGACGACCTCGGGGGTGACCTCGACGCACTCGTCCTCGCGGGCGAACTCGAGGCACTCCTCGAGCGTCAGCTGACGCGACGGCGTCATCGACTCGAAGGTGTCGGAGGTGGACTGACGCATGTTGGTCAGCTTCTTCTCCTTGGTGATGTTCACGTCCATGTCGTCGTTGCGCGAGTTCTCGCCGATCACCATGCCCTCGTAGACCTCCTCGGTGGGGTTCACGAAGAAGGTCATCCGCTCCTGGAGCGCGATGATGGCGAACGGGGTCACGACGCCGTTGCGGTCCGCGACGATCGACCCGTTGTTGCGGGTGACGATCGCGCCGGCCCACGGCTCGTAGCCGTGCAGGATCGCGTTCGCGATGCCGGTGCCGCGCGTGGTGGTGAGGAACTCGGTGCGGAAGCCGATCAGGCCGCGCGACGGAACGATGAACTCCATGCGGACCCAGCCGGTGCCGTGGTTCGACATGCCGTCCATGCGGCCCTTGCGGGCGGCGAGGAGCTGCGTGATCGCACCGAGGTACTCCTCCGGGGCGTCGATCGTGAGGTGCTCGAAGGGCTCGTGCGTCTTGCCGTCGACCTGGCGGGTGACCACCTGGGGCTTGCCGACGGTCAGCTCGTAGCCCTCGCGGCGCATCTGCTCGACGAGGATGGCCAGCGCGAGCTCGCCGCGGCCCTGGACCTCCCACGAGTCGGGGCGTCCGATGTCGACGATCTTGAGCGACACGTTTCCGATGAGCTCGCGGTCGAGGCGGTCCTTGACCATGCGCGCCGTGAGCTTGTGGCCCTTCACCTTGCCGACGAGCGGCGAGGTGTTGGTGCCGATCGTCATCGAGATCGCCGGGTCGTCGACCGTGATGGCCGGCAGCGGGCGGATGTCCTCGGGGTCGGCGATGGTCTCGCCGATGGTGATCTCGGGGAAGCCCGCGATCGCGACGATGTCGCCGGGGCCCGCGGACTCGGCCGGGTAGCGGTCGAGCGCCTTGGTGATCAGCAGCTCGGTGATGCGCGCGTTGGTGTGGGTGCCGTCGTGGTGGACCCAGGCGACCGTCTGCCCCTTCTTGATCGTGCCGTTGAAGACGCGGAGGAGGGCGAGGCGGCCGAGGAACGGCGACGCGTCGAGGTTGGTGACGTGGGCCTGGAGGGGCGCGTCGTCGTCGTAGGTCGGCGCGGGGATGTGCTTGAGGATCGCCTCGAACAGCGGCTCCAGGTCCTCGGCGTCCGGCAGCGTGCCGTCCTCGGGCTTGTTAGCCGAGGCGCGGCCGGCCTTGCCGGAGGCGTAGACCACGGGGACGTCGAGGATCGCGTCGAGGTCGAGGTCCGGCACGTCGTCGGCCATGTCGGAGGCGAGGCCGAGGAGCAGGTCCTGGCTCTCGGCGACGACCTCGTCGATGCGCGCGTCGGGGCGGTCGGTCTTGTTGACCAGGAGGATGACGGGGAGCTTCGCCTCGAGCGCCTTGCGCAGCACGAAGCGGGTCTGGGGCAGCGGGCCCTCGGACGCGTCGACGAGGAGGCAGACGCCGTCGACCATCGACAGGCCGCGCTCGACCTCGCCGCCGAAGTCGGCGTGGCCCGGGGTGTCGATGACGTTGATGGTGATGGGACCGTCGCTCGCGTGCTTGCCGCTGTACGAGACAGCGGTGTTCTTCGCGAGGATCGTGATGCCCTTCTCGCGCTCGAGCTCGTTGGAGTCCATCGCGCGCTCGTCCACGTGGGCGTGCGCGTCGAAGGAGTTCGTCTGCTTGAGCATGGCGTCGACCAGCGTGGTCTTGCCATGGTCGACGTGGGCGACGATCGCGACGTTGCGCAGGTCGGAGCGGGTGGCACTTGCCATGGATACGGACTCGTCTCGTGTTCTCGTGCAAAAGGGGGACCATCCATCGTACCGCAGCGAGGCGTCCGCACGGCGAAGGGCCCCGGATCCCCGCTCCGGAGGGCTCCGAGGAGCGCTCCAGGCGGGGCCGGGGCCCTGGTGACGGTCGGTCAGACCGCGAACTCGATGCCGGCGCCGGGGATGGCGTCGAGCAGCTCGCGGGTGTACTCCTGCTGCGGCGAGTCGAACACGGTGTCCGTCGGGGCGTGCTCGACGATCCTGCCCTTCTGCATCACGCAGACGTCGTCGGCGATCACGCGGACCACCGCCAGGTCGTGCGTGATGAACAGGTAGGTCAGCCCGAGCTCGGCCTGCAGGTCGGCGAGGAGGCGGAGGATCTGCGCCTGGACGAGGACGTCCAGAGCCGACACGGCCTCGTCGAGCACCACGATCTCCGGCTTCAGCGCGAGCGCGCGGGCGATCGCCACGCGCTGGCGCTGGCCGCCGGAGAGCTCGTTCGGGTACCGGCTCGCGATCACGCGCGGGAGGGACACCTGGTCGAGCAGCTCGAGGACGCGCTCGCGCTGCGACGTCCGGTCGCCGACCTTGTGCACTCGCAGCGGCTCCGAGATGGTGTTGCCGATGTTGTGCAGCGGGTCGAGCGAGCCGTACGGGTCCTGGAACACCGGCTGCATGGAGCGCCGGAGCGCCAGCATGTCGCGGCCCTTGAGCTTCTCGGTCCGGCGACCGGCGATCGAGATCGCTCCGGACGTCGCCGTCTCGAGGCCCAGCACCAGGCGGGCGATCGTCGACTTGCCCGATCCGGACTCGCCCACGAGCGCCGTGGTGGTGCCCTTCGGGATCGAGAACGACACGTTGTCGACGGCGGTGAAGTCCTCGGCCTTCAGGCCGCCGCGGCGGATCTTGAAGACCTTCGTGAGGCCGTCGACCTCGATCATCGGGGCGCCCGAGGCGACCGCGCCGGCGTGGTGCGCGGCGCCCGCGCCGACCAGGTCGACCTCGCGCACGGCCTCCGACTCGCCGGAGACCGACTCCACGGCCCGGCCGGCCGTCGACTGGATGCGGCGCGACGCGAGGCTGGGCGCCGCCGCGATCAGGCGCTGCGTGTAGGGGTGCTGCGGGTTCTGCAGCACCTCCACCGAGGCGCCGGACTCGACGATGCGGCCCTTGTACATGACGATGAGCTTCTCGGCGCGCTCGGCGGCGAGGCCCAGGTCGTGCGTGATGAAGAGCAGCGCGGTGCCGTCGGTCTTCGTCAGCGTCTCGAGGTGGTCGAGGATCCGGCGCTGGACCGTGACGTCGAGCGCCGAGGTGGGCTCGTCGGCGATCAGCAGCTGGGGAGCCGCGGCCAGGCCGATGCCGATCAGCACGCGCTGGCGCATGCCGCCCGAGAACTGGTGCGGGAACTGCTTGAGGCGCTTCTCCGCGTCGGCGAGGCCCGCGTTCTGCAGGACCTCGATCGCCTTGGCGCGCACCTCCTTGCGACCGGTCGCGAGGCCGTTGGCCTTGATGGTCTCCTCGACCTGGAAGCCGACCGACCACACGGGGTTCAGGTTCGACATCGGGTCCTGCGGGACGTAGCCGATCCGGCGGCCGCGGATGTCCTCGAGCTCGGTCCTCGTCGCCTTCGCGAGGTCCTTGCCGTCGAACAGCACGGAGCCGGCGGTGACCTGGCCGGTGCCGGGGAGCAGGCCGATGATCGCGGCGGCGGTCGTCGACTTGCCGGAGCCCGACTCCCCCACGATCGCGACGGTCTGGCCGTGCTCGATCGTGAGGCTCACGCCGCGGAGGGCGGGGACCAGTCCGCTGCCGGTCTGGAAGCCGACCTCGAGGTCGGTGACCTCGAGCAGCGGCCCGTGCGGTGCGTTCGGTGTCGTGGCGGTCATCGGAGGGCCCTCGCCTTCGGGTCGAGCGCGTCGCGGAGCGATTCGCCGAGGAGGATGAAGCTCAGCACCGTGACCGTCAGGGCGATCGACGGGTAGATCAGCGTCTGCGGGTTGGTGCGCAGATCGCGCTGGGCCTGGCTGATGTCGTTGCCCCACGACATGACCGAGCCGGGAAGGCCGACGCCGAGGAACGACAGCGTCGCCTCCGCGGTGATGGCCGCGCCGAGCGAGATCGTCGTGACGACGATGACGGGAGCGATCGAGTTCGGCAGCACGTGCCGGAACAGGATCGCCATGCGGGAGAGGCCGGTCGCGGTGGCGGCGCCGACGAAGTCGGCCTGCTTCACGCGGAGGACCTCGGAGCGCAGGACGCGCGCCGTCGTCGGCCAGGCGAACGCGCCGATCGCCAGGGCGATGACGAACACGTTCCGGTAGGCCGAGAAGACGGACATGATGACGACCGCGGCGAGGATGTAGGGGATCGAGAAGAAGATGTCGCCGAGGCGCATGATCACGGTGTCGACCCAGCCGCCGAAGAAGCCGGCCAGAGCGCCGCCGATGACGCCGGAGACCGTCGTGATCACGATCACGATGAGGCCGACGGTCAGCGACGTGGACGTGCCGTGGATGATCCGCGAGAAGACGTCGCACCCCTGCTTGGTGTAGCCGAGCAGGCTGCCGTCGCCGGGGCCCTGGTTGCTGAACGAGAGCGCGCACTGGCGGGGGTCCACCGAGGTGAACAGGCCCGGGAACAGCGCGACGGCGATGATGACGAGGATCAGGACGCCCGAGATCCAGAACATGGGCCGCTTGCGCAGGTCGCGCCACGCGTCGGTCCAGAGGTTGCTGGGCTTCTCGTCGAGGCTGACGGCGTCGACCGACGCGATCGGCGTCTCCTCGAGCGGGGCCACGAAGTGGTCGATGCGGCGGGCCTTCTGCGCGCCGCCGGTGGACTCATTTGGCATAGCGGATCCTCGGGTCGAGTACGGCGTAGAGCAGGTCGACGAGGATGTTCACCACGAGGTAGAACAGCACCATGACCGTGACGAAGGAGACGACGGTCGGCCGCTCACCTCGGATGATCGCCTGATAGAGCGTGTTCCCGACTCCGGGAACGTTGAAGATGCCCTCGGTCACGGTCGCGCCGACGATCAGGAGGCCGAAGTCGGCTCCGAACTGCGTCGTGACCGGGATGAGCGAGTTGCGCAGGACGTGCACGGGGATGACGCGGCGTCGCGAGAGCCCCTTGCTGTACGCGGTGCGGACGAAGTCCGAGCCGGCCGTCTCGATGACCGAGCCGCGCGTGAGGCGGATGGCCGACGCCACCACGAACAGGGCGAGCACGATCGCGGGCAGCAGCAGCCTCTGGAACGACGCGTCGGCTCCGACGGTCGGAGGGAACCATCCCAGCTGGATCGCGAAGAAGGACTGCGCGATGAAGCAGAGCACGAAGATCGGCACCGACACGAGCAGGAGGCTGACGACCAGGGCGCTCGCGTCGAAGAAGCTGCCCTTGCGCAGACCGCTGATGAGGCCGATGGTCAGGGCGACGACGATCTCGATGACGATCGCCATCATGGCCAGCGTCAGGGTGACCGGGAAGGTGCGGGCGAGGATCTCGTTGACGGACTGGCCGGAGAACGAGATGCCGAAGTCGCCGCGGACGACGCCTCCCAGGTAGTACAGGTACTGGACGAAGAAGGGCTCGTTCAGGTGGTACTGCTCCTCGAGGCGGGCGAGGAGTGCGGGGCTCGGCGTCTTGTCGCCGAAGAGCGACAGGAGCGGGTTCCCCGGCATGGAGAAGACCATGAAGTAGATGAGGAACGTGGTGCCGATGAGCACGGGGACGGCTTGCAGGATGCGTCGGACGATGTAGGCGAGCATGTCAGCCCAGCCGGTTCCGGAGTCGCATGGATGGGGACCTCATTCGATTGTGACCGAAACAGGGCGCTCCGCCCGTGCCGTGACCTGGTGGCCGACGGCACGGGCGAAGCGCCCCAGTGGTTCGAGCTTAGTTCTTGGTGATCTCGTAGTAGAGCGGCACCGAGTTCCAGCCGAACTCGACGTTCGACACGCCCTCGCCGTAGCCGCCGGTCACGTTCGCGTACCAGAGGGGCAGCGACGGGAGGTCTTTCAGGAGGATCTCCTGGGCCTGCTGGAACGTCTTGTTCGCAGCGTCGGCGTCGGCGTCCGACAGGCCCTGCTGGAGCAGGGTGTCGAACTCGGGGTTCGAGTAGTCGCCGTCGTTGGACGAGGCGCCGGTCACGTAGAGCGGTCCGAGGAAGTTGTAGAGGCTCGGGTAGTCGGCCTGCCATCCGGTGCGGAACGCGGTCTCGATCGAGCGGTCGACGATCTTGGTGCGCGCCTCGGCGAAGGTCGGGTACGCGTCGCCCTCGGCGTCGATGCCCAGCGTGTTCTTAATCGAGTTGGTCACCGCGTCGACCCAGCCCTGGTGGCCGCCGTCGGCGTTGTAGGCGATCTTGAAGGTGCCGTCCCAGGGGCTGATCGCGTCGGCCTGAGCCCACAGCGCCTTGGCCTCGTCGGGGTTGTACTCGAGCACGTCGGCGCCGGAGAGGGCGTCGCTGTAGCCGTCGATCACCGGGGAGGTGAAGTCGGAGGCCGGGGTGCGGGTGCCCTCGAAGATCACGTCGGTGATCTCCTTGCGGTCGAAGGACATCGAGATCGCCTGGCGGCGGAGCTGACCCTCCTCGCCGTCGAAGTGCGGGAGACGGCCCGGGATGGTGAAGGACTGGAACACGGCCGAGGGCTGGTTCACGGCGCGGTCGCCGAGGTCGCTCTCGAAGGTGCCGAAGGCGGAGTCCGGGATCTGGTCGATCACGTCGACGTTGCCGCCGAGGAGGTCGGCGTAGGAGGCGTCCTGGGTGGCGTAGAAGACGATCTTCAGGCCGCCGTTCTGGGCCTCGCGGGGGCCGGTGTACTCGTCGTTCTTGACGAGCTCGATCTGGACGTCGTGCTGCCACGCGTCGTCGCCGTCGAGCTTGTACGGGCCGTTGCCGATCGGGTTCTCACCGAAGGCGGCCATGTCGTCGAACGCGGCGGCGGGCAGGGGGTAGTACGCCGAGTAGCCGAGGCTGATCGGGAAGTCCGACTGGGGGGACTTGAGCGCGACGGTGAAGGTGGTGTCGTCCACGGCCTTGAGGCCGGTGAGCTCGCTGTCCTCGGTGTCGCTGAAGCCCTCGAAGTTCGAGAAGAACGACGCGCTGAGCTGGTTGTTCGACAGCTTGGCGCCGTAGTTCCAGGCGTCGATGAACGAGCTGGAGGTGACCGGGTCGCCGTTCGTGAAGGTCAGGCCCGACTTGATTGTGATCGTGTAGTTCTGCGCGTCGTCCGACTCGATGGACTCGGCGACGTCGTTCTCGGGGGCGCCCTTGGCGTCGTAGTAGACCAGGCCCGCGAAGATCTCGTCGAGGATCTTGCCGCCGCCCACCTCGTTGGTGTTCGTCGGGATCAGCGGGTTCTGCGGCTCGGAGCCGTTCGTGGAGATGATCGCGGCGGCGTCGCCTCCCGATGCACCTCCGCCCGAGTCGTTCGAGCTGCTGCAGCCGGCCAGGACCAGCGTGCTCGCGGCGACGAGCGCTAGAGCCCCGAATCCGTAACGTCTGATGTTCACTATTCCTCCAGTGATGTGGGGGCGCGCGAGAAGTGGTTTCCCTGACGCGTGGAGTGCCGTGCGCGTGGCGACGGCGGCGGCGCACGAGACTGGTGGCCGTCGCGCGGATGCCTTCAACGAGACTATGTATTCGCCCGCTATCTGCACAAAAGCATGTGGCAACCGTTACACAGCGGTAACCGGGAGGTGGAATCCTTGCGCTGTTCTGCACGAAACGTGCGTACCGGGCGGCCGTCGCGCAACACATCGACTTCAGAGGAGACGCACGGAGTGTCCACCGACCTGTCAGGATCCGCGCCCGGACGGCGCCGGATCCGCATCGAGATCCTGCTGGTCCTCGGGCTCTCGCTGGGCGCCTCCGCGGTCTACTCGGTGGTCTCCATCGCCAACCGGCTCACCCGCTCGACCGCACTGGCCGACCAGACCGCGACGATCAACGGCGCCCTCAGCGACCGCCCGGGCTTCGACCTCGTCTACCAGCTGCTCGCGCTCTTCTTCGACCTGGTGCCGGTGGCCCTCTGCGCGTTCCTGCTCTGGCAGAGCTCGGGCCGTCCGCTCGGGCGCCTGGGGCTCGACCTACGCCGGCCGTTCGCGGACCTGGGGACCGGGACCGTCCTCGCGGTGGCGATCGGCGCGCCGGGCATCGCGCTGTACGCCGTCGGACGCGCGCTGGGCATCACCGTGGCGGTGGTGGCCTCGCCGCTGGACGCGTACTGGTGGACGGTGCCGGTGCTCGTGCTCTCCGCGATCCGGGCGGGAGTGCAGGAGGAGGTCGTCGTGATCGGGTACCTCTTCGCCCGCCTGGGCGATCTGGGCTGGGGGCGGTGGCGGATCCTGGTGACCAGTGCGCTGCTCCGGGGCAGCTACCACCTTTACCAGGGCATCGGGCCCTTCATCGGGAACGTGGTCATGGGCCTGGTGTTCGGACTCTTCTACCAGCGCTTCGGCCGCACCCTGCCCCTGGTGATCGCCCACTCGATCATCGACATCGTCTCGTTCGTCGGCTACCCGCTGGCCGTCGCCCTCTGGCCCGAGCTGTTCGCGCCGCCGGCTCCGCGGACGTGACGTCGGACCGATCCCATCCGAGGAGCCGCAGGACCGCGCCGCGCTCGACGGCGGCTCTCAAGAGCCGCGGCGTGACGCCCGCACGGTGGAGCTGCTCGCTCGTCGCGACTCCGTCGAGCCCTGCCGGCACCTCCACCACGCGTTCCACACGGTCGGGCTCCCTCGTGCATCGGAGTCGCCGTGCGCCGTTCCCCCCGGATCGGGAGAACTGCGCCCCACTCCGCGCCTGTGCGGGACCGACGGTGTCCGCAGCCGAGGGTGGGAGATGACAGGACGGGCTCGAGGCTCCGTTCCTGCTCTCTCACCCTCGGTTGCGGACGAGCGCGTGCGGGCGGATCAGGCGAAGGCCTCGATGGGCGGGCAGGCGCAGACGAGGTTGCGGTCGCCGTAGGCCTGGTCGATCCGGCGGACCGGCGGCCAGTACTTGCCGCGCACCAGCGAGCGGACCGGGTAGACGGCCTGCTCGCGGCTGTAGGGGTGCGTCCACTCCTCGGCCGTCAGGCACTCGGCGGTGTGCGGGGCGCCGCGCAGCGGGTTGTCGTCCACCGGCCACTCCCCCGCGCCGACGCGGTCGGCCTCCGCCCGGATCCCGATCATCGCGTCGATGAAGCGGTCGATCTCGACGAGGTCCTCGCTCTCCGTCGGCTCGACCATCAGGGTCCCGGCGACGGGGAAGCTCATGGTCGGGGCGTGGAAGCCGTAGTCGACGAGGCGCTTGGCGACGTCGTCCACGGTCACTCCGGTCGCCGCCGTCAGCGGACGGATGTCGAGGATGCACTCGTGGGCGACGAGCCCGTTGTCCCCCGTGTAGAGCACCGGGTAGTGCTCGCGGAGGCGCGCGGCGACGTAGTTGGCCGAGAGGACGGCCGCCCCGGTCGCGGCCCGCAGGCCCTCCTCGCCCATCATCCGGGCGTACGCCCACGAGATCGGCAGGATGCCGGGGCTGCCGTAGGGCGCTGCCGACACCGGTGCGCCGCCGTGGACGATCCGCTCGCCCTGCGTGCCCACGCCGTGCTCGAGCCGCTGCGCGAGCGGGTGACCGGGCAGGAACGGCGCGAGGTGCGCCTTCGCGGCGACGGGACCGACGCCGGGACCGCCTCCGCCGTGCGGGATGCAGAACGTCTTGTGCAGGTTGAGGTGCGAGACGTCGCCGCCGAAGTCTCCGAAGCGGGCGAAGCCCAGAAGCGCGTTGAGGTTCGCGCCGTCCACGTACACCTGTCCGCCTGCCTCGTGGACGAGGCGGCAGATCTCGGCGACCTCGTGCTCGTAGACGCCGTGGGTCGACGGGTAGGTGATCATCAGCGCGGCGAGGGAGCCCGCGTGCTCGGCGATCTTCGCCCGGAGGTCGTCCAGGTCGACGTTGCCGAGCTCGTCGCAGGCCACGACGACGACGCGCATGCCGGCGAGGACCGCGCTCGCGGCGTTGGTGCCGTGGGCGCTCGAGGGGATCAGGCAGACCGTGCGGTCCTCGTCGCCGTTCGACCGGTGCCAGCCGCGGATCGCCAGCAGGCCCGCGAGCTCGCCCTGCGAGCCGGCGTTGGGCTGGAGCGACACGGAGTCGTAGCCGGTGAGGTGGGCGAGCCACCCCTCCAGCTGGTCGATCAGCGCCAGGGAGCCCTGCACGTCCGCCTCGGGGGCGAACGGGTGCAGGTCCGCGAACTGGGGCCAGCTGACCGCCTCCATCTCGGTGGCGGCGTTGAGCTTCATGGTGCAGGAGCCGAGCGGGATCATGCCACGGTCCAGCGCGTAGTCCGAGTCGGCGAGGCGCTTGAGGTAGCGCATCATCGAGGTCTCGCTGTGGTGGCTGCTGAAGACCGGGTGCACGAGGAACGGCGTGCGGCGGTCGAGCTCGGCGGGGATGCTCCGCGCGGAGCCGCTGAGGAAGCCGAACGACGAGTCCAGCTGCCCGACGGCGGTCGCGACGGCGATCACCTCGAGGTCGGTGACCGTCTCGTCGATCGACACCGAGACCGTGTCGGCGTCGACCAGGCGCACGTCGAAGCCGGCCTCGCGGGCGCGGGCGACCGCCGCCTCCGCACCGCCGGGCACGACGACCGAGACGGTGTCGAAGAAGTCGGCGTGCCGGAGGGAGTGGCCCCGGTCGAGGAGGAGGCGCGCGAGGAGCGCGGCCCGGCCGTGCACGCGCTCGGCGATCGCGGCGAGCCCGTCCGGCCCGTGGTAGACCGCGTACATCGCGGCCATGACCGCCAGGAGGACCTGCGCGGTGCAGATGTTCGAGGTGGCCTTCTCGCGGCGGATGTGCTGCTCGCGGGCCTGGAGGGACAGGCGGTAGGCGGGGTGGCCGTCCGCGTCCTGGCTGACGCCGACGAGGCGGCCGGGCAGCTGGCGCTCGAGTCCCTTGCGGACGGCGAGGTAGCCGGCGTGCGGTCCTCCGAAGCCCAGCGGGACGCCGAAGCGCTGCGTGGTGCCGACCGCGACGTCCGCGCCGAACTCGCCCGGCGAGCGCACCAGGGTCAGCGCGAGCAGGTCGGCGGCGACGACGGCCAGGCCGCCGTGGGCCTTCACCGCGGCGAGCACCGCCGACGGGTCCCAGAGGTGCCCGGACGCGCCGGGGTACTGCACGAGGGCGCCGAAGCACTCCGGCACCTCCTCCGCGGCGGTGCGCGAGAGCGGGAGCTCGACGATGCGGATGCCGACGGCCTCCGCCCGGCCGCGCAGCAGCGCGAGGGTCTGCGGGAGAGCGTCGGAGTCGACGACGAAGACGTCGGTGCGCGCCTTCGAGGCGCGGCGCGCGAGCAGCATCGCCTCGACGACGGCCGTACCCTCGTCGAGCATCGACGCGCCGGCCGTGTCGAGGCCGGTGAGGTCGGAGACCATCGTCTGGAAGTTGATCAGCGCCTCCAGGCGCCCCTGCGAGATCTCGGGCTGGTACGGCGTGTAGGCCGTGTACCAGCTGGGGTTCTCGAGCACGTTGCGCTTGATCACGGCGGGGGTGTGCGTGCCGTAGTAGCCGAGGCCGATCATCGGCCGACGCACCGTGTTCCTCGCGGCGAGGGCGCGCAGCTCGGCGAGCGCCTCCGTCTCGGTGGCCGGAGCGGGCAGCACCTGCGGGAGGTCGCGGACGTGGATCGACTCGGGGACGGCGGCGGTGACGAGCTCCTCCACGGAGTCGTACCCGAGAGCCGCGAGCATGGTGCGCTGCGCGTCGGCGTCGGTCCCGATGTGGCGGGACTCGAAGGCGCCGGGGGTCCTGGTGGCCGCCATCTACTCGCCGACCAGCTCGGTGTAGGCGGCGGAGTCGAGGAGGCCGTCGGGCAGGGCGTCGAAGCGGACCCGGATCAGCCACCCCTCGCCGAACGGGTCGGAGTTGACGAGCTCGGGGCTGCCGACGACGGCCGTGTTGGCCTCGAGGACCTCGCCGTCGACGGGGGCGAACAGCTCGCCCACCGACTTGGTCGACTCGATCTCGCCGACGACGCTGCCGCCCTCGACGCGGGCTCCCGCCTCGGGGAGCTCGACGAAGACGACGTCGCCCAGCTTGTCCGCGGCGTAGGCGGTGATGCCGACGGTCGCGACCTCTCCGTCGACCCGGATCCACTCGTGGTCGGAGGTGTACTGCAGCTCGGTGGGCACGGCCATGTCAGTTCTTCTTTCTCGAGTAGAAGGGGAGCTCGATGACGGTCATCGGGAGGCGCGTGCCGCGGATGTCGACGGCGAGCGCCGTCCCGGGCTGCGCGGAGGCGGGGGCGACGTAGGCCATCGCGATCGGGACGCCCAGGGTCGGCGAGAGGACGCCGCTGGTGACCACTCCGACCTCGTCGTCGCCGGAGAGGACGGTGTAGTCGGCACGGGCGGCGCGGCGGCCCTCGCCGACGAGCCCGACGAGCACGGGAGCGTCTCCGGAGGGACCCTCCTCGCTGGCCGCGCGGCCGACGAAGTCGATCGGCTTCCCGAAGGCGACGACGCGGCCGAGGCCGGCCTGTGCGGGGAAGACGTCGCGGGAGAGCTCGTGGCCGTAGAGCGGCATGCCCGCCTCGAGGCGGAGGGTGTCGCGGGCGGCGAGGCCGGCGGGGACGAGGCCCGCTCCGGCGCCGGTCTCGGCGAGAGCCTGCCAGAGCGTGGGAGCGGAGTCGGGCGAGACGTAGATCTCGAAGCCGTCCTCGCCTGTGTACCCGGTGCGCGCGATCAGGATCGGGTGCGCCTCGAAGGTCGCGGGCACGGCGCGGTAGTAGCGCAGCTCCGCGAGCAGGCGGGCGGCGTCGTCCGTGTCGAGCACCGACTCCGCTCCCCGCTCGGTCTCGACGGCGAGGCCCTGGACGTTCTGCAGGATCTCGAGCGAGCGCGGGCCCTGCAGCGCGATGAGGGCGACGTCGTCGCTCTCGTCGAACAGCTCGCACTCGAACATCGCGGTGCGGTCGCGGAGCGTCTCGACGACGATGTGCCGGTTGGCCGCGTTCGCGACGACCATGAAGCGGTCCTCGCCCGTGCGGTAGACGACGAGGTCGTCGATCACGCCGCCCGTGCGCTCCAGGAGAAGGGTGTACTTCGCGCGGCCGGCGGCGACGGCCGAGATGTCGCTCGCCAGCGCGTAGTCGAGGGCGTCGACCGCCTCGGGGCCGACGACGAGGATCTCGGCCATGTGCGAGAGGTCGAAGAGGCCGGCGGCGGTGCGCACGGCGTGGTGCTCGGCGAGATCGCCGGAGTAGCGGACCGGCATCTGCCACCCGGCGAAGTCGGTGAAGGACGCGCCGGCGGCGACGTGCACCTCGTGCAGGGGCGAGTGGCGGGCTTCGGGGCTGGTCGTCGGGGTCTCGGACATGAGTTCTCCATTTCGTCGCAGTGCTGGACTCGCGCCGCGTTCGCGGCAGAGCACAGCAGTGCCGTGGGAACTCCCCCTCTGTCGTGGAGCCTGAGAGATTCGCGCCGCCCCGAGGGGTCGAGCGCTTTCACCATGGGCGGATCCGAGCGGATCGCTTTCCAGAGTGGCCAGTTCGACGCGGTACAAGACCTGAGAGATTGGCGGGGAGGCTTGCTCCTTCGGTGCCGACCGGAGTCGGCTCTCCCGCGTCGCGTATTGCGGCCCGGTATTCGGTTGTGCGGTCAGCCTAGCGGTGAGGGCGGACCCTGCGCGGCGTGTCGCCTCTTCCGCTAGGTGTTCAGGTGTTCGTGACACTAAGGTGATCTCAGCACTTACAGTCGGTGCGACTCTTAGTAGGGGGCACCGGATGCCGGACGTGCAGCTCGCCGTGTCGACGGTGATCTTCGCCCTGCGGCCGCACCCGGAGACCGGAGCGAGCACCGTCTGGATCCCCGTCGTCCGGCGCATCCGCGAGCCGTTCGAGGGACTCTGGGCACTGCCCGGCGGACCGCTGCATCCGGACGAGGACCTCGCCGAGTCGGCCCGCCGCACCCTCCGCGAGACCACGGGCCTGGCTCCGCGCTACCTCGAGCAGCTCTACGCCGTCGGCGGCACCGACCGCTCCCCCGGCGAGGACCGCGTCGTGTCGATCGTCTACTGGGCGCTCGTGCGCTCCGCCGAGGCCGACGAGGCCATCGTGGGAGAGAACGTCGCCTGGCTCTGCACCGATCTGCCGCTCGAGCTCGCCTTCGACCACGGACTGATCGTCGACTACGCCCTCTGGCGCCTGCGCAACAAGATGGAGTACTCCCGCATCGCGCAGGCCTTCCTCGGCGGCGCCTTCACCCTGTCCCAACTGCGGGAGGTCCACGAGGCCGTCCTGCAGAAGCCCCTCGACCCGGCCAACTTCCGCCGGACGATCGAGAGCTCCGGCACCGTGGTGCCCACCGGGGAGCGCCTGACGGGCACCCGCCACCGTCCCCCGCGCCTCTACCGCTACGACGAGTCGGCGGCGCTCGTCGACAACGGCCCGCTGCCCGTCTGAGCGCGCCGCCCGACTCCCCCACCCGCCTCACGAGGAGAACACCGTGACATCCGTCGACAGCACCATCCGGCTCATCGAGGGCGGCTCCGCGCCCGGCGCCACCTGCGCGCCCGAGCTCGCGGAGGCCCCCTGGTCGTTCGACCTCGGCCTGCCCGCCTACGGGCCCGGCGCCTCCCAGGCCGACCCGATCCCGGCCGACGCCCCGGTCCAGGGACGTCTGCCGGAGGAGTACACGACGGCGAGCGCCGACGAGCTGCACCACCGCATCCTCGCGGCGAAGGAGACGCTCGGCGAGCGGGTCGTCGTGCTCGGGCACTTCTACCAGCGGGACGAGGTGGTGCAGTACGCCGACTACGTGGGCGACTCGTTCCAGCTGGCGAAGGCGGCGACGAGCCGGCCCGACGCCGAGGCGATCGTCTTCTGCGGCGTGCACTTCATGGCGGAGACGGCCGACATCCTCTCCGGTCCGGAGCAGGCCGTGATCCTCCCGAACCTGGCGGCCGGCTGCTCGATGGCGGACATGGCCGACATCGACTCCGTCGAGGACGCCTGGGCCGAGCTCACCGAGCTCTACGGCACCGAGCCGGACGCCGACGGCCGCGTGCCGCTCGTCCCGGTCACGTACATGAACTCCTCCGCCGCGCTGAAGGCGTTCTGCGGCCGCAACGGAGGCGTGGTCTGCACCTCCTCGAACGCGGCGACCGTGCTCGAGGACGCGTTCGCGCGCGGGCAGCGGGTGCTGTTCTTCCCCGACCAGCACCTCGGCCGCAACACCGCCAAGGCGATGGGCGTGCCGCTGGAGCGGATGCCGATGTGGAACCCGCGGAAGCCGCAGGGCGGCTCCGACACCGCGACGCTCCTGGACGCGCAGGTGATCCTCTGGCACGGATTCTGCTCGGTGCACAAGCGCTTCACGACGGCCCAGATCGCGAAGGCGCGCGCCGAGCACCCGGGCGTGCGCGTGATCGTGCACCCGGAGTGCCCGATGGCGGTCGTCGACGCGGCCGACGAGTACGGCTCGACCGACTACATCGTGAAGGCGATCCAGGCGGCACCCGCGGGATCGACCTTCGCGATCGGCACCGAGATCAACCTGGTGCAGCGCCTCGCCGTCCAGTACCCGCAGCACACGATCTTCTGCCTCGACGACGTGGTCTGCCCCTGCTCGACCATGTACCGCATCCACCCCGGCTACCTCGCCTGGGTGCTCGAGGGACTGGTCGCGGGGACGGTGCTCAACCGGATCGAGGTCGCGGAGTCGGTGCAGGCCGAGGCGCGCATCGCCCTCGAGCGGATGCTCGCGGCCGTTCCGCCCGCCGGGCCGGCGGCGGTCTGACATGGCGCGGGTCGTCGTCGTCGGCAGCGGCATCGCCGGGCTGGTCGCCGCGCTGACGGCGCAGCGCCGCCACGAGGTGCTGCTCGTCACCAAGGGCGCGCTGGCGGAGTCGTCGACGCGCGCCGCGCAGGGCGGGATCGCCGCGGTCACGGCGCCGGGCGACTCCGTGGCGCTGCACGTGGAGGACACGCTCACCGCCGGTGCGGGCCTCGCCGTGCGCTCGGCGGTCGAGGTGCTCTGCGCCGAGGGGCCGGAGGCGGTCGCGGTGCTGCAGGAGTGGGGCGTCGGCTTCGACCGCGAGGGCGGCGAGCTGGCGCGGGGACTCGAGGGCGCCCACTCGCGTCCGCGGATCCTGCACGCCGGCGGCGACGCGACGGGCGCCGCGATCGAGGCCGCGCTCGTGGCGGCGGTGCGGGGCTCGTCCGTCGAGGTGCGCGAGCACGCCGCCCTGGTCGACCTGGTGCGGGAGGGCGGCTCGGTCACGGGCGCCGACGTCCTGCACGACGGCGTGCTCGAGCGCCTGGCGGCCGACGCGGTCGTGCTGGCCACCGGAGGCGCCGGGCAGCTCTACCGGCACACCACCAATCCGTCCGTCGCGACCGGGGACGGGCTCGCCGCCGCCCTGCGGGCAGGAGCGGAGACGGCGGACCTGGAGTTCTACCAGTTCCACCCGACCACGCTCGCGCTGCCGGGCGGCTTCCTCGTCTCGGAGGCGGTGCGCGGCGAGGGCGCGGTGCTGCGCGACGCCGCGGGCGAGCGGTTCCTGGCCGGGGTGCACCCCGAGGCCGAGCTGGCGCCGCGTGACGTCGTGGCGCGCGCGATCGCGGAGCGGATGCGGCTGCAGGGCGGACTGCCCGTGCACCTGGACGCCCGGGCGATCGACTCCGAGGTGCTGGCGAAGAGGTTCCCGACGATCTCGGCGGCCTGCCGCGAGAACGGGCTCTCGCTCGCCGACGACCTGCTGCCCGTGACTCCGGCCGCGCACTACTGGATGGGCGGGATCGCGACCGACCTGGACGGGCGCACCAGCCTCCCCGGGCTGCTCGCGGTCGGCGAGGTCGCCCGCACCGGCGTCCACGGCGCGAACCGCCTCGCCTCCAACAGCCTGCTCGAGGGCGTCGTGTTCGCGCGCCGCGCGGCGCTCGCCCTCGACTCCCTCCCGTGGAGCGGGGGCCCGGTCGCCCCTCCCCGCGCCGTCGTCCCGATGACGCTCGACCGCACCGCTCTCCAGGACGCGATGTGGGCGGGAGCCGGCCTCTCCCGGGACGCGGCGGGGCTCACAGCGGCGCGCGACGCACTCGTCGCCTCCGCCACGCCCGCTCCGCTCGGACTGAAGACGCTCGAGGACGCGAACCTGCTGACCTGCGCCCTCGCTCTCATCGACGCCGCGCTCGCGCGCACGCACTCCGTCGGCGCCCACCACCGCATCGACTCCCCCGACCCCGCGACGGCGAGCGCCGCCGCCCCCACCAGAGAGGCGGCCCTTCCGTGCTGACCCGCCAGAGCATCGACCGCGTCGTCACCCTCGCCCTCGAGGAGGACGCGCCCTGGGGCGACCTGACCTCCGACACCCTCCTCCCCGCGGACGCCACCGCGAGCGCAGCCCTCGTGGCCCGCGAGCCCGGCGTCTTCAGCGGCGGCGCCGTCCTCGTCGGCACGATGCGGCAGGTCGACTCCCGGATCCGCTGCTCGGTGCTCGTGGAGGACGGCGCGGTCTTCGAGGCCGGGCAGACCCTCGCCCGGATCGAGGGCCCCGCGGGCGGCGTGCTCCGCGGCGAGCGGGTCGCGCTCAACCTCGTGCAGCGGATGAGCGGCATCGCCACCCTGACGGCGCAGTACGTCGCCGCGGTGGAGGGGACGCGCGCCCGCATCGTCGACACCCGCAAGACCACGCCGGGCCTGCGCGCGCTCGAGAGGCACGCCGTCCGCAGCGGCGGCGGCCGCAACCACCGCTTCTCGCTCTCGGACGCGGTGCTGGCGAAGGACAACCACCTCGCGGTGCTCGCCGCGCGCGGGATCGACCTGACCGCGGCCCTGCGGGCGGCGCGCGCCTCGATCCCGCACACGGCGCACCTCGAGGTCGAGGTCGACCGGCTCGACCAGATCGAGCCCGCGCTGGCGGGAGGCGCGGACACGATCATGCTCGACAACTTCACCCCCGAGCTGCTCCGCCAGGGCGTCGCCCTCATCGGCGGGCGGGCCGTGGTCGAGGCGAGCGGCGGCGTCGACCTCTCGACCGTGCGCGCGATCGCGGAGGCGGGGGTCGACGTGATCTCCGTCGGCGCGCTCACCCACAGCGTCCGCTCGCTCGACCTCGGCCTGGACATCGCGGTCGAGTGATCTACCTCGACCACGCCGCGACCTCGCCCGTGCGCCGCGAGGTGCTGGAGGCCATGTGGCCGTTCCTCACCGCCGAGTACGGCAATCCGTCGAGCAGCCACTCGCTCGGCGACGCCGCGGCGCGCGCGCTGGAGGCGGCGCGCGCTCACGTGGCCCGCTTCCTCGGCGGCCGCGCCTCCGAGACGCTCTTCACCTCCGGCGGCACGGAGTCGATCAACACGGCGGTCAAGGGCCTCGCGCTGGGATCGCCGCGCGGACGGCACCTGGTGATCTCGGCGCTCGAGCACGAGGCGACCGTCGAGTCGGCCGACCACCTCCGGCGCCTGCACGGCTTCGAGGTGTCGACGGCCCCCGTCGACGCGACCGGCCTGCTCGACCTCGACGCGCTCGCCGCGCTGGTCCGGCCGGACACCGCGCTGGTCTCGGTGCTCGCGGCGAGCAACGAGATCGGGACGGTGCAGGACGTTCCGGCGATCGCGGCGCTCTGCCGATCGCGCGGCGTGCCGCTGCACGTGGACGCCGTCCAGGCCGCCGGCTGGCTGGACGTCGCGGGCTGGGGCGCCGACGCGGTCTCGGTCTCGGGGCACAAGCTCGGGGCGCCGAAGGGCGTGGGGGCGCTGCTGCTGCGCAGCCGGCTCCCGTTCGAGCCCCTGCTGCACGGCGGCGGCCAGGAGCGGGAGCGGCGCTCGGGCACCGAGAACGTGGCCTTCGCGGTCGCGCTCGGCACCGCGGTGCGCCTGCTCGATCCGGACCGCGCGGCGCGGGTCGGAGCGGTCCGGGACGCGTTCGCCGAGCGGGTCGCGGCCCTGGCGCCCCGGGCCGTGCCGCTGGGCTCCGCGGCGCACCGGCTCCCCTCGATCGCCGCGTACGCCGTCCCCGGGCGCAGCGGCGAGTCGACGCTCCTCGAGCTGGAGGAGCGCGGCGTCGTCGTCTCGAGCGGCTCGGCGTGCGCCGCCGGGCGCGACGAGCCCTCGCCCGCGCTGCTGGCCCTCGGCCTCGACCCCGACGTCGCCCGGACCGCCGTGCGGTTCAGCTTCGGCGAGGGCGCCACGCTCGAGGAGGCCGAGGCCGCGTCCTCCGCGCTCTCCACGGTCCTCACCTGAGACCTCTCGCAGCGGATCCCCGTCGATCGGGAATGTCCGGGGCGTCCGCCGCTGTTCTCCCTCCGTACCCCGCATCCGCGCCCGCGAGTCGAGCCGTCGATGCGCCCCTCACACCGATCCCCTCACGACCGGAGAACACCTGTGACCGAGCGCAGCACCCTTCCCGCCGCGCGGCCCGCCGCACCCGCCGCCGCCACGACCCTCGAGCCGCGCAGCCGCCTGGTCATCAGCCTCCTGCTGGTGTCGGCGTTCGTCGTGATCCTCAACGAGACGATCATGAGCGTGGCGCTGCCCGACCTCATGCGCGACTTCGACGTCGAGGCGCACGTGGGCCAGTGGCTCTCGACCGCCTTCATGCTCACGATGGCCGTCGTCATCCCGATCACGGGCTACCTGATCCAGCGGCTGCACACCCGCACGCTCTTCGCCGCCGCGATGATCCTCTTCAGCCTCGGCACGCTCACCGCCGCGCTCGCCCCGACCTTCGCGGTCCTCCTGGCGGCCCGCGTGGTGCAGGCCGGCGGCACGGCCATCATGATGCCGCTGCTGATGACGACCGTGATGACGCTGGTGCCCCCGGCGATCCGCGGCCGGATGATGGGCAACATCTCGATCGTCATCTCGGTGGCTCCGGCCGTCGGACCGACGATCTCGGGCGTCATCCTCAACTTCCTCGGCTGGCGCTGGATGTTCTGGATCGTGCTGCCGATCGCGATCGGCGCGCTTCTCCTGGGCCTGCGCAAGGTCGAGAACGTCACCGAGCCCCGCTCCATCCCGATCGACTCGCTCTCGGTCGTCCTCTCAGTCTTCGGCTTCGGCGGCCTCGTCTACGGCCTGTCGAGCCTCGGCGAGGGCGGAGGCGCTGTCGTCGCGCCGTGGATCCCGTTCGTCGTCGCGGGCCTCGGCCTCGCGGGCTTCATCGCGCGCCAGCTGCTGCTGCAGCGCACCGACCGGGCCCTGCTGGACCTCCGGACCTTCTCCTCCGCGAACTTCACCATCGTCATCGCGATGATGGCGGTCAGCATGTCGGCGCTCTTCGGCACCCTGATCCTGCTGCCCCTCTACACGCAGAACGTGCTGGGCCTCACTCCGCTGGAGACCGGGCTGCTCCTGCTCCCCGGCGGCCTGCTGATGGGCCTGCTCGCGCCGTTCGTCGGCCGCGGCTACGACCGCTTCGGCCCGCGCGTGCTGCTCGTGCCCGGCTCGATCGTCGTCGCCGGCGCACTGTGGGGGTACACCCTGCTCGCGGCGGACTCGTCGCCCTGGTTCGTCCTCTCGCTGCACGTCACCCTCAGCCTGGGCCTCGCCTTCGTCTTCACGCCGCTGTTCACCGCCGGCCTCGGCTCGGTGCGCCCCTCGCTGTACTCGCACGGCAGCGCGATCATCGGCACCGTGCAGCAGCTGGGCGGCGCGGCGGGCACGGCGCTGTTCGTCACCGTCCTCTCGATCCGGTCTGCGGAGCTCGCGCAGGGCGGAGCCGACCAGGCCGCCTCCTACGCCGGCGGCATCCACTCCGCGTTCCTGTGGGGAGCGTCGATCGCGACGGTCGCGATCGTGGCCGCGTTCTTCGTCCGCCGCCCGGCGGAGTCGGACGCGCCGCTCCCGATGGCGCACTGAGCCGGGGGGGGCCGACCCCGCCTGTTCACCTCCGCGTCACTCCGCCTCCCTACGGTGTCGCCCCGGCCGCCGCGCTCCCGATCGCGCGGCCGGGACGGAGACGAGACGTGACCGAGACGGCCGGCCCCCAGGACGTGCTCGACGCCGGAGCGGCCACCCCGCCTCCCCGCACGCTGGTCGACGTCCTCCGCGACACCGCGGAGCGCCACCCGGACGCCTCCGCGCTGGAGGACCCGGCCGGAGCGCTCAGCTACCGGGAGCTGCTGGCCCGCACGGTGCAGCTCGCGGGCGAGCTCACCACCGCAGGGGTCCGACGCGGCGACCGCGTCGGGATCCGCATGCCCAGCGGCTCCCGCGAGCTCTACCTCGCGATCCTGGCCGTCCTCGCCGCGGGAGCCGCGTACGTCCCGGTGGACGCGGACGACCCCGAGGAGCGGGCGCGCCTCGTCTTCGGCGAGGCCGCCGTCCGCGGCGTGATCACCGGCTCCGGCCGCTTCGAGCGCACCGGCGCCGACGAGCCGGCCGCGCGCCTGTTCACCGCGAGCGCGCCGCACCCGAGCACGGCGTCGATCCCGCTGCTGCAGCCGCCCTCGCTCGAGGACGACGCCTGGATCATCTTCACCTCCGGCTCCACCGGAACCCCCAAGGGAGTGGCGGTCAGCCACCGCTCCGCCGCCGCCTTCGTCGACGCCGAGGCGCGCCTGTTCCTCCAGGCGGAGCCGCTCGGCCCCGGGGACCGGGTGCTGGCCGGTCTCTCGGTCGCGTTCGACGCGTCCTGCGAGGAGATGTGGCTCGCCTGGCGGCACGGCGCCTGCCTCGTCCCCGCTCCCCGCTCGCTGGTCCGCAGCGGCATGGACCTCGGCCCCTGGCTGACCACGCACGGCATCACCGTGGTCTCGACCGTGCCGACCCTCGCGGCGCTCTGGCCCGCGGAGTCGCTCGAGAACGTCCGCCTGCTGATCTTCGGTGGCGAGGCGTGCCCGCCGGAGCTCGGCGAGCGCCTGGCCGTCGAGGGCCGCGAGGTCTGGAACACCTACGGGCCGACCGAGGCCACCGTCGTCGCCTGCGCCGCGCCCCTCGGCGGGCCTCCCCCGGTGCGCATCGGGCTGCCGTTGGACGGCTGGCGGCTCGCCGTCGTGGACGCGGACGGGCAGCGGGTCGGCGAGGGCGAGGTCGGCGAGCTGGTCATCGGCGGGGTCGGGCTCGCGCGCTACCTCGACCCGGTCAAGGACGCCGAGAAGTACGCGCCGGCACCGCTCCTGGGCTGGGAGCGGGCCTACCGCTCCGGCGACCTGGTGCGCTTCGAGAGCGCCGGCCTGGTCTTCCAGGGGCGCGCGGACGACCAGGTGAAGCTCGGCGGTCGGCGGATCGAGCTAGGCGAGGTCGAGGCGGCGCTGCAGGCGCTCCCCGGAGTCTCGGGGGCGGCGGCCGCGGTCCGCACCACGGCGGCCGGCAACCAGGTCCTCGTCGGCTACCTGGCCCTCGCCGGCGGCCGGGAGCTCGACCGCGACGCGGCGCTCGCCCGCCTGCGTGAGGAGCTGCCCGCATCCCTCGTGCCGCTGCTGGCCGTGGTCGAGGAGCTGCCGACCCGCGTCTCCGGCAAGGTCGACCGCGCCGCACTCCCCTGGCCGCTCGCCGTGGGCACGACCGAGGACGCCTCCCTCGACCCCGAGGAGGCGTGGCTCGCCGCCCTCTGGCGCGACGTGCTCGGCGTGCCGGTCGACGAGCGGGCGAACTTCTTCGACCTCGGCGGCGGCTCCCTCGCCGCCGCCCAGCTGGTCGCGCGGATCCGCGAGCGCGATCCCGAGTTCACCGTCGCCGACGTCTACGCCCACCCGCGTCTCGCGGCGATGGCCGCCGAGATCCAGAGCCGCTCGACGGGCACCGCGGAGGTGTCCGCTCACCGCATCGCGCCGGTCCCCCTCAGGATGCGGGTGCTGCAGACCCTCCTCGGCGCACCGCTGCTCGTGCTCGGCAGCGCCCGCTGGGTCACTGCGATCCTCACCGTCACCGCGGTGCTCGACCTGGTGCCGGGGTTCGGCTGGCTGCCCACCGCTCCGCTCGCCGCGCTGATCCCCGCGTTCGCGCTCTTCCTCACGCCGTTCGGGCGGATGGGGCTCACCGTCCTCGCCGCGCGCACCCTGCTGCGCGGGATCCGAGCCGGAGACCACCCGCGCGGCGGGAGTGTGCACCTCCGGCTCTGGCTGGCGGAGCAGATCGCGTTCCAGCTCAAGGCCGTGAGCCTGGCAGGCGCGCCCTGGGTCGCCTACTACGCCCGCGCGCTCGGTGCCCGCATCGCCGACGACGTCGACCTGCACTCCCTCCCTCCTCTGACCGGGATGCTCACGCTCGGGCGCGGCGCCGCGATCGAGCCCGAGGTCGACCTCTCCGGCTACTGGATCGACGGCGACGTCCTGCGCGTCGGCGCCGTCCGGGTCGGCGCGGGCAGCACGGTGGGCGCGCGCAGCACGCTCCTCCCCGGCGCCCGGATCGGCAAGCACGCGCAGATCGAGCCGGGATCGGCCGTCTTCGGGCGGGTGCCGGCCGGGCAGCGCTGGGGAGGATCCCCCGCCCAGCGGCTCGGCAGGGCGAACGCCGGGTTCCCCTCGGAGCGCCCGGCGCGCCGCCCGGGCTGGGTCTGGGCGTACGGAGCGTCCGCGGTCGGCCTCGCAGCGGTCCCGGTCCTCGCCCTCGCGGCCGGGCTCGCCGTCGTGGCCGCCGCCGTGCGCGGCTCGGCCGGCCTCGGCGCCGCGCTCGGGCCCGCTCTCGCCGCCCTCGTGCCCGCCGTCGCCGTCTCCGGAGTCGTCCTCGCCGCCCTCGTCGTCGTCCTGGTGCGCCTGCTCGGGCGGGGCGTCGAGCCCGGCACCCACCCCGTGCGCGGTCGGATCGGCTGGCAGGTCTGGTCGACGGAGCGGCTGCTCGACTCCGCGCGGGTCCTGCTCTTCCCGCTCTACTCGGGCCTGTTCACCCCGGTCTGGCTGCGGCTCCTCGGCGCGAAGGTCGGACGCGACGTCGAGGCCTCGACGGTGCTGCTCCTGCCCGCGATGACGACCATCCGCGACGGCGCGTTCCTCGCCGACGACACGCTCGTCGCCTCCTACGCGCTCGGCGGCGGCTGGATGCGGCTCGCCCGCGCGGAGATCGGCGAGCGCGCGTTCCTCGGCAACTCCGGCATGGCCGCGCCCGGCCACACCGTGCCCGCCGGCGGACTCGTCGCCGTCCTCTCCTCCGCGCCCCGCAAGTCGAAGGCGGGCTCGTCGTGGCTGGGCTCACCTCCCGTGCGGCTGCGGCGCACCGTCGTCGAGGCGGAGTCGGCGCGCACCTTCCGCCCGGCCCGCCGACTCCGCGCGGCCCGCATCGCGTGGGAGCTCGGCCGCTTCGTCCCGGTGGTCGTCTCGGTCGCGATCGGCCTCGGCGTGGTCGCCGGACTGCTCGCGCTGATCCAGACGCTCGGGGCGGTGCTCGCCGCGCTCGTGGGAGGCGTCGTGCTGCTGGCCGCCGGGGCGGTCGCCGCGGCCGTCTCCACCGCCGCGAAGTGGATCCTGATCCAGCGGGTCGAGCCGAGCGAGCAGCCGCTGTGGTCCTCGTTCGTCTGGCGGAGCGAGCTGGCCGACGCCTTCACCGAGATGGTCGCCGCGCCCTGGTTCGCCCACGCCGCCGCGGGCACTCCGGCGCTGGTCTGGTGGCTGCGGAGCCTCGGCGCCCGGATCGGACGCGGCGTCTGGTGCGAGAGCTACTGGCTCCCCGAGGCCGATCTGATCTCGCTCGGCGACGGAGCGACCGTGAACCGGGGCTGCGTCGTGCAGACGCACCTGTTCCATGATCGAATCATGAGCATGGATCTCGTGAGCCTCGACGCCGGCGCCACCCTGGGCCCGCACAGCGTGATCCTCCCCGCCGCGCGGATCGCCGAGCACGGCACGGTCGGCCCGGCCTCGCTCGTGATGCGGGGGGAGCTCGTGCCCGCGGGCAGCCGCTGGAGCGGCAACCCGATCGGCCCGTGGCGCGAGGTGCGCGTCGCCGACTACCACGCGCCCGTCGCGTGAGCCCCGCGCTGACCGGGCTCGAGACCGCCGGCGACCCCTACGTCCCCGGCATCGGGAACACCGGCTACCGCGTCGAGTCCTACGACCTCGACCTCGACTACCGCGTCGCCTCGAACCGCCTGGCCGGCCGGGCCGTGCTGCGGATCGTCGCGCTGCAGCCGCTCCGGCGGTTCTCCCTCGACCTCTCCCGGCTCCGCGTGGCCCGCGTCCGGATCGACGGACGCCGCGCCCGCCACGAGCAGGCGCCGCACAAGCTGCGGGTGTCCCCCGCCGAGCCGCTGGCCGCGGGCGAGAGCGTTGACGTCGAGATCGAGTACAGCGGCCACCCCGCCCCCCGCGCCACCCACTGGGGCGAGCTCGGCTGGGAGGAGCTGGAGGACGGGGTGCTCGTCGCCTCGCAGCCCTCCGGCTCCTCCACCTGGTTCCCCTGCAACGACGACGTCGCCGAGAAGGCTCCGTACCGCCTGCGCGTCACCGCCGAGGAGGGCTACGCCGTGCTCGCGAACGGGGTGCTCATCGACTCGAGCGCCCGCTCCGGCCGCCGCACCTGGCTCTACGAGCAGCACGAGCCCAGCGCCGCGTACCTCGCCTCGGTGCAGATCGGCCGCTACGCGATCGAGGAGCGCGTGCTCGCCGGGGTCGCGGTGACCCTCGCCCGCCCCGCCGCCCTGGCCGCTCGGGTCGCGCACGACTTCGCTCCGCTCGAGCGCATGCTCGCCCTGTTCACGCGGCTGTTCGGGCCCTACCCCTTCGCCCGCTACTGCATCGTCGTCACGGCGGACGAGCTGGAGATCCCGCTCGAGGCGCAGGCGATGGCGGTGTTCGGCGCCAACCACGCCGACGGCCGCGGCGGCGCGGAGCGCCTCATCGCGCACGAGCTCGCGCACCAGTGGTTCGGCAACAGCGTGGGCATCGCCCGGTGGCGCCACATCTGGCTCAACGAGGGGTTCGCCTGCTACGCGGAGTGGCTGTGGTCGGAGGAGTCGGGCCGCGCCACCGCCGACGCCTGCGCCCGCCGCCACCACGCGGTGCTGCGGGCTGCGGCGCAGGATCTCGTGCTCGCCGATCCGGGGCCGGTCGCACTCTTCGACGACCGCGTCTACAAGCGCGGCGCGCTCACCCTGCACGCGCTGCGGCTCACCGTCGGCGACGAGCCCTTCCTCCGGCTGCTGCGGGAGTGGACGTCCCGCTACGCCTCCGCCGCCGTCACCGACGAGGAGTTCCGCGAGCTCTGCACCGAGGTCCTCGGCGAGGGCGTGGACGACCTGCTCGACACCTGGCTCCTCGACGAGGAGCTGCCGCCGCTACCGTCCCGGCGCTGACACCAGCGAGTCCGCGAGCGCGTCGCCGTGCTCGCGCCGCCAGCCGATGATGGGCCCGGCGCCCGCGTCCCCCATCGGCCCGAGGGCGACGCTGACCCGCAGCGCGGGGTCCAGCTGCGGCTCGGCCAGCCGGAAGCGGACGCCGTCGATCCGCGCCTCCGCCGCGTGGTGCGACTCGTGCACGTGCACCCGGCGCGGGTCGAGCTCGAGCCCGCGGCCGTCCGCCTTCAGCGCGGCCTCGATCCGGGTCCAGTGCAGGACGGGGTCGGCGGGGCGCATCCCGCCCGTGGCGAAGGGCGCCCCGGCGATGCGCGTGATCCGCTCCCCGCGCTCGGGCGTGCCCAGCGTCGGCTCCACATCGACGCCGACCGCACCGGCGCTGCTCGCCGCGACCACGACGGCGCCCGCGCAGTGCGCGATGCTCACCGACAGCAGCTCGAGCGCGATCCCGCGTCCCTCCAGCCGCGGCCGGCCGTGCGCGCCCCCGCAGCGCGGGCAGCACGCGACGACCCGGACCTCCGACGCGCGCGTCCCCGTGAGCTCGGCCGCGAGCATCCGCAGGAGCACCCGCCCGAAGACGAAGCGCTCGGCCGCCGACGCGGCGACCGTGCCGGCGTAGCGCTCGCGCTCCTCGTCGCTCAGCAGCGGCAGCAGCCGCTCGGCGTCCAGCGTCTGCTCGTCGAGCGCCAGCCAGCGCAGGTGCACCCCCGGCAGCTCCGCGCCGATCCCCGACTCCCCCATGTCCGTCCCCCCGGTCAGCTCGTCGCGGCGTGCTCGCCGCGCTCGTACACGTCCGCGGCCGATCCGACGATCAGCGGGTCCGGACCCAGCGGGCCCACGACCTCCTCGTCGCGTCCGTCGTAGTCGTAGAGGCTCAGGACGTAGCGCATGGCCTCGAGCCGGGCGCGCTTCTTGTCGTTGCTCTTCACGATGGTCCAGGGAGCGTCGGCGGTGTCGGTCGCCGCCATCATCGCCTCCTTGGCCGCGGTGTAGTCGCCCCACTTGTCGAGCGAGGCGAGGTCCATCGGCGAGAGCTTCCACTGGCGCACGGGGTCGATCATGCGGATCGTGAACCTGGTGCGCTGCTCCTCCGCCGAGACCGAGAACCACAGCTTCACCAGGTCGATGCCGTCGCCGACGAGCATCCGCTCGAACAGCGGCGTCTGGCGGATGAACTCCTCGTACTGCGCCGGCGTGCAGAAGCCCATCACGCGCTCCACGCCGGCCCGGTTGTACCAGGAGCGGTCGAAGAGGACGATCTCGCCGGCGGCCGGCAGGTGCGAGACGTAGCGCTGGAAGTACCACTGACCGGCCTCGCGCTCGGTCGGCTTCTCGAGCGCGACCACGCGGGCTCCGCGCGGGTTGAGGTGCTCGGTGAAGCGCTTGATGGTGCCGCCCTTGCCCGCGGCGTCGCGCCCCTCGAACACGACCACGAGTCGGCGCCCGTGCTTCTTGATCCAGTTCTGCAGCTTCAGCAGTTCGATCTGGAGGAGGCGCTTGCCCGCCTCGTACTCCTCGCGCGACATCCGCTCGTCGTAGGGGTAGCCCTCGCGCCAGGTGTCGACCTGCGTGCCGTCGCGGCGCAGGAGCACCGGATCGTCGTCGTCCTCGTCCAGCACGACGAGGTCCCGCGCGTCGGCGGGTGTGAGCGTGCGGAGCAGCTCGGGAGTGGGACGGAGGGCGTCATCGGCGGTGTCGGGCACGGAGGGACGCTAGTGCGCCCGTGCGACGCTCCGGTGAACGGCGGGTATCCCCGCGTCTGCGAGGAGGACGGTGGGACGGGCTGCCGCGCCGATCGCGGTCCCGGCCGCCGGATGCGCAGGCTGATCACGACGGCTGTACGCAGCCGAGGCTGCAGTGCTCGATCCGGGGCGTTCCCGCGAGGATCGACCGGCTCCGCCTCGTCTCGGGACGGCGTCAGCCGGTGAACGCCGCAGGAGGCAGGTCGGTCTCGCCGTCCTCGACCGCGTCGAGCAGCCGGTCGACCACGTCTTGCGGCGCCAGACCCGCGCCGAAGCGGGGCGCGTCTCCCGCGAGCGGGTGCCGGGACAGCTCGGTCTCGGTGTGGCCGGGACGCGCGTCGAGCAGGAGGACGCCCGCCCGCTTGTACTCGCGGGCCGAGGCCTTCACGAAGGAGTGCAGTGCCGCCTTCGAAGCGGAGTACGCGGCGAGTCCCGCGGTCGGAGCCTCCGCCACCACGCCGCTGATGGTCAGCGCGAACGGCTCGCGCCCCTCGCCCGCCGACGCGACGAGCGACGGCAGCGCGGCGGTCAGCACCCGGATCGGCGCCAGCGCGTTCACCTCGACGAGCTCCTCCAGAACGGCCGGATCGAGCTCGGCGGAGGGCCCGAAGGCCACGACGCCCGCGGCCACGACGACGCCGTCGAGGCGCCCGTGCCGCTCGAGCACCTCGGCGACCACGCGCCGGGGCTCGTCCTCCCCGCGCAGGTCGGCGACCAGGGGTGCCTCGCCGAGCGCCGCGGAGTCGCGCCCCGAGCGCACCGCGACGGCACCGCGTGCCTCCAGCGAATCGGCCAGGAGGCGGCCGAGGCCGCCCGAGGCTCCGAGGACGAGGACGACGGCACCGTCGAGACGAGTCATGTGGCGAGCCTAGACGGGTGCGCTGTCGCGGATCGGCACTACCGTCCGAGCGACCGGCCCCCTAGCGTGAGGCCCATGACACGACTGCAGAGCCGTGCCGTGCTGCACCGCCTGCTCGAGGTCCTCGAGGATCCCGCCCCCGTCACCATCGGCCACGCGCGTCACGTCCGGATGCTCGTCCGCGAGGCTCTGGAGTGGATCGCCGGCCCTCGGGCGCACGAGTCCGGTGCGTGGAGCGGCCCCGCTTCGGGAGAGCCCGCGGCCGCGCTCGCCCCCCAGGATCCCGCCGCCACGGACCCGGGTCTCTGACGCTCCCGCCCTCCTCGTAGACTCGTTCGCCGGAGGAACGGGGGGGGTCGATGGACGAGGGTGCGCCGGCGGGCTGGTACCGCGACGAGGCCGATGCGGCCGAGATGCGCTGGTGGGACGGCAGGCGGTTCACCGGGGCGCGCCGCTCCGCGCAGGACAGTGCCGCGGTGGTGCGGGACGCACCCGTCACCCCCGTCACGGAGCGCGTCGTCTACCGCCTCCCGAACGCCGACGGCGCCCCGAGCGTCGACGCCCTCGCCGAGGCCGAGCGGATCGAGGAGATCGCCGATCTGATCGACCGCACGCTCAAGGCGGGCGAGATCGACGAGCGGACCCTCGAGGTCGATCTGATCCCCGAGCCCGACCACCCCACCGGCCTCGACGCCGTCTCGGTCCGGGCCGGCGGCCGCGTCCTCGGCTACCTGCCGAACGCCACTGCGCACCGTGCCGCCCTCGACCGGGTCGTGGCGAGCGGAGCCGTCCCGGTCACGACCGCGCGCCTCCGGGTCGAGCGCGGCGAGGAGGGGCTGCGGGCCGTCCTCCGCGTCGCCCTCGTCGCCCCGGAGCTGCTCGTGCCGCTCAACGAGCCGCCCGTCGAGCGCCACTCGATCCTCCCCTGGTCGCGGGGCCTGCCGGTCCTGCGCGAGGACGAGCACTTCGCCCGCCTGTCGACGGTGGTCCCGGCGAGCGGCCGCGGCCTGCTGCTGCTGACCCTGCACACCACGGGCGACCTCGTCGAACTCCGACTGGACGGCGAACGGGTCGGCGAGCTCTCACCGACCCTGTCGGCAGACTTCACCCCGACCCTCCGCCATCTCGCGAGCCTCGGCCTCGTCGCCGCCGCCTACGCCTCCCTCCGCGGATCGCCGCTGAAGGTCGAGCTCACGCTGCAGGCCGCGAAGGCCGCGGACCTGCCCGCCGAGTGGGTCGACGGCCGCCCGGTCACGCTCCCCCGACTCCTCCCGCCGGCTCGGACCTACTCCGTCCCGCCCGCGTACACCGCACCGATGCGTCCCACTCCCCGCAGCTCCGAGGCGGTCTCCCGCTCGGTCCGCCGGACCGTCGCCTGGGTGGTCGTCGGCGTCTGCACCCTCGTCGGGCTGTCGAGCTGGCTGATCGGGGACGTGCTGAACTGACGGGCGGAGCGGACGTCCGCGGACGTGACCGGCCTCGTGTCGGACTCCCGGGGTCGGCGATCCCGCACCTCCGTGCAGAAGCGCCCGGCTCGCGGATCCGGGGATCCGAGCGAACCGGGCGCCTCGAGCCGAGCGCGGCCGTCCTACACGTTGAAGCGGAACGTTCGCCTGGCGATTGAGCGTGATTGCGCGGTGGCGAACACCGCACCGTTCCGCCGATCTGGTGATGGCTAGTGGTTGCTCCGGACGGGCCTGAATTGGGACTCTTGCGGACTTGTTGCGGACTGGCGGTGGGTGTCGGGCCCCCTCGCCACGGCGGGCTGCTTCCAGCTGCTGAGACACTGGGGCGACGGTAGAGGGAACCACCGCCGCCCCACGGGGGCTAAGTCGTGAGCAGGTGCCGCACCGCCGGACTAGGGAGGCCGGACGTGAGGGCAATCTCTTCGACGGGGATGCCGTAGATGTAGGCCAGGCGCACGTAGTAGCGATCCTGCACGCGCTGACGTTCGTGATCTGCTCGGAGCAGCTCGAGGTGTTCTCTCGCTGCTGCGAGTCGGCCAGTAGGGTTCATTGCATCCTCCTGATTGAGAGTCGGCGGGGAAGAGAACGGCCCGGGTGTTGGTATCGCTCGGGCCGTTTCGCTGCATCAGCGACGGGGCAAGGTTCCACCCTCCCTCGAACACTCGTCAAACGGCCCTGTGGACAGCGCTGTGGAGAAAAAGCGGGAATCGCCGCATCCGCTGTGGGTGAACTGTGGATAGTTCTGTGCACTTCCCTGTGGAAAAGACATCCGTTCAAGCTTTTGACCTGGGAAAAGAGCTTCCTACCAGGGCCAAGAGAAAAAAGAATGCCGACCGCAGCGGCCTTTCCTCGAACTTGTGTGCGATATGTGGACGATCCTGTGGAGAACCAGGTGGCCGTTCGAAGCTTCGCTCCTTGCCCGCGTGACGCCGCCTGCGCCTACGTCCAGCGAGCTTCAGCATCGACCTCCAGGTGGACGGAGGTGGCGCGGCAGCGCTCGCTGATTCGCGCTGCGCCCCTCCATCGCTCGATCGTGAGCCGAACTGGGCTCGCGTCTGCCACTGGCTGACGATCGGTGGTGGCAGCGCCCATTGCTTCCTCCGCGGTCGAGTAGATGCCCAGCAACCGGGGCGAACCGGTCCATACGGACATGGCGATGAGGGCGTAATGGCTGTCGTCTTGAGTCATCTCGGCATCATTGCGCCGGTGGAGCCGGCTCGGACAGCGGAGGCGCGAGACGGATGCCTACTGGCGCACAGCACGCGCACCAGAGCGCCAGGCAGGAACGCGCGCGCCGCAGCCGGGAGCGAGCCTCCTCCGCCGACCACCCAGACGTCGCTCGTCACGCACACTCGTGTCGGGACACCGTGGTATCGCACGAAGCGAATCGAGCCGAGGTGCTCGCGCCGGTCATGCACCCATCATTCGCCCGGACAGACCGCCCTCGACACCATCTACATCGGGGCTCAGTGGAGTGCCATGCGGTGATCCTCGCCGAGACCAGCGACGGCCCTAAGCTCAGCACATGAAGCGTGCTCTGCCAGTCCTCTGTGTTCTCCTTGTGCTCAGCGGTTGCTCAGCTCCATCGTCGGAGCCTGCTCCCGCTGTCACAGTGACCGTTACGCCCGAGGCGGCGCCAGCGGTCACGCCGACTGCAACACCAACCGAGCGTCTCACGAGCTTCGGCGCGCCTTACCGTGCCGACATGGACACGGGAACTCTGATCATGGTCGAGGCGGAGTACCTCTCTGGGGTTCGAGAAAAAGTGCCTGAGACTGCGAACTACACGGATCAGTCCTTGAAGCTAGCCGGCACCGCGTTCTGCGACTCGATGGATCGTGGAGACTCGCTTCAGGCTGGATTCATCGTTGTCGCCGGTCTCTTGCCTCAGTTGCCCACTACCGACTCGGTGGCGTTGGTCTCGTCCGAAGCCTCAGTGTGGCTATGTCCTGAGCATGCACCGGGAGCCACTGACTAGCTAACGCCGCGGTCGAGGCGGTCACCCGCCGTGGTCCCGGGCTGGACGCGCCGCTCCTTCGAGAGCGCCTAGAAACTAGCTACCGCGACCCGCCTCGCCGGTAGGGAGAGCAGAGGATTAATTGGCCCTCGTGCTCTCTCCTGGGATGAGCGCCGAGCCGGCCCGTCCTGCGCCCGCTGAGGGACACAGATGCGCCACTGGGACCAGCGTCTACACCCGGGGTAGCGCGGCCGCACGTCGCTCTCTCGCCGCCCGAGCCCGAGCCTGATAGCGACCGCGCTCGTACGCAGCCGCAGCGGCGCTACAGGGCTCGCAACGGCAGCCGGCGTGATAACGGCTCCGGTTCCTGTGCTCCGCGCGCTGCGGTGACGGATGCCGGATCGGGGACGCAGTGAGCTTCGCGACGAACATCGCCTGCAGGTCGGGCAACGCGATCCACTTCTGCGTATCGCCGGCTCGCACCCGATACGGCATGCCGGCGCTCAGCCACCGCTGAACGGTCCGTGGCGAACGGCCCACGCGCTTCGCCGCCTGCTCGATCGAGAGGTACTCCGTGGCCACCCAGTCATTCTCGCCGGCCGCCACCTCGAGAGCGAGCGCGACGGCCCGCAGCCGCTACAGCCCGGACCCCGCGGGCCGGTGCAGCGACCGCCGCTTGAACTCCTCGAAAGCGGACACTGACGCATCTGCCGCCAACGGCGCGGCCGGCGCTGGGCCCTCGGCAGTCGGGCCCGGTGCGAACTCGCGCAGCAGCCGCAGAATGTTCAGGTACTCGCGCAGCAGCCGGGGCTCCTGGCCGGGTGGGACACCTCTGTCCCACCTCCGCGCCAGCGTCAACGCGAGCTCGACGTAGACGACAGCCATCGGCACGGCGGCCACCCCCAGAGCGTCCACAGTCGTGCGGAGCGCCTCTACGTGAGTGCCCGACTCCGCCGCCGCCTGCGGAACCGCGGGCGCTTGGGCCGCCGCCTCGCGGTTCCGGGCCCGCTGCCGAGCCTTCCGCACACGATCACGCTCACGACGCTGCTCGACACTCATCGGCACGAGGGGGCTCCTGACGTAGATGGGACAGCGGCGGCGGCGAGAACCGGGGAGAGAGCGGCACTCAGGGCGGGGAGTGTTGGGGGGGGTTCGATCGCGTGCGATGGGAACGCCCCCCTGCCCGGGGTGTGGGTCAGCCCCAGCCGGCTCCCGAGAAAGCAGTACGCGGGGCGGCTGGGGCTGGGGTGCGCAGTCGAGTTCCAGGTCGACCGCGCGGACGCCGGGGCACTACTCCCGGCGCCACGTCTAGGCGGTGAGGTCGAGCTTGCGGAAGCTCGGCGTCGAGGTGATGGCGGTGCCGATGCGGGTCTCGCCGCGGAAGCGGGCGAGGTTGCGTCCGTAGAGGTCGACGGTGGCGCCGTCGATCTCGGCGGTACCCGTCTCGACGACGGTGATCTCGTACACGCCGCGGCGGAACAGAGTGACGGTCGACCAGTCGCCGACGAGGCCGGTGCCGGCGGGCATCCCGTTGACGAGGGTGACGGGGACGCCCCAGAGGCGTCGCTCGGCGGAGGTGCCGTCGGCGGCGATGAGGGTGCGGCCGGTGGTGTCGGTCGCGGTCTCGATCGCTTCCCAGTCGGAGGGAGCGAGGGCGATGCCGGTCGCGTTTACGCCGGCCGTGTCGAGGGCGCCGAGGGCTGCGCGGATGGTGAGCAGCTTGGAGGTGCTGTACGGCTGTGTGACGATGGCGGGGGTGTTCAGCAGCCCGGACTTGGTCGTGCCGTTCTCGCTCACCCCACCGTTCAGCAGGTAGTCGTTCGTAGCCTCGTCCAGGCCGTAGGCGAGCTCGGCGGCGATGAACGGGGTCAGGCCGTCGATGTCGGCGAGCCACTGCTTCGAGACGGGCTCGAGCAGGTGGGCGAGGGTCGCGAGCTCCCACGTCTTGTGCTCGATCGCGAGGGCGCTCTGCGGCTTCGGCGCGCCGAGCTCGACGGGGGCGGCCTGCAGGTCGCGGATCGTCTGGCGGAGGTACGCGCCGGAGGGGACGTCGGTCGGGGTGTTGCGCACGAGGCCGGCGAGCGAGAACACGGCCCGCGGGTCGTTTACCACGGGGCCGTCGTACTGCACCTGCACGGTCCCGCTTGGGACGACGCCCTTCGCGGCGTATCCGGTTTCGGTGAGGCGCTTGCGGTACGCCTGCACGAAGCCGGCGGCCTTGTCGGCGCGGGACGGCAGGAGGCCGCTCGCGCCGTCGGCGGTCACCGACGCGCTGGCGCCGAAGGCTGCGAGGCCGGCCTCGGCCTGCTTGCGGGTGGCGATGATGCGCTCGGTCGTCTCGATCTCGGTGCGCAGGGCAAGCACGCGGGTCGCGTCGGCGTCGGTGAGCTCCGACTTCCCGGCGAGGGTCGTCCACTCGGCGTGCAGGGTCTTGAGCTTCGCTTCGGGGTTCACGCGAACCCTCCGTTCTCGGCCGGTGCGGCCGTGTCGATGGGAGCGGCGGCACGGTCGGCCGGCGCGGTGCTGAGGTGCTCCTCAGCGACTCGACCATCGGGAACGGCAGGCGTCGGGCGCCTGCTGGCCGAGAGTGCTCCGAGGGGGGACTCAACGAATGAATTTCGTTGGTCACGCCACCAGCCCGGAGGGGCACTGCGATCGACCGAGTTCGACGCTACACGAGAAAGGCCCGCAGGGAGTCCGGGTGGACATCACTGCGGGCCTCGTCGTCGTCATCGTCAGTCGGGGCCGGCGTTCCCGATCGCCTCGTCCACCGACGCGCCGAGCCGGAGGCGCTCGAGGAGTCCGCTCAAGTCAGTCACCCCGACGGCGCCGGCTACGTCCCTCAGCACGACGACAGCCTGCGTGAGAACTGCGACAGTCCCACCCAGCATCCGGTCCAGCATGGCGCCGGCGCGAATCACCGTCGCCGCGTCTCCAAGCTGCACAGCACCAACGAGGGCCACGAGCACGACCCACGCCTCCTCCGGCTTGATCATCCGTTCCAGCATCGCGTCGGTGGCTTCCAGCCGCTCCCGCGTCGCGCGAGCGCGAGCCGCCAGGCCCCGTCCGCGCATACCGCGCTCGAGCGCGTCGAGCATCTCCTCTGGCGTCATCATCTCGTCACGCATCGATTCGTTGTCGGGCTGCTTGTGCTCTGACATCTGCTCTTCTCCATTTCTTCGAGGAGTGAACTCGCCCGCTTGCGGCTGCAAGTGGGCCTGATCATTGGTCACTGGTCTTGTCACTGGTCTTCACTGGTAGTCGGAACGTCATTCCGGTAGGACGGTCGTGAGGTTCCGGTGGTGGCGGAAGGACGTTCCGGCGGTCGGTCGTGAAGTTCCGGTGGTACCGGAAGGACGTTCCGGTAGCGGCGTCCTAGCCCTGGTGTCGGAGCCACTCCGGATCGCTCTCCCGAAAGTCGTGCGGCACGGCCAGGAAGTACTCGGATCTCGCCCAGTCGCCACCCTTCCGCCGGCGCTTCTCGACGCGCAGCAGCTTGCGCTCCTCGAGGCGCCGGATGACGGTTCGCACGTTGCGATCCGACTGCCGAGTCCTCGCCGCGATCGTCTCCTGCGACGGGAACGCGCACCCTTCCTCCGCGTTCTCCATCTCCGCCAGGAATGCGAGGACGAACGCCTCGGGGGCCGAGAGCTCGAGATGCTCGCCGGCGCGCCACGCCCAGTTGCGGGCTGAGATGCTCACTCACGGCCGTCCTCTCCAAGCCAGTCGTCCGGCGCCGGGTGTTCGGCTCGGTGCGCGGCCGCGATGAGCTCGACCGCCAGGTGTACTGCCTCGTCTGGGTAGAGCGGCAGCGAGAGGCCGGGGGGCTTGAGGCAGACGACGGCCTGCTCGAGGAACTCGGCCAGTTCGACGAGGACAGCCCCGCCGGCATGACGGACGTCGACCACCCCGATCACGAGCCGGCCCACTCGCGCTGCTCGGGCAGGTCGTGGGCGACGTGGGCAACGGCGGAGGTCCCACATGAGGACGGGCGGCCTTCGATGGCGTCGCGGTGGCCCTCGACCCCTGGGACCTGGGATGCGATCGTGGCAGCCGTCCTTTCTTCGACGTAAGTTCTCGGGTTGGTGCCCCAGCCCTCTGCGTCCTGGCCGACGTTGAGGGCTTTCTCGTGGGCGGGTTGGGCCGGCGGTCGGCGCGCTGTCGCCACGGCGTCGACGAGGCTCATAGCGGCCGACCCGACAGGTGCTCCTCGCGGGAGCGCACCCGTTCGAGCGTCGACGTAACATCGCGGACGAGCGCTGGCAGAAGTTGCAGTAGCAGGGTCGCGGTCAGCGTGTGCGCTGTGAAGCGCGCCGTCGCGCCTGCCACGACGAGCAGCACGCGCACCTCGCCGAGCTTCGCGCCGGCCATCTAAACCGCCTCCGCGAACGCCGCCTCGATGAACGAGGCCACATCAGAAGCCCTCCACATCCGGCGACCGCCGATGAGTGCTGACTTGGGTGCCGTGCCGCGGTGGACCATCCAACGCAGTTGCGCCTCGGACTTGCGGAGACGTTCCGCTGTCTCGGGGAGCGTCAGGAGCGGGCTTGCTTCGTGCTGGCGACTGCCTTGCATCAGAACTTCCTTCCAAGAACATTAACTTGCCTTGCAAGGAAGGTATGCGCACCTCCGTTGTAAGTCAACTAGTCTCGTCGCATGTCCACCGATCCCCGTCCCAAGCAACGCGGCAACGAGATAGGCCCGACCGGTCTGGAGGTCGCGAAGAACATCAAGCGGATCCGGCTCTACGCAGGGAGGACCCAAGCTGACGTCTCCCAGATGCTCGCGGAGTTGGGACGCCCGGTCCCCGTGGCGAGTATCGGCAAGATCGAGTCGGGTGACCGCCGCGTCGAGGTTGATGACCTCATCGCGTTCGCAGTGGTGCTCGGCGTGACGCCCCTCGCGCTCCTGATGCCCCACACGCGCTCTTCGAACGAGACCGTAAACATTACTGGGCACCGTGGTCCAGCATTCGAGGCTTGGCACTGGGCAGTCGGCGAGGCTCCGTTGAATCTCTCGAGCGACTACGAGGACGCGGAGTCCGATGTCGGGGTGTTCGTGCACGCGTCGCTGCCGTGGTGGGTTCGCGTGCAGACCGCGGAGCGCTCTGGCGAGCTGACGAAGCGCTTCGGCGAGCGGGCATTCGAGGATGAGGCCGATCGCGCGACAGAGGTTGGAGAGTAACCGTGGCAAGCATCCAGAAGCGACCGAATGGCACCTGGCGCGCCCGCTACCGCGACGCCAACGGGAAGGAGCACGCCCGCCACTTCCCCCGCAAGATTGACGGGCAGCGCTGGCTTGATGGTGTCACCGCGACCCTCGTCGTGGGCACATACGTCGATCCCGCTGCAGGCCGTATCACCCTCGCCAGCTACTTTGCGGAGTGGTCGACGCGTCAGGTCTGGGCGCGCGGCACTGCCACCGCAATGAGCCTCGCCGTGCGGCGCTGCACCTTCGCCGACGTCGAGCTCGGGAAGCTGCGCCGCTCACACGTCGAGACTTGGATCAAGAGCATGAGCGCCGAGGGGCTCGCCGCCGGCACGATCCGGACGCGGACGAACAACGTGCGCGCCGTCCTCCGCGGCGCGCTCCGCGACCGCTTGATCGGCTCCGATCCCTCAGAGGGCGTCACGCTCCCGCGCGGCCGCAAAGCCGAGCACGCGATGCGCGTGCCGTCGCCCGAGGAGGTCGGCGCCGTGCTCGATTCGGCCGAAGAATGGTTCCGACCATTCGTCGCGCTCTGCGCGTTCGCCGGTCTCCGCCTCGGAGAGGCCGCCGGCGCGCAGGTCTCCGACGTCGACTTCCTACGCCGACAACTCCACGTCCAGCGCCAGGTTCAGCGCGTCTCGGCCGGCGTAGTCGAGATCACTCCGCCGAAATACGGATCTGAGCGCGTCGTGTACCTCCCCGACGAGCTCGTGCTCCTCCTCGGCCGCCACGTCGAGCAGGTCGGCGTCCGCGGCGACGAGGGGTGGCTCTTCGTCGGCGGAGGGGGTCAGCCGCCCCATCAGAACACGGTTGGCTACTGGTGGCGGAGCACCGTCGCTCGAGCGGGCGTGGACGCGTTCCGACTTCACGACCTCCGCCACTTCTACGCGTCCGGGCTCATCGCCGACGGCTGTGACGTCGTCACGGTGCAACGGGCGCTAGGTCATGCGAAGGCGACGACGACGCTCGAGACCTACTCACACCTTTGGCCGACCGCAGAGGATCGTACGCGAGCCGCTGCAGGCCGGCTGATGGCGACATCCTTAAGCAACCGGACAGCCGCCGGATCCCTAGCTTTCCCCTCGCCCTAGGGATCGTCCGAAAATGAAGCCAAGCGCTGTCGTCGCAATCAGCTTGAAGACGTCAGCCGCGCCAGAGAGGTCGCCTGCACCCTCGGGCGCCGGCACGTAGCTATCGGCGATCTCGAGGCCAAGTAGTGCTACTAATGAGAGACCTACGAGCCAGAAAGCGAAGCGGAGCTTCGAAAGATCCATCGCCCGGCGGTGTTTAGCCTCCGGATCGCTAACCTGCTTGTATTGACCCTGCGCAACCGATCCGGTGCCTGAAGGCTCGTCCTCGCGCGCACCCGCAGGCACTTTCGCACGAGGGCTCTGCGGCGGCCCCGCCTGCTCGGTCACCCAGCGGCTGCTTCTGACAAACCCAGGGCAACTCGGTAGCTCTGATCTGCTTCCAGTTCGTCGTCTGAGATCCAACCGCGCGTGTAGGCGACGTCCCAGGCCGACCCCTGTAGGTGGGTGATCCGGGACAGGTCGACGGCGTTCTTGTACTTCGACGCTCCCCAGATGACGTCGATCGCCGCGCGAAGCTGCGGATCGGTCTGCTCGTCTACGACCCAAGCATTGCCAGCGGCATCCTTGCCGTATGAGCGAATCCGATTACCTCCGAAGGAACGGAACTCCTCGTAGACGCTTCTCTCGACCGGACCGTACTTCCATGTCTGGAACGTCCCATCGATCAGGGGTGTGTGGGTCCGCTTCGCGTACTCACTAGCGGTGAAGAAGAGCAGCTTCTGCAACTTCATCGGTGACACCGCAACATCCTCCTCGAAGGCACGGCGAAGCAGGTTGTTGCTGACGTTCACTGGGCTGTACCCCATGGCTCCTCCTTCCAGGTCGTCACCGTCAACGTATCGCAAGCTGCCGACATTCCCGGGCGTGGCGCGACCTCCCCCGACCGACCTCCTGCGGACTCTATGCGGACCGGCAAGCCCAGAGACCAGCGTTTACGGGGATCGAGGCGGTGCTCTACACGTTGAAGCGGAACTCCACGACGTCGCCGTCCTGCATGACGTAGTCCTTGCCCTCGATGCGGGCCTTGCCCTTCGCGCGTGCCTCGGCGATCGAGCCGGTCTCGACGAGGTCGTCGAACGAGATGATCTCGGCCTTGATGAAGCCCTTCTGGAAGTCGGTGTGGATGACACCGGCGGCCTGGGGCGCGGTCCAGCCCTTACCGATGGTCCAGGCGCGCGTCTCCTTCGGGCCGGCCGTGAGGTACGTCTGGAGGCCCAGGGTGTCGAAGCCGATGGTCGCGAGCTGGTTGAGGCCCGACTCCGTCTGGCCGGTCGACTCGAGCATCTCGGCGGCGTCGGCCTCGTCGAGGTCGATCAGCTCGGACTCGATCTTCGCGTCGAGGAAGATCGCCTTCGCCGGCGCGACCAGGGCTGCGAGCTCTGCCTTCCGGGCGTCGTCGGTCAGCACGGCCTCGTCGACGTTGAAGACGTAGATGAAGGGCTTGGCGGTCAGCAGGCCCAGCTCGCGGATCGGCTCCAGATCGATCGAGGAGGCCGACAGCGGCTTGCCCTGGTCGAGGAACTCGCGCGCCTTCTTCGCGGTCTCGACCACGATCGGCTCGATCTTCCTGCCCTTGAGCTCCTTCTCGTAGCGGGCCTCGGCCTTCTCGAGGGTCTGGAGATCGGCGAGGACCAGCTCGGTGTTGATCGTCTCCATGTCGCTGGCGGCGTCGACCTTGCCGTCGACGTGGACGACGTCTGAGTCCTCGAAGCCGCGGATGACCTGCGCGATCGCGTCGGCCTCGCGGATGTTCGCGAGGAACTTGTTGCCCAGGCCCTCGCCCTCGGACGCGCCGCGCACGATGCCGGCGATGTCGACGAAGGAGACGGGCGCCGGGAGGATGCGCTCGGAGCCGAAGATCCCGGCGAGCACCTCGAGGCGGGAGTCGGGCAGGTTCACCACACCCACGTTCGGCTCGATCGTCGCGAACGGGTAGTTCGCCGCGAGCACCGTGTTCTTGGTCAGTGCGTTGAAGAGCGTCGACTTGCCGACGTTGGGGAGACCGACGATTGCGATAGTGAGAGCCACGGGCATCCATCCTACGGCGTGGCGGCGGAAGGGCCGGGCGGGCGGGCGCGGAGGAACGGGAGGCGCCCGGCCCGCGGCCGGCGGGTGCTCCCGGCCGCTCGGGGCGACGCGCGCGCGACGCTCCCGGCGGCGTCGGAGGTGCGTGAGAGGCTGAAGCGTGCCCATCGACTTCACCGCCATTGACTTCGAGACCGCCAACTCTCACGGAGCCTCCGCCTGCTCCGTCGGGCTCGTGAAGGTCCGCGACGGCCGCGTCGTCGACCGCGCCGGCTGGCTCATCCGCCCGCCGCTGGGGTACGACGACTTCCTCGAGTGGAACACGCGGATCCACGGCATCCGCAAGCACGACGTGCACGCCGCCGCCTCCTGGGTCGACCAGTTCGCCGCCCTGGCGGCCTTCGCCGGCGAGGACGTGTTCGTCGCGCACAACGCCGGCTTCGACATGGGCGTCATCCGCGCGGCCTGCGCGGCGACCTCCCTCGAGCACCCCGAGTACGACTACCTCTGCTCGCTGCAGCTCGCCCGCAAGACGTACGAGCTCGACTCCTACCGCCTCCCCGTCGTCGCCATGGCCGCGGGCTTCGAGGACTTCCGCCACCACGACGCGTCGGCCGACGCCGAGGCGTGCGCCGCGATCGTCGTGCACGCGGCCCGGCGGCACGGCGCCGCGAGCATGGCCGAGCTCGGCGAGCTGGCCGGCGTCTCCGTGAAGCGCCTGCGCCCGAAGGCCCCCGTCGCCGCCTGACGTCCGTCATGCCGAGCCGGCTCGAGACGATCGGCTCAGCCGCGGGGGTCGCCGAACCAGGTGCTGAAGATGCGCCAGAAGTTCCGGTTCCCGTAGGCCGAGCAGTCGTCGCCCTCGCCGTAGAGGTTCGCGAGCGCCGCCGCATTCGGCTGGTACGGCGTGTAGTAGTAGAGGCCCGCCGTGGCCGCGTTGGCGATCGTCACCGGGGCGGTGCCGCAGGACTCGTCCGGGGAGTAGCGGACGTCGCTGGCCGCGCCGACCGGGTACCAGTCGAAGCTCGAGTCCGGATTCCGGTAGCGCTGGAACTGCCACGCCGCTCCGTACACCTGCGCCGCGAAGCCGTAGGAGTCCGTGTCGCAGTCGGCGGTGTCCGGGCAGCCGTAGCCCGTGGCACTGCGGAACTGCCGCTCGCTCGGCTCCGGATCGGTCACGAGCGACTGCTCCTTCTGCAGCAGCACCAGGAGGACGGCCGGATTCACGCCGCACGCGCCGGCGACCGAGGTGATGATCTCCGCGGCCGGGACGTCGCGTCCGGCGGGCAGCGCGTCGCACTGCTCGTCGGCCGTGATCGCCGCGGTGTCCTCGGCGTAGTCGCGCAGGCACGGCACCGGCCCGCCAGCGCAGTCGGGGACGCGGGCGTCGAGGAACGCCTGCACCGTGAGCGGTCCGAGCGCGTCGCCGTCGAAGAAGACCTCGTCGGAGATCAGGTCGCCCGGGTCGAAGTCGGCCGCGACGGGGCCCGGCTGGAGGAAGGTCCACAGCCGGACGGTCTGCGGCTCGGACGGCACCGCTGCGAGGCGCGTGCCGTCGACGGAGCCTCCCAGCAGGAGTGCCACCAGCGCCGCGACGACGACGACCGCACCGCCCCGCCGGCGTCGGAGGCCGGTCGGGGACGGTGCGGTCGGGGTCATCCCTCCACGCTAGTGGCGGGGTCGCGGGCGATCAGCCGCAGGGGGTGAGCCGCGCGACGTCCTCCGAGAGGGTGGTGGGACCGCCGAGGAGGACGACCCGCTGAGCTCCCGACTTCGCGATGTCGGTCAGGACGGCGCGGGGCACGCAGGTCGTCGGCACGGCGAACAGCGGGCTGTTCGAGTAGCCCGCCGCCGTGGCTCCGGCGAGGGCGTCGGGGAAGTTCTCGCCCGTCGCCAGGAACACGGTCTTGGCCCTCGAGAAGGCGGCCCGGTTCAGCTGCTCCGATGTGTCGTAGCGGTCGACTCCGCCGATGCGGGTGATCGTCGGCACCGGAAGCGAGTTCTTGATCCCCTCGCTCACCGACAGGGGGCTGCCCGCGATGGTGAGGTTCTGCACCTTGAGCTTCGAGAGGATGCCCTTCGTCACGGCGTCGGCCGTGCTGCCGGTGCCGTTCACGAGGACGACGGGTGCGTCGACGGAGCCGGCCGCGGCGCTCGCGCCGAGCGCGTCGGGGAACTTCTCGCCCGTGGCGAGCCAGGCGCGCGACGAGCCGCTCGGGAACGCGCTCTGGATGATGAGCCTGGACGTGTCGTAGCGGTCCTTCCCTCCGATGCGGTCCACCGTCGGCGAGTAGGACCTCAGCTGGTTCAGCAGGCCGTCGCCGACGCTCAGTGGGGAGCCGACCACGACGATCCTCGCCGGCTTGAGCCGGCTGAGCTCGTCGCGAACGGGCTGCGACATCGAGTCGCGGTCGACCAGGAGCAGCGGACCCTTCTGCTTGGCCGCGACCGGGGCGGCGCTCAGCGCGTCGGGGAAGTTCGCGCCGGTCGCGATGTAGACGACGGGGACGTTCGGGCCGAAGACGGCCTTCGAGATCGCGACGGCGGTGCCCTGGCGGTCGGTGCCGGCCAGACGCAAGACGTCGATCCCGGCCGACGTGCTCACGGACGAGCAGCCGAGATCCTTCCGGCCGGGGCCCCGGGAGTCGCCCGTGCCGACCCAGCGGTTCCAGTCGACGGAGTCGGCGGAGACGCAGACCTGGTAGGTGCCGGGTGCCGAGACGGGCGTGGTGGCGCCGAAGCCGTGGGCGCGGCCGGCGACGGAGTACTCGCCCGGGATGTCGCCGCGGTCGCCGTTCGCGGTCTGCGTGCGGACCGTGCGGGTGCCGTCGGGGCCGGTCACCGTGACCGTCGTGGTCAGCGCGGCCTGCTGCGTCGTCGGGTCGACGGCCCAGCCGGACACGCTCAGCGTGCTGCCCGAGATGCGCGGGGCGTCGACGCGTCCCGCGGGGGCGATCCCGGCGTTGGCCAGGGTGCCGTTCGGGTTCCAGTCGCTGAAGAGGTACCAGAAGTTGATGTTGCCGTAGGTCGCGCAGGCCGCGTTGCCGGAGCCGGTGAGCGCGTAGTCGTTGGGCTGGTACGGCGTGTAGTAGTAGAGGTCGGCCGTGGCCTGGTTGCGGATGGTGACCGGCGAGGAGCCGCACGCGGTGCTCGGGTAGTAGGCGACGTTCGGCGTCGTGCCCGGAGCGTAGGTGGTGAAGTTCGAGCCGGAGCCGGGCGGGTTGGCGTAGCGCTTGAACTGGCGGGCCGCGCTGTAGACCTGCGTGAAGAAGCCCGCCGAGCCGGGGTCGCACGCCGCGGTGTCCGGGCAGTTGTAGCCGGTCGCCTTGGCGTAGTCCTCGGGGCTCGGCGTCGTGTCGGTGACGAGGCTCCGCTCCTTCTGCACGAGAACGACCAGGGCGAGCGGGTTGATGCCGCAGGCCAGGCCGACGCGCGTCAAGATCGAGGCCGACGACTCGCTGCCGGAGCCCTGGTAGGCGCTGCACATCGCGTCCGCCGCCTTGGACGGCGTCGCCTGCGAGAAGTTCTTGAGGCAGGGGGCGGTGCCGGCGGTGGAGCACCGGCTGCCCTTCTCGTTCAGGAGCGACTGCACCTGACCGGTGCTCAGCGCGTCGCCGTCGAAGAACTGGGCGTCGCTGACGATGAAGCCGGCGCGGAAGCTCTTCGTCTCCTCGGCGCTGTACTGCGTCGACTGGTCCGGGACGCCGAGGTCGGCGCGGTCGAGGGACGCGTCGAGAGCGCCGGTCTCGACCGAGACGGTCGACGGCGCGTCCTCGGCGGCCGAGGCGGAGGTGATCGGGACGAGGGCGGTGCCGAGCCCGATGGCGAGAGCGAGCGCGACCGTGAGCAGGCGCGATGAGCGGTGGTGATTCCCCATGATCGCGAAGTCTACGAGGCGGTCGCAGGGCGTCCTGGCCCTCGTTCGGTGGTCGTGGCGCGTCGATCGATCGATGTCGGAAGTGCGTGGTGTCATCGGCGGCATGGATCTCTCCTTCGCCCTCGGCCTGGTGGTCGGCGCGCTCCTCGCGGGAGTCGTGGCCGTCCTCCTCGCCCGCTCCCGCACGCCCGACGCCGCCCTCGCCCTCGACCTCGCGACAGCCCGCGCCCGCGCGGAGGGCCTGGAGGAGCGCCACGAGGCCGTCGTCGAGCAGCACCGCGAGAACCTCGGCTCCGCCCGCGACCAGATCCGCGAGCTCCAGGAGCAGCTGCGCGTCGTCGCCGAGCGCGAGCGGCACGACGCGCGCATCCTGCAGACCCTCTCCCCCGTCGCCGAGAGCCTGCGCGGCATGCAGGAGGCGGTCGGCCGGCTCGAACGCGAGCGCGCCGCCCAGTTCGGGGCGATCACCGAGCAGCTCGAGGGGCAGCGGGCGGCGGGCGAGCAGCTGCGCTCGACGACCGAGACCCTCGCGTCCGCGCTCCGCTCCACCACGAGCCGCGGCGCCTGGGGCGAGACGCAGCTGCGGAACGTCGTCGAGGCCGCCGGGCTCACCCAGCGGGTCGACTTCGACGTGCAGTTCGGCCTCGAGGGCGAGGCGGGCCGCGGCCGCGCCGACATGGTGGTCCGCCTGCCCGGCGGCAAGGCGATCGCGGTGGACGCCAAAGTGCCGTTCGACGCGTACCTGGAGGCGAGCGCGATCCCCGCGGGCGCCGGCGGAGAGGAGGAGGCGCGGCGTGCGGGGCTCCTGCGCGCGCACGTCCGCGCCCTCCGCGGCCACGTGGACGCGCTGGCCGCCCGCTCCTACTGGACCGGCCTCCCGGCGAGCCCCGAGTTCGTCATCGCGTTCGTGCCGAGCGAGCCGCTGCTCGCGAGCGCGCTCGACGCCGACCCGAGCCTGCTCGAGTACGCGTTCCGCAAGCGCGTCGCCCTCGCCTCGCCCGTGACCCTGTGGTCGGTGCTGAAGACCGTCGCCTACACCTGGCAGCAGGACGTGCTCACCGACGACGCCAAGCGCCTGCTCGACCTCGGCAAGACGCTCTACGCCCGTCTCGGCACCCTCGCCGACCACGCCGAGGGCCTGCGCCGCTCGCTCGAGAAGACGGTCGACTCCTACAACGCCTTCGCCGGCTCGCTCGAGAGCCGCGTGCTGGTCACCGCGCGCCAGTTCGACTCCCTCGACGAGTCGCGCGTCATCGCCCCGGTCGGAGGAGTCGCCTCCTCGCCGCGCCGCCTCACCGCCGTCGAGCTGCTCGCCGCGGAGGACGAGTCCGAGCGGAGCGCGTAGGGCCCCGGGTTCCCGCTGAGCGAGCACCGGGCGTGCAGGCCGCGCGCGAGCGGCGCCGTCCATCCGGCTCGACACCCGGACGACCGCAGCTCGCGACGGCGCTCCGCCTCCGCGGCTCGGCGGAGGAGCGCCCGCGAGGCGTCTCGAGACCCGCCGCGGCCCCGCCCGCTCGCCTCGGTGACCGAGGCCGGTGTCCTTCCGCGTCCTGCACGCCGAGACGCCGCCGCACTCGACGAGTGCGCCGTCAGCGGTGCGGCGCCTCGGCAGCAGTGCGGCGTCTCTGAGAGAGCGTGACGGCCTAGACCCACTTCTCCGCGAGGTGCTGGGCGGTCACGCGGCGGATGGTGCCCGAGCGGGAGCGCAGCACGATGGACTCCGTCGTGATGACGTGGCCCTCCTTGCGCACGCCCTTCACGAGCCCGCCGTTCGTCACTCCGGTCGCGACGAAGTAGGTGTTGTCGCTGCGGACGAGGTCGTTGGCGTGGAGCACGCGGTCGAGGTCGTGCCCGGCGTCGATGGCACGCTGGCGCTCGTCGTCGTCCTTCGGGCGGAGGATGCCCTGGATGACTCCCCCGAGCGCGCGGATGGCGCAGGCCGTGATGATGCCCTCGGGCGTGCCTCCGGTGCCGACGCACATGTCGAGTCGGGAGTCGTGGCGAGCGGCGTTGATGCCGCCCGCGACGTCGCCGTCGAGCAGGAGGCGCGTGCCGGCTCCGGCCGCGCGGATGTCCTCGATCAGCTGAGCGTGGCGCGGGCGGTCCAGCACCGCGATGCGCATCTCCTCGACGGGCTTGCGCTTGGCGCGGGCCAGGGCGCGGATGTTCTCGCCGATCGGGCGCTGGATGTCGATGATCCCGACGCCCTCGGGCCCGGTGACGATCTTCTCCATGTAGAACACGGCGGAGGGGTCGAACATCGCGCCGCGGTCGGCGACGGCGATCATCGAGAGCGCGTTCTGGCGCCCGGCCGCGGTCAGCGAGGTGCCGTCGATCGGGTCGACGGCGATGTCGGCGGCGGGCCCCGAGCCGTTGCCGACATGCTCGCCGTTGAAGAGCATGGGCGCGTTGTCCTTCTCGCCCTCGCCGATCACGACGACTCCGTCGAAGTTCACGGTCCCGAGGAAGGTGCGCATGGCGTCGACCGCTGCGCCGTCGGCGGCGTTCTTGTCGCCCTTGCCGATGAAGGGCACGGCGCGGATCGCGGCGGCCTCGGTGGCGCGGACGAGCTCCATGCCGAGGTTGCGGTCGGGGTGGAGGTAGAGCGAGTCGTTGTCGATCACAGAGCGGAGTCCTTCGTCGTCGAGTTCGTGCACGTCGTCGCAGGACCCGCGGAGCGGATCCCCATCCCTGCCCGAAGCCTAGTCCAGGGCCCTCCACGGGCGGAGGGACCGCGGAGGGGCGCCTCGCTAGACTCGTCCGCGACGCGGGCCTCGCCCGACCCCCCCTTCGTTCATCCGTCAAAGGAGATGCCATGCCCGTCGCTACCCCGGACCAGTACGCAGAGATGCTCGACAAGGCGAAGGCGGGCGGCTTCGCCTACCCGGCGTTCAACGTCTCGTCGTCGCAGACGATCAACGCGGTCCTCCAGGGCCTCACCGAGGCGGGCTCGGACGGCATCATCCAGGTCACCACCGGAGGCGCGGACTACTTCGCCGGCCACACCGTGAAGAACCGCGCGGCAGGCGCGATCGCCTTCGCGAGGTTCGCGACCGAGGTCGCCAAGAACTACCCGGTCACGGTCGCGCTCCACACCGACCACTGCCCGCAGAACGCGCTCGAGGGCTTCGTCTACCCGCTGATCGCCGCCTCCGAGGAGGAGGTCAAGGCCGGTCGCGAGCCGCTCTTCCAGTCGCACATGTGGGACGGCTCCGCGATCCCGCTCGACGAGAACCTCGCCATCGCGAAGGAGATCCTTCCGCGCGTCAAGAACATCAACGCCATCCTCGAGGTCGAGATCGGCGTCGTCGGCGGCGAGGAGGACGGCGTCTCGCACGACATCAACGAGCACCTCTACACCACGCTCGACGACGCGATCGCGACCGTCGAGGCCCTCGGCTTCGGCGAGCAGGGCCGCTACATGGCCGCCCTCACCTTCGGCAACGTCCACGGCGTCTACAAGCCGGGCAACGTCCGACTGCGCCCGGAGCTGCTCCGCGAGATCCAGGACGGCCTGCAGGCGAAGTACGGCACCGGCGCGCTCCCCCTCGATCTCGTCTTCCACGGCGGCTCGGGCTCGACCGACGAGGAGATCGCCGAGGCGGTCCGCAACGGCGTCGTCAAGATGAACATCGACACCGACACGCAGTACGCGTTCAGCCGCTCCGTCGCGGACACCGTGCTGAAGAACTACGACGGCTTCCTCAAGGTCGACGGCGAGGTCGGCAACAAGAAGGTCTACGACCCGCGCTCGTGGGGCAAGATCGCCGAGACCGCGATGGCCGCGCGCGTCGCCGAGGCGACCCGTCAGCTCGGCTCGGCCGGGAACTCCGGGAAGTAGGGCACCGCTCCGTGACGAACGCACACGATCAGCCGGGCGACAGGCGTCCGGAGCCGCAGTACGGCGAGTACGCGCCGCCCGGCTGGTCGTGGCAGCCGCCGGAGGATGCCGTGGTCGTCCCCGACCCGAGGGGGTCGGAGACCGATCCGAGGCCCGCGACCGCTCCGGCCGCGAAGCCCGTCGCGCATCCCGTCGACCGCCTGCTCACGATCGTGCTGCTCGCGCTCGGCGTGTTCTTCGCCGTGCCGACGCTGCTCGATCCCTCGAGCTTCGCGACGACCCTCCAGGAGCTCTACCGCTCCCAGGGCATCGGCACCTACGCGTCGCCGGAGCTCGCACGGATCCTCGGCGTCGTGGTGGCGCTCGCGCAGTCGCTGATCGTCGCCTTCGCGGTGTGGATCTCGATCCGGCGGCTCCGCGCCGGCAAGCGCGCCGTGCTCGTCCCGATCCTCGGGATCGCGGCGACCGTGCTGCTCTCCCTGATCGTCGCGGCGATCGCCATCCTGGGCGACCCGACGTTCGCGGAGTACGTCACGCGCATGTCGGGCTCGCAGGGCGGCGCCGGCACCGACGTCTAGCGTCGATCCCCGTTCCACCGCACACGGAAGAGGCCGCCGCTCCCGAGGGAGGGCGGCCTCTTCCGTGTCCGGGCCGGAACGCTCTAGGCGCCCGCTCCCGCGCTGATGCGTCCACCGACGCCGCGGGCGTCGCGCTTGCCGGCGACGTCCTTGCGCAGCTCCTTGGGGAGCGAGAACATCAGGTCCTCCTCCGCGGTCTTGACCTCCTCGACGTCGCCGTACCCGGCGGCGGCGAGGTCGTCGAGGACCTCCTGGACGAGCACCTCGGGCACCGAGGCGCCGCTGGTGACGCCGACGGTGCGGATGCCCTCGAGCCACTCCTGCTTGATCTCGCTCGCGTAGTCGACCCGGTAGGCGGCCTTCGCGCCGTACTCGAGGGCGACCTCGACGAGGCGCACGGAGTTGGAGGAGTTCGCGGAGCCGACGACGATGACCAGCTCGGCGCCCGCGGCGACCTTCTTGATCGCGACCTGGCGGTTCTGCGTGGCGTAGCAGATGTCGTCGCTCGGCGGGTCCTGCAGGTTGGGGAAGCGCTCGCGGAGACGGCGCACCGTCTCCATCGTCTCGTCGACCGAGAGCGTCGTCTGCGAGAGCCAGACGACCTTGTCCGGGTCCTTCACGACGATGTTCGGCACGTCGTCGGGGCTGCCGACGAGGGTGACGTGATCGGGAGCCTCGCCCGCGGTGCCCTCGACCTCTTCGTGGCCCTCGTGGCCGATGAGGAGGATCTCGAAGTCGTCGCGCGCGAAGCGGACGGCCTCGCGGTGCACCTTCGTCACCAGGGGGCAGGTCGCGTCGATCGCCTGGAGACTGCGGTCGGCCGCGCCCTGGACGACGGCCGGTGAGACGCCGTGCGCGCTGAAGACGATGTGCGATCCCTCGGGCACCTCGTCGACCTCGTCGACGAAGATGGCGCCCTGGCTCTCGAGCGTGGAGACGACGTGCACGTTGTGCACGATCTGCTTGCGCACGTAGACCGGGGCACCGTAGTGCTCGATGGCCTTCTCGACGGCGACGACCGCGCGGTCGACTCCGGCGCAGTAGCCGCGGGGCGCGGCGAGGAGGACGCGCTTGCGGCCCTCGACGGGGACGTCGCGCAGACGCCCTGTGGCGCGGGGCATGCGCGGCATGGGCAGGCTGATCGGGACTTGGCTCACCCCCTGATTCTACGTGGTGCATCCTGTGCCCGGGCCGTCCCGGTGTCGGACCCGTCCCGTACCGTTGTCGTCGCGGGAGGGCACTCCCGCTCCCCCCGTCCCTCCGAGCAGAGGCAGCGATGACCGACGCCCCACCCACCGCCGACGCACCCTGGCCGGTCGGCCTGCTCGCCAGCAAGATCAAGGGCTGGATCGAGCGCCTCGGGACCGCGTGGGTCGAGGGCGAGATCACCCAGTGGGGCGCGTCCGGCGGCAACGTCTACGGGAAGCTGAAGGACCTGTCCGGAGACGCGACGGTCGGCTTCACCGTCTGGTCGTCGGTGCGGAGCCGCCTCCCGGCCGACCTCAAGCAGGGCGATCGGGTCATCGCGCTGGTGAAGCCCAACTACTGGGTCAAGGGCGGCACGCTCTCGATGCAGGTCTTCGAGATGCGCCACGTCGGCCTGGGCGATCTGCTCGAGAAGCTCGAGCGGCTCCGCCGGCAGCTGGCGTCGGAGGGGCTGTTCGACGCCTCCCGCAAGAAGCCGCTGCCGTTCCTCCCGCACGGCGTGGGCCTCATCACCGGCAAGGACTCGGACGCCGAGAAGGACGTGCTGCGGAACGCGCAGCTGCGCTGGCCGGCCGTGCGCTTCCGGGTGGTCCACTCGGCCGTGCAGGGCGACCGGACGGTCCCGGAGGTGCTCTCGGCCCTGCGGACCCTCGAGGCCGACGACAGCATCGACGTGATCGTGATCGCCCGCGGAGGCGGCGACTTCCAGAACCTGCTCGGCTTCAGCGACGAGGCGCTCGTGCGCGCCGTCGCCGCCTGCTCCACTCCGGTCGTCAGCGCGATCGGCCACGAGGCCGACCGCCCGCTGCTCGACGACGTCGCCGACCTGCGCGCCTCCACTCCCACCGACGCCGCGAAGAGGGTCGTGCCCGACGTCTCCGACGAGCTGCTGCGCGTGCAGCAGGCCCGGCTGCGGATGACCGGCCGCGTGAGCGGGCTCGTCTCGCACGAGATCGACCGGCTCTCGCAGCTGCGCTCGCGGCCGGTGCTCGCCCAGCCGCACGTGCTGGTCGATCGGCACTCCGAGGAGCTGACCCGCTGGGTCGCGCGCGGCGCCGAGCTGGTGGACCGCCGCCTCGAGCGCGCGCACCTCGAGGTCGAGCGCCTGCACGGCCACCTGCGCGCCCTCTCCCCCCAGCACACCCTCGACCGCGGCTACGCGATCGTCCAGAACGCGGCCGGGCACGTCGTCCGGGCGCCCGGTGACGCGCCGGCCGGCGGCGCACTCGTCCTCACGCTCGCGGAGGGGGCCGTCGGCGCCCGCTCCGAGGGGCCCACCGGCGATCCCGCCGGCCGGTCCTGAGCCCGCCGCGCCACCCGTCCCCCTCAGCCCCGATCGATAGGATCAGACCCATGCCCGACTCCCCCGACGCCCCGGCGACCGACTCCGACGTCTCGGGATTCTCCTACGAGCAGGCGCGCGACGAGCTCGTCCGCGTCGTCTCCGAGCTCGAGCAGGGCAGCTCCACCCTCGAGCGCTCGCTCGCCCTGTGGGAGCGCGGCGAGGCCCTCGCCGCCCGCTGCGAGGAGTGGCTGATCGGAGCACGCGCCCGGCTGGACGCGGCCCGCTCCGGAGGGGCGGCCGCCGGATGAGCCGCGCGAAGCCCGCGCGGGTCGTCGCCGAGCTCGGGCGCCCGGAGACGGCGGCCGAGACGGCCGCACGCAAGGCCGAGAACTCCCGGCTCTACCGTCAGCGCAAGACGGTCAACAACCTCGTCTTCTCGCTGCTCGCGACCGTCGGCGCCGTAGCGCTCATCGTCCTGCTCGTCCCCCGCGGCGACACCGTGGAGCTCTCCTCGGTCGACGTCCCCCGCGTCGCCGCACAGGTCCAGCTGGGCGAGGAGCAGACGCTCGCCGTGCCCTCCCTGCCCGACGGCTGGAAGGCCAACGCGGCCGAGCTCCGCCGCGAGAACGGCACCGACTACTGGTACGTCGGCCTGATCACCCCGAAGGCGGGCTACATCGGCCTGAGCCAGGGGCTCGACGCGGACGCGGCCTGGGTCGCGACGCAGCTCGACCGCCGGGCGGCGACCGGCGTCGAGACGATCGACGGCCGCGACTGGACCGTCTACGACCACCGCGACTCCGGCGAAGACACCGGCAACACGCCCTACGCACTCGAGACGACGGAGGGCTCCAGCACCTACCTCGTCTACGGCACGGCCCCGACGGACGAGATCCGCCTGGTCGTGGACGCCATCACCCCGCAGATCGGCCAGGAGGAGTCCCGATGAGCCTCGGAACCAGCAGCACCGTCCCCCGCGAGTCCCGCCCGCCGGCGTGGGTCTGGAAGGAGATGCTCCGCGGCAACCAGCGCTTCGTCGCCGGCGAGCCCCGCCACCCCCGCCAGGACGTCGAGCGCCGCGCCGAGCTCGCCGCCGCGCAGGCCCCGCTCGCCGCGCTCTTCGGCTGCAGCGACTCCCGCCTCGCGGCCGAGATCATCTTCGACCTGGGGCTCGGCGACCTCTTCGTCGTCCGCAACGCCGGCCAGGTGATCGCCGACTCCATCATCGGCTCGCTGGAGTACGGCGTCGCCGTCCTCGGCGTGAAGGTGCTGCTCGTGCTCGGCCACGACGAGTGCGGAGCGGTCCGGGCGGCGATCCAGTCGCAGGCGCCCGGCGCCGAGCGGCTCCCCCCGCACATCGAGCACCTGATCGAGCCGATCATCCCCGCGGTGCGCCGCCTCGTGGGCGCCCAGCCGGACGGCCGCGTGCTCGTCGACCCGTCGGCGACCGACGCGCTGGCCGTCGGCCGCGAGCACCTGCGCGACACGGTCGCCGAGCTGCTCCAGCGCTCCCCGCTGATCGCCGACGCTGTCGCGACCGGGCGGCTCGCCCTCGTGGGCGCCAACTACCGGCTCTCGGACGGCACCGTGATGTCCGATGTCGTGCTCGGCATCGATCCGCCCGAGCTCAGCCCCTACGTCTCCGAGCTGGAGCGCGACTCCGGCTCGGCCTCCTCCGCCGCCGCTCCGAGCGCGGTGGGATCGGATCCCGCGTGAGCGGCTCCGGACAGCACAGCACCAACCGATCAGACAAGGACGAACACAGCGTGGTGGATCACTCCCCGACCGACGACTCCGGCGACTTCCGCATCGAGCACGACACGATGGGCGAGGTGCGGGTCCCCCGCGACGCCCTCTACGCCGCGCAGACCCAGCGGGCGGTCGAGAACTTCCCGATCTCGGGTGCGGGGCTCGAGCCGGCCCAGATCGCGGCCCTCGCGCGCATCAAGAAGGCGGCGGCGCTGGCCAACGCCGAGCTGGGCGTGCTCGACGCCGACATCGCCACGGCGATCGCCGACGCGGCCGACCTCGTCGTCGGGGGCGGCTACGACGCGCACTTCCCGATCGACGTCTACCAGACCGGCTCGGGCACGTCCTCGAACATGAACATGAACGAGGTGCTGGGCTCGCTGGCGACCACGGCCCTCGGCCGCACCGTGCACCCGAACGACCACGTCAACGCCTCGCAGTCCTCCAACGACGTGTTCCCCACCTCGGTCCACGTCGCCGTCACCGGCGCGCTCATCGAGTCGCTGATCCCCTCGCTCGAGCAGCTCGCCGAGTCGCTCGAGGTCAAGGCGGAGCAGTGGGCCGAGGTCGTCAAGGCCGGCCGCACCCACCTGATGGACGCCACCCCCGTCACGCTCGGCCAGGAGTTCGGCGGCTACGCCGCGCAGATCCGCCTCGGCATCGAGCGCGTGCGGTCGGCGCTCCCCCGCGTCGCCGAGGTCCCGCTCGGCGGCACCGCGGTCGGCACCGGGATCAACACCCCCGCCGGCTTCCCGCAGAAGGTCATCGCGCGCCTCGCGGAGGAGACGGGCCTTCCCGTCACCGAGGCCCGCAACCACTTCGAGGCCCAGGGCGCGCGGGACTCGCTGGTCGAGGCCTCCGGAGCGCTGCGCGTGCTCGCGGTGAGCCTGACCAAGATCAACAACGACCTCCGCTGGATGGGCTCCGGCCCCAACACCGGCCTCGGAGAGCTGCGGATCCCCGACCTCCAGCCCGGATCCTCGATCATGCCCGGCAAGGTGAACCCGGTGATCCCGGAGGCCGTCCTCATGGTCTGCGCGCGCGTGATCGGCAACGACGCCACCATCGCCTGGGCCGGCGCCTCGGGTGCCTTCGAGCTCAACGTCGCGATCCCCGTCATGGGGACGGCGCTGCTGGAGTCGATCCGCCTCCTCGCGAACTCCGCCGTGCTGCTCGCCGACAAGACCGTCGACGGCCTCGAGGCCGACGTCGAGCACGCCCGCGCCCTCGCCGAGTCCTCCCCCTCGATCGTCACGCCGCTCAACAAGGTGATCGGCTACGAGGCCGCCGCCAAGGTCGCGAAGAACTCGGTCGCCAAGGGGATCACCGTCCGCGAGTCGGTCGTGGACCTCGGCTTCGTCGAGCGAGGCGAGGTGACGGAGGAGCAGCTCGACAGCGCCCTCGACGTCATGTCGATGACCCGCCCCGGCTGAGCCCGGCCCTCCGACGGCCCGTCCCTGCGCTCGGCGCGGAGGCGGGCCGTCAGAGCACCAGCCAGAACCCCGTGAGCAGGAACGGTCCGAACGCGACCCGTCCGCGGGCGCGCAGCACGAGCACCCACAGCCCTGCCACCGCGAAACCGACAGCGGGCGCAGCGACGACCTGCTCGGGTCCGAGAGCCGCGAGCGGCGGTGCGAGGGCCGCCTGGAGCTTCACGTCGCCGAGGCCCAGCCCGCCCGCCGCATGCAGCACGCCCAGGCACAGCACCGTCGCGAGGACGGCGAGAAGCGTCCCCGCCGTGGGCGCGAGGACGGCTCCGACCACCAGCAGCGGGAGCGTGACCGCGTTCGGGAGCCGGTGCCCGCGCACGTCCGCCAGCACCAGCGGCACGCTCACGAGCGCCACCGGGACGAGGCCGGGCGCCCGACCGAGGTGCGGGGCCCCGATCAAGAGGAGCACCAGGGCGCCGAGGAGCAGGGCGGCCCGGTCGAGCAGAGATCCGCGGAGCATCCGCCGAGACTAGGGGGCGACGCCCTCGGGGCGTCGGAGTTCTCCACAGGGCGGCCCGCCGGCGTGCTCGGGCGGCGGCGGGTCCCATCCCGGCCTCAGTCGTGCGGCGGCAGCGGTCCCAGCAGGAGCGACGCCCAGGCGCCGTGCGCCGACGCGTCGTCGGAGGGGTGGAACTGCCCGGCGAGCACGTCGCGGTAGAGGCGACCGAGCTCCGACCGGCGCTGGTACGCCGAGCCGCCCGCGATCCGGACGGCGCTCTCGACCACGCGGAGCGCTCCCTCCGTGGTGCGGATCTTCACCCCGACCAGCGAGGGGAACCAGCGCGCGCCGCGGTCGACGAGCGCGTCCACGTCGGCCGCCGCCGAGCGCAGGGGCGCCTCGAGCCCGTCGAGCAGCATCCCGGTCTCAGCCACCCGGTGCCGCACCTCGGGGTCCTCCGCCAGTGGCCGCCCTCCCGCCCGGAGGGAGGCCCGTCGGCGGACGGAGGCGACGGCGAGCTCGAGCGCGCGCTGCGCGACACCGAGGTAGACCGAGGAGATCAGCAGCTCGAAGGCCGCGAAGACGGCGAAGACGAAGGGGTCGGCGGTCGGTCCGACGGGCAGCGAGCGGATCATCCGCTCGGCCGGGACGACGACGCCGTCGAGCACCGTCGTGCGGCTCTGGGTCGCCCGCATGCCGAGCGTGTCCCAGTCGTCGCGGACCTCGAGCCCGGCGACCGGCGAGTCCGGGCGCTCACGGTGCACGAAGCCGTGCACGAGCCGCGGCTCCGACCCGCTGTCGTCGCGGCCGAACACGCCGAGCCGCGTCCAAGCGGGCGCGAGGGAGGTGAAGACCTTCGTGCCGGTGAAGCGGTAGCCGCCGTCCCCGAGCGGCTCCGCCCGCGTCAGCGAATCCGAGAGCACCAGGTCGTTGCCCGCCTCGCTGTTGCCGAAGGCGAAGACGTGACCCGTCGCGGCGTCGACGAGAACCGAGCGGAGGGAGTCGTCGCCCCGCTCGAGCAGGAGTCGCGCGATCCCGGTCCAGACCAGGTGCATGTTGACGGCGAGCGCGGTCGCGGGCGCGGCCGTCGCGAGGCGCGTCTGCTCGGCGGCCGCCTGCTCCAGGCCGAGGCCGGCACCGCCGAGCTCCTCGGGGACGAGCAGCGCCAGGTACCCGATCGAGCGCAGCTCCTCCAGGTCGTCCGCGCAGAACGCGTTGCGCTCGTCGTAGTCGGCCGCGCGGGTGCGGAAGCGCTCGAGGAGCGCGTCGTCGAGGATGCTCACCCGTCCACGCTACGCCCCGGTGCCCTGCAGGGACGCGCCCGGCCCGGGGATCCTCGGATCCCACGGGCCGGACGCACGGCGAGCCCGTCAGGCGAGCTCGTTCGATTCCAGCATCTCGGTGACCAGAGCGGCGATCGCCGAGCGCTCGGAGCGGGTCAGCGTGACGTGCGCGAACAGCGGGTGGCCCTTCAGCGTCTCGATCACGGAGGCGACCCCGTCGTGCCGGCCGACCCGGAGGTTGTCGCGCTGCGCCACGTCGTGGGTCAGCACCACCCGGGAGTTCTGCCCGACGCGCGAGAGCACCGTGAGCAGGACGTTCCGCTCCAGCGACTGCGCCTCGTCGACGATCACGAACGCGTCGTGCAGCGAGCGCCCGCGGATGTGCGTGAGCGGCAGCACCTCGAGCATCCCGCGCTCGATCACCTCGTCGAGCACGTTCTGCGACACCAGCGCCCCGAGCGTGTCGAAGACCGCCTGCGCCCAGGGGTTCATCTTCTCAGCCGCGTCGCCGGGCAGGAAGCCGAGGTCCTGGCCGCCCACCGCGTAGAGCGGCCGGAAGACCATGATCTTCTTGTGCTGGCGCTTCTCCAGCACCGCCTCCAGGCCCGCGCAGAGCGCCAGCGCCGACTTGCCGGTGCCGGCCCGGCCGCCGAGCGAGACGATGCCGACCTCCGGGTCGAGCAGCAGGTCGATCGCGAGCCGCTGCTCCGCCGACCGCCCGTGCAGGCCGAACACGTCCTTGTCGCCGCGGACCAGCGTGATCTGCCGCTTGCCAGTGACCCTCGCGAGAGCGGAGCCGCGGTCGGAATGGACGACGAGTCCGGTGTTGACCGGGATGTCGGCCACGACGTCCGTGAAGAGCCGCTCGCGGTCGTAGAGCTCGCTCATCGCGTCGCCGCCGAGCGTCACGTCGTCCATGCCGGTCCAACCGGACTCGGGGGCCTGCTCGGCCAGGTACTCCTCCGCGGCGAGGCCGATGGAGGCGGCCTTCACGCGCATCGGCATGTCCTTGGACACGACGGTCACCGCGGCGCCCTCGCTCTGCAGGTTGAGCGCGACGGCGAGGATCCTCGCGTCGTTGTCGCCCATCTGGAGCCCGCTCGGCAGCACCGACATGTTCGAGTGGTTGAGCTCGACGCGGAGCGTGCCGCCGCGGCCGACGGCGATGGGGAAGTCGAGGCGCTCGTGCTGCACGCGCAGCTCGTCGAGGCGGCGCAGGGCCTGCCGGGCGAAGTAGCCGATCTCGGGATCGTTGCGCTTGCCCTCGAGCTCGCTGATGACGACGATCGGCAGCACGACGGCGTGCTCCGCGAACCGGAACATCGAGGAGGGATCCGACAGCAGCACCGAGGTGTCCAGGACGTAGGTGCGGAGGAGCTGATCGGCCGGATCCGAGGACCCGTGCTGGACACGGCGGTGGACGCCGCCCTGCGTCCCGGTCTGCGGATCCATGCCCTGGGGAACTGTCACGACGACTCTCCACACTCCGGGGGCCGGAGCCCCCGGCTCATGTCCTCGAGCCGGCCTCATCGGTGCGTGTCGTGCACCGCGCAGTGTCCCTTCGGCGTCTGCGCGATGTCGAGCCGTACTTCTGTGGCCGTCTCGACCAGGCGCTGTACCTGATGACTCGAACCTAACCCGGCGAATGACATCCGTGTGCTTCTCACCGCTACGAATGTGTAACCAGTGTGTGAACGCGCGGAATCCGGCCTAGTAGTCGATGCTCGTGGCCGACGAGATCAGGGCGGCGCGGAGCAGCGCGAGGGTCGCGTCGGTGGTGCCGGCGTGCGCGCTGAAGCGGACGGTGCTCGGACGCAGGCGCGCGGTGACGCCGTGCGCGGCGAGGGAGGCTGCCAGCGGGGCCAGCTCCTCCGGCTCCGGCTCGACGACCACGATGCCGGCGCGCTCGTGCTCGCCGCGGGAGCCCACGACCGCCAGTCCGAACTCGTCCGCGAGGTCGACGATCGCGCTGACCCGCTCCGCCACGAGCGCGGCGATCGTCGACTGCCCGACCGCGGCGACCTCCTCCAGCGCCGACGCGAGCCGGGCCTGGGCGATCGGGTCCGGGTTGCTGATGCTGAAGGCGCGGGCGTCGCCGCGCGGCGGAGCCACCTCGTCCCACGGCTCCGCCTGCTCCGATCCCGTCCAGCCGGAGAGCACCGGGGTCAGCTGCGACAGCGCCCGCTCGCTGAGCGCGAGGAAGCCCGTCCCCCAGCCGGCGCGGAGCCACTTCTGGCCGCCGGTGACGACCACGTCCGCCAGCTCGTAGGGCGCGTCGACGACGCCGAAGCCCTGGATCGCGTCGAGGACGAGCATCCGGTCGCTGATCACGTCACGGATCGCCGCGACGTCCGCGAGGTAGCCCGTGCGGGAGTCGACCAGGCTCACCGCGACGGTCGTCACGTCGTCCGTGAGCTGCTCGCGGACCGCCTCCGGCGTCACCCGTCCCTGCTCGGTCCGCAGCCAGCGGGGCTCCACCGAGCCGAGAGCCTGCGCCGAGCGCACCGCCGCGAACGGCAGGCTCGGGAACTCCGCGGCCGACAGCAGCACCGCGCCCGAGGCGCCGAACAGCGCGTGCAGGAGGCCGGTCGAGGTGTTGGGCTGGAAGACGACGCGGTCGCTGGGGACGCGCACGAGCGCCGCCGCCGCCTCCCGGACGCGCTCGTCCTGCCGGAACAGCTCGTCGAGGGTGCCGCTGCGCGCGCGCGCCAGCAGCTCGACGGCCGCCTCCTGCTCGGCGGCGACGGTCGCCGAGAGCGGGCCCACCCGGCCGAAGTCGAGGTACCCGGTCTCCTCGCCGAAGCCGGCGAGGTAGTCCTCGGTCGTGGTGGAGGTGGCCTCGTTCGAGCTCATGCCGGCCCTTCCGGTCGGTGGTGCGGCAGGAGCCGCGAGGTCAGCTGCCGAAGCGGCGGTGCCGTCCGGCGTAGTCGCGGAGCGCGCGGAGGAAGTCGACCTCGCGGATGTCGGGGCCGAGCGCCTCCATGAAGTAGAACTCGCTGTGCGCGCTCTGCCAGAGCATGAAGTCGGAGAGGCGCTGCTCACCCGAGGTGCGGATGACCAGATCCGGGTCGGGCTGCCCGCTGGTGTACAGGTGCTCGCCGATGAGCTCCGGGGTCAGCAGGCCCGCGACGTCCTCGATGGAGGAGCCGCGCTTGCCGTGCTCCTCCAGGATGCTCCGCACGGCCTGGGCGATCTCGTGCCGCCCGCCGTAGCCGACCGCGAGGTTGACGTGCAGGCCCGTGTGGGAGGCGGTGCGCGCCTCCGCCGTGTCGAGCGCCGCCACGAGCGAGGGCGGGAGGCCCTCGTCGGAGCCGACGTGCTGCACCCGCCAGTCGGGCTGCTGGGAGACCTCCTCGGCGAGGTCGGCGATGATCGCGATCAGCTCGGTCAGCTCGCTGCTGTCGCGGCCGACGAGGTTGTCCTGCGAGAGCAGGTAGAGGGTGACGTGGCGCACACCGAGCTCGTCGCACCACTGCAGGAACTCGTGCACCTTGGCGGCTCCGGCCCGGTGGCCGTGCGCGGCGGTCTCGAGGGCCCGCTGCCGCGCCCAGCGCCGGTTGCCGTCGATGATCATCGCGACGTGGTTCGGCAGGGAGTCGGGGGGAAGGCTCGAGCGGAGGCGCTTCTTGTAGACGCCGTAGAGGAGGTCCCTTCCCACAGGCAGTCTCGGCTTCGGCACAGTGACACGGTAGTCGACCCGGGGCGCTCCTCGAAGCCCGGCGGCGCTCGGCGTCGGCCCGGGACGGCGTCGTAGTCTGTCCGGCATGAGCCAGCGGCCGACGCCTCCCCCGTCCGATCCCCGCGCCCGCACTGTCCGCGGCAGAGACGCCGTCGGAGCGGACGGCCCGGACCTGCCCGCCCTCCCCCTCGTCGAGGACGCGATCGAGCACGACTCCTCGGCGGAGGTCCGGCCCACCTGGCGCGGCTGGATCCACGCCGGCCTCTTCCCGCTCGCGATCGTCGCCGGAGTGGTGCTGATCGTGGTCGCGGAGGGGACCGCGGCGAAGTGGGCGGCCGCGGTGTTCGCGGCCACGTCGCTCCTGCTCTTCGGCAACTCCGCTCTGTACCACCGCTTCGACTGGAAGCCGCGGACGAAGATGATCCTCAAGCGGATCGACCACGCCAACATCTTCCTGCTGATCGCCGGCACCTACACGCCGCTGGCCGTGCTCGCCCTGCCGCCCGCGCAGGGCACGCTCCTGCTGGTCCTGGTCTGGGCGGGGGCGCTGCTCGGGATCGGCTTCCGCGTCTTCTGGATCGGGGCGCCGCGCTGGCTCTACGTGCCGCTCTACCTGCTGCTGGGCTGGGCGGCCGTGATGTACCTCGGTCCGCTCTTCGAGGCCAGCGCGACGATGATGGTGCTCGTCCTCGTCGGGGGGCTCTGCTACTCCGCGGGCGCCGTGATCTACGGGATCAAGAAGCCCAACCCGGTCCCGGGCGTCTTCGGCTTCCACGAGATCTTCCACGCGCTCACGGCCGTGGCGTTCCTCTGCCACTGGACGGCGGCGCTGATCGTCTCGCTCCACCCCGCCTACAACGCCTAGCGGGGCCCGGGCCCACCGGTGCGGGCCGGGCTCAGCCCTCGCTGCGCTCCGCCTCCTCGGCGTCGAGCCGCTCCTTCACCTGGGCGGTGTAGGTGGTGCGCCGCACGCGCCGGACCATGTCGAGCGCGAGGAGGACGGCGGCCAGAGCGATCACGAGCATCGTGATGAAGCCGAAGAGGCCCGGCGTGACCGTGTCCTCGTTGAACTCGGGGCCGGGGGTCGGCACCGTCGTGGAGGCGAGGACGACGGCGCGCTGGGCGCCCTCGAGCAGCGCGGCGATCACGCGCGCACCTCGTCGGCGACGACGACGCCGGAGCCGTCGGGCTCCGGGGACACCGGGGCGTCCCCCGAGGGCTCGGGGTCGGGAGCGATCGGCGGGACGACTGCGGTCGGGCCCGGGGCGAGCTCGGCCAGGTCGAGACCGGCGAAGAGATCCGTCTCGGGCGTCGGCGCGTCGACCCGGCTCTCGACGAGCTGGAAGTCGTCGGTCGGCCAGGCGGCGTCGATCGCCTCGTGCGGGAGGAAGAAGAAGGCGTTGTCCGGAGCGACCTGGCTGGCGTGGGCCAGCAGGGCCGCATCGCGCCGATCGTGGAAGCCGGAGATCACGACCCGCGTGGTCGCGAGGTACGGGGTGTCCTCGTTCCAGCGCTTCATCTCCTCGAAGACCGACAGGCGCGGGTCCTCCGGGTCGATCGAGCGCAGGTGCTCGGCGATCGCCCGCAGCTTCTGGCCGCTGAAGACGCGGTCGTAGTACAGCTTCGAGACCGACCACGGAGCGCCCGTGTCCCGGTACTCCTCGGCGAGGCCCGCCGCGCGGTAGGCCTCGACGGCGACCTGGTGGGCGCGGATGTGGTCGGGGTGCGGGTAGCCGCCGTTCTCGTCGTAGCTGATGATCACGTGCGGCCGGAACCGGCGGACCAGGCGCACGAGCGGAGCGGCGGCCGTGGCGAGCGGCAGACCCGCGAACGAGGCGGCGTCGACCTTCCCGTCCTCGGGCATGCCGGAGTCGACGAAGCCGAGCCAGGCGTGCTCGACGCCGAGCGCCTCGCGAGCGGCCGCCATCTCGTAGCGGCGGAGGCCGCCGATGTCGCGCTCGGCGTGCGCGCGGGCCTCGAGGCCCTCGTTCAGCACGGAGCCGGCCTCGCCTCCGGTGCAGGAGACGACCATGACCTCGGCGCCCCGCGAGGCGTAGGCGGCCAGCGTCGCCGCGCCCTTGCTCGACTCGTCGTCAGGATGGGCGTGCACGGCGAGAAGGCGCGGAGTGTCCCGCACCTCCGAATCGACGGAGACCTCGACGGCCTGGGACACGATCGCTCGATTCCTCGGGGTTTAATGGGATCGGCGCTCCCGTCCGCGTAGGACGCGCGCCACCCGTCCAGAGTAGACGCATCACCCAGGGAGTTCCGTGGCCGCCCGCACGTCCGAGAGCGTCGAGGGAGCCGCCGCGCCCGCACTCGATCCGGACGCGGTCCGCGCCGCCGGACCCCTCGCCACCCGCTACGGCCGCACGACTCGCACCCGCCGCGGGAACCGCTGGCTCTTCGGCGGCGTCGCGCTCGCCTTCGTCGCCGTCTTCGCCGCCTGGGTCGTCTGGGCCGGACTCGACGGAGCACGCGGCGGAGTGGACGTCCAGGACACCGCGCACCAGGTCGTCGACGACCGCACCGTCACCGTCTCCTTCGACCTCACCGCGCCCGTCGGCCGCGAGGTCGCCTGCGCGGTCCAGGCCCTCAACGAGCAGTCCGCCGTGGTCGGCTGGCTGGTCGTGGAGTACCCCGCCACGACGGAGCGCTTCCGCTCCTACACGGAGACCGTCCGCACCACCGAGCTCGCGAACACAGGTTTGATCTCCTCCTGCTGGCTCCCGTAGGCTTGCCCGAAGCCCTGACGGACTCGTCGGGGCCTCGCCATTCCCACCGCCGCCTGACGCCGGCCGTCCCCACCGCCGGACGCGGACACCTCCGCACGGTGCTGCCGGGCGCCGCGAGCGCGGCCCGCAGAGCAGGAGCCCACCATGGCCGACCAGTCACAGGTGACCTGGATGACCCAGGAGTCGTACGACCGCCTCGAGGCGGAGCTCACCGAGCTGTCCACCAACGGACGCGAGGAGATCGCCAAGCGCATCGAGGTCGCCCGCGAGGAGGGCGACCTGAAGGAGAACGGCGGCTACCACGCCGCGAAGGACGAGCAGGGCAAGATCGAGGCCCGCATCCGCCAGCTGACCTCCCTCCTCCGCGAAGCCGAGATCGGCACGCCCCCCGAGAGCCACGGAGTCGTCGAGGCCGGCACCATCATCACCGCCGAGATCGCCGGCGACGAGTCCCGCTTCCTCCTCGGCAACCGCGAGATGGCGGGCGAGAGCGACCTCGACGTCTACAGCCCCCAGAGCCCCCTCGGATCGGCGATCATGGGCCTGAACGTCGGCGACACCGCCCGCTTCACGGCACCCAACGGGCGGGAGATCGAGGTCCGCGTCGCCAACGTCGAGACCTGGTCCGGCCACTGATCGCACGTCGCGGCGCTCTCCGCGGCGTTGTCGTCGGGCGCGATACCGCCGGTATCGCTTCCTCCTCCGCCTTGCGGAGAACGCCGCGACGCACGATCAGCCCTCTCCAGACGGGGGGGGCGCCGGCTTCGCGGCGACAGCGTCGGGCGCGATACCGCCGGTATCGCTTCCTCCTCCGCCTTGCGGAGAACGCCGCGACGCACGATCAGCCCTCTCCAGACGGGGGGGCGCCGGCTTCACGGCGACAGCGTAAGGCGCGATACCGACGGTACCGCTTCCTCCTCCGCCTTGCGGAGAACGCCGCGACGCACGATCAGCCCTCTCCAGACGGGGGGGCGCCGGCTTCGCGGCGACAGCGGAGGACGCGAGATCGCCGGTACCGCTTCCTCCTCCGCCTTGCGGAGAACGCCGCGACGCACGATCAGCCCTCTCCAGACGGGGGGCGCCGGCTTCGCGGCGACAGCGTCGGGCGCGACACCGCCGGTACCGCTTCCTCCTCCGCCTTGCGGAGAACGCCGCGACGCACGATCAGCCCTCTCCGAACGGGAGCGCCGCGCAGGCTTCGCGGTGACGGCGAGAGCGCGAGATCGCCGGTACCGGCTTTGTCCTCCGCTCTGCGGAGAACACCGCGGCGCCCTCGAGCGGTCAGTTGCGGGAGATGCGGGGGGCGTAGCCGGCGTCGGTGAGGACCTTGATGACCCGGTCGGCATGCTCGGGGCCGCGGGTCTCGACGCTGATCTCGATCTCGACCTCGCTGATCTGCAGGCCCCGGCCGTGCCGGGTGTGCAGCACCTCGACCACGTTCGCGTTCGCCTCCGAGATGAGCTCCGCGATGCGCGACAGCTGCCCCGGACGATCCGGCAGCCCGATGCTCATCTTGAGGTAGCGCTCCGACGCGGCCAGGCCCCGGCTGATCACCCGCTCCATCATCAGCGGATCGATGTTGCCGCCCGACAGGATGACCGCGGTCGCTCCGGCGTCGCGGATCTTCCCCGTCAGGATCGCCGCGATGCCCACCGCGCCCGCGGGCTCCACCACGAGCTTCGCCCGCTCCAGCAGCACCAGCAGGGCCCGGGCGATGTCGTCGTCCTCGACGGTGACGACCTCGTCCACCATCTCGCGGACGATCGCGAAGTTCAGCTGCCCCGGCTTCGCCACGGCGATGCCGTCGGCGATCGTCGGAGAGATCGTGATCGCGGTCGGCTCACCGCTCGCGAGCGAGAGCGGGTACGGCGCCGCGTTGGCCGCCTGCACGCCGATGACGCGGAGCGTGCGCCCCTCCTCGGCCGCCTTCTGCTTGGCCGCCGATGCGACCCCGGCGATGAGGCCGCCCCCGCCGATGGGCACCACGATGGTCTCGACGGCGGGGGCCTGCTCGAGGATCTCGAGGCCGACCGTGCCCTGCCCGGTGATCACGTCGGGGTGGTCGTAGGGAGGAACGAAGACCGCGCCGGTGCGCTCGGCGAACTCCGCCGCCGCCGCGAGCGCCTCGTTGAAGATGTGCCCGCTCAGCACCACGTCAGCGCCGTAGTCACGGGTGGCCGCGAGCTTGGGCAGCGCGACGCCGATCGGCATGAAGATCGTGGCCTTGATCCCCAGCTCCCGCGCCGCGTAGGCGACGCCCTGCGCGTGGTTGCCGGCCGAGGCCGCCACGACTCCGCGGGCCCGCTCCTCCGGGGTGAGCCGCGACATCCGGAACACGGCTCCGCGGATCTTATAGGAGCCGGTGCGCTGGAGGTTCTCGCACTTGAGGAACACGGGCGAGCCGAGGACCTGCGCGAGGAAGGTGCTCGTCTCCATGGGGGTGGCGGCGATGACGGGGGCGAGGACGACGCGGGCCGCCTCGAACTCGTGGAGGGCGGGTCCGACGACGCGGCTAGTCTGCATGCTCTGCGGCAACTCTCTCGGGGGTTCGGGTCGGCGAGCGCCAGGCTCCGCTCGCGACGTACTTGACCATGACGTTGAGCGTGGCCACGACGGGCACCGCGAAGAAGGCGCCGGCGATGCCGCCGATGATCGAGCCTCCTGCCACCGCGAGCACGACGGCCAGCGGGTGGACCTTGACCGCCGACCCCATGATCAGCGGCTGGAGGATGTGGCCCTCGAGCTGCTGCACCGCGAGGACGACGATCAGCAGGAACAGCGCGATCAGCGGTCCGTTGTAGACCAGCGCGATGAAGACGGCCAGCGCCCCGGTCACCACGGCGCCGATGACCGGCACGAAGGAGCCGAGGAAGACGAGCACGCCGATCGGGATGGCCAGCGGGACGCCGAGGAGGAAGGAGCCGAGGCCGATGCCGACCGCGTCGACGAAGGCGACCAGGATCTGCACCTTCACGAAGTTGGTCAGCGTCACCCACCCCGCGCGGCCGGCGCCGTCGACGGCTCCGCGGGCGCGACGCGGGAAGAGGCGGACGACCCAGCTCCAGATGTTCGGCCCGTCGATGAGGATGAACAGCGTCGAGAAGAGGGTGAGCAGCACGCCCGTCAGCAGGTGGCCGACGGTCGAGCCGACGCTGAGCGCGCCGCTGACCAGCATCCCCGAGTCCTGCTGCAGGGCCGTGAGGGCCTGCTGCGCGTACTGGTTGATGTCGGTCTCGGTGAGGTGGAGCGGCGACTCGAGGAGGAAGGCCTTGAAGTCGTCGTAGGACTGCACCGTCTGCCGGCTGAGATCGTCGAAGCCGGAGTAGACCTGGGTGACGACGAGGAAGAGGAGCCCGCCGATCACCACGACGATCCCCAGCTCCGCCAGGACGACGGCGGCCCACTTGGGCCAGCGGTGGCGCTGGAGGAAGCTCGAGAACGGCACGAGCAGGGCGGCGATCACGATCGCGAGCAGGAGCGGGATGACGATCAGCCGCAGCTCGATGACGAGCAGCACCAGCACCGCGAGCGCCGCGACCACGACGAGGACGCGCCAGGCCCAGGCGCCGGCGATGCGCATCCCGTCGCTCACGAAGGCCGAATCGGCGACGGGAGCGGGCCGGGAGGGGGCGGCCGGGGCGGCGGGCGCGGCGGGCTGGACGGCGCGCGGGCCGGAGGTGCGGCGGGACCTGCCGAGTCTCATCTGCCCAGACTAGGCCCCGGCGCATACCCCGCGCGGTATCCCCGGGGAGTGCTCATGCGGCGGCGCCGACCGCCGCCTGCTCCGGTGCCGGACCGACGGCGACCGGGCGCCGCGCGGGCAGCACGCCGACCCGCTCCCCCGGCTCGAGGCGGTGCCCCGACGCGTGCTGGACGGTGACCTCCTCGCCCGTCGACAGCCGGACTGTCGAGCGCCGCACCGGCCCCAGGAAGCTCGAGGCGAGGACGACTCCGGGCAGGGAGTCGGGAGCGCCGTCGGCCACGACGGCGAGGTCCTCGGGGCGGAGGAACACCGACACGGGCCCGTCGGCCGCCGCCGCGTCGACGAGCGGCAGGCGCACGCCGAGCGCGAGGACCGATCCCGACGAGACCGTCCCCGCGACCACCGTCGAGAGGCCGACGAAGCGGGCCGTGAAGGCGGTCGCCGGGCGCGCGTAGAGGTCCTCCGGTGCACCCAGCTGCTCGATCCGCCCGGCGTTCATCACCGCGACGCGGTCGGCGACGGCGAGCGCCTCCTCCTGGTCGTGCGTGACGAAGAACGTGGTGATGCCGATCTCGGACTGCAGGCGCTTGATCTCGTCGCGCAGCTGGACGCGGACCTTCGCGTCCAGGGCCGACAGGGGCTCGTCCAGCAGCAGCACCCGCGGCCGCGTGACGAGGGCGCGCGCGAGCGCCACCCGCTGCTGCTGGCCGCCGGAGAGCTCGTGCGCGTAGCGGTCGCCGAGGGCGCCGAGGCCCACGACCTCCAGCGCCTCCCCCGCGGCCGCCCGGCGCTCGCGCGCCCCGACTCCCCGGGTGCGCAGCCCGAACTCGACGTTCTCGCGCGCCCGCAGGTGCGGGAAGAGCGAGTACGACTGGAAGACCATGCCCATGTCGCGCTTCGCGACGGGGACGTGGGCGACGTCCTCCTCGTTGACGAGGATCCGCCCCGCGTCGATCCGCTCGAGACCGCTGAGGGCGCGCAGGGCTGTGGTCTTGCCGCAGCCGGAGGGGCCGAGCAGCGCGATGAACTCACCCGGGGCCACGTCGAACGAGACGCCGTCGAGCGCTCGCGCGGAGCCGTAGTGCCGCTCCACGTCGACGAAGCGCACGCGGGCGCCGGGGAGGGTGGGAGCGGTCACGAGGAGCCTTTCGAGGAGCGGGCCCGGCCCGTCGGCAGGCCGATCCGCGCGAGGCGGCCGATCCCGAGCAGGAGGGCGAAGGCGAAGAGGAGCGAGAGCAGCGAGAAGATCACGGCGACGTAGGCGTCGGACTTCGACACCTGCACCAGGCCGGTCTGGAGGGTGGTGCGGCTGAGGAGCGAGGCGATCGTGTACTCGCCGAGAACGACTGCGACGGTGATCAGCGCGGCCGCGACCAGGCCCCGGCGCAGGTTCGGCAGGAGGACCCTCCCGAGCACCGCGAGCGGGCCCGCGCCGAGCGAGCGGGCCGCCTCCGAGAGCGTCACGGCGTCGAGACCGGCGAGGTCCGCCGCCACGGCGCGGTAGGCGTAGGGCAGGACCAGCACCCCGTAGGCGAGAGCGAGCGTCCACGGCGCGGAGCCGGCGAGCTCGGTGACCACGGAGTAGACCGGCGCGAGGCCGACGACGAGGACGATGGCGGGCACGGTCAGCGGGAGCAGGCAGACCAGCTCCAGAGCCCGGCGCAGGCGCGGGAGCCGGATCTCGACGAGCAGCATCGTCGGCACCAGCAGGACCAGGACGATGAGGGCGGTGACGACGGCGAGGACCAGCGAGTTGCCGATCCCCTGGAACAGCGAGCGGTAGGCGCGCTCGTTCTCCGGGTCGAGGATCGCCGTCCAGTGCGAGAGGTCGTGGCCGTCGGCGCCGCGGAGCGTGAACTCCGCCATCGCGACGATCGGAACGGCGAACACCAGCCCGGTGATCACGAGCACCGCCCCGGACAGGAGCCGCGCGGGCCTCATCGCTGCCACCGCCGGGCCCGGCGCTGCAGCAGCGCGTACCCGGACATCAGGACCACCATCACCGCGAGCATCCCGAGCGCGAGGGCGCCCGCGAGGTTCTCACGGCCCAGCACCGTCTCGCTGACCAGCGCGGCGCGGATCTGCAGCGGGACGATCTGCGCGCCCTGGCTGATCAGCGCCGCCGCGGTGGCGAAGGAGGAGAACGCGTTCGCGAACAGCAGCAGCACGCAGCCGAGGAACGACGGCGCCAGCACCGGGAGGGCGACGTGCAGCCAGTAGCCGAGCCGGCCCCCGCCGAGCACCGCGTTCGCCTCGGCCCACTCCGGGCGCAGACCCTCGAGCGCGGGCAGGAACGTGAGCACCATCAGGGGCACCTGGAAGTAGAGGTAGGGCAGGACGAGCCCGGGAAGCTGGTAGAGCCACACGCCGTCGGCGTAGAGGTCGACGCCCGCTCCCGCGAGGAGGGTGGTCACCAGCCCCTGCACGCCGATCGTCGCGATGAAGGCGAACGCGAGCATCACACCGCCGAACTGCGCGAGGACGCTCGCCGCCGCATCGACGACGGTCCGGAGCGCCCCGCGCGGATCGGAGCCGAGCAGGGCCAGGCACACGACCGCGCCCAGCACCGCGCCGACGACGGCGGTCACGGCCGAGAGCCCGAGCGACGCGCCGAAGGCGGACAGCACGACGGGATCCCCGAGCGCGAGCACGTTAGCCGTGGTGAAGCGGCCGCCTCCGTCCGTGAATCCGGTCGCCACCGCGAGGACCGTGGGGACGGCCAGGAACAGCAGGACGTAGAGCGCGAAGGGGGCGACGCCCAGCACGGCCGGGGTGCCGCGCCGTCCCCGGAGCGCGGACGCCCCGGAGACGGCCTCGGCGGGAGCGGTGGTCACTGGATCGCCGCGGCCCACTTCTTGGCGAGGAGCGACGAGGCCGCCTCGGTCTGCTCCTCCGTGAACTGGACGAGGTCGGAGGGAGCGGCGCCGACGGCGTCGAGCGCGTCCTGGTCGACCGTGCCGGCCTCGGTCATCGCGGCCAGGCGTACCGGGTAGGCGCCGGCGGCGAGGTAGAGGTTCTGCGCGGCGTCGGAGTAGAGGTACTCCTGCCAGAGCCGCGCGGCCGCGGGGTGCGGAGCGTCGGCGTTGACCGCCTGGTTGTAGTAGCTGCCGACGGCGGAGCCCGGGAGGACGGTCGTCGTCCACTCGCGGGTGCCCTCGTTCGCCTTCCCGGCGGCGAGGTTGTTGTAGCTCCAGTCGAAGACGACCGGGGTCTCGCCCGAGGCGATGGTGGCGTCGGTCGGGTCCAGCGGCAGGAAGTTGCCGGCGTCGTTCAGCTTCTCGAAGAAGTCGATCCCCGCCTGGACGTCGTCGGCGGAGCCGCCGGACTGGAGAGCCGCGAGCTGCACTGCGGCCGCGGCGGCTCCCGCCTGGGTCGGGTCGCCGTTGATCGCGACCGAGCCGCGGTAGTCGGCGCCGAGGAGGTCCTCGAGCGACGCGGGCGCAGGCACCGCGGCCGCGTCGAACCCGATCGACATCAGGCCGGTGTAGTCGTTGACCCAGAGGCCCGACTCCTCCTTGTTCCCCTCGGGGATGTCGTCCCAGGACTCGACCTTGTACGGCGCGAACATGTCCGTGTTCGCCAGAGCGACGGCCGGCCCCAGGTCGAACACGTCGGGAGCGGTGTCCTGCCCGGCGAGGTTCTCCGCCGTGCTGATCTCCTCCGCGGAGGAGACGTCGGGGTCGGCGGAGTTCACGGTGATGCCGTACTCGTCCTCGAAGCCGCTGATCAGCTCGCCGTAGTTCGCCCAGGTGTCGGGCAGGGCGATGACGTTGAGCTCGCCCTCGGCCTTCGCCGCCTCGACCAGGGCGTCCAGCCCGCCGAGGTCCGCGGCGGATGTGGCGGACGCCGCGTCCGCGCCGCCGCCGTCGGACGAGGCGGTGGCGCCGCCGGAGCAGGCCGAGAGCGTGAAGACGAGGGCGGTGCCGGCGGCGGCGACCGCGGCGGTGCGCGACAGGCGCTGAATGGTCAAGGGTCCTCCAGGAGTCGGGTGAGCCGCCCCGGTGGGACGGCCTCGGGCACGGTAGGAGCGCCGCGAGTCGGCGAGGGAGCGCGGCGGTGAATGCCGGGCGAACGCCGGGCGCCGAATCGGGGACGGCGATGTCGGGGGCGTTCGCTAGCGTGGGCGGACCATGACCGAGCAGCTCTCCCCCGCGATGGCGCGCCGCATCGCCCTGGCGGCGCAGGGGTTCGGCGTCCCCCGTCCCTCCCGGGTCGACGCGCGCCGGGTGCGGGCCGCCGTGGACCGGATCCGCCCGCTCCAGCTCGACTCGGTGAACGTCTTCGAGCGGAGCCACTACCTGCCGCTGCTCGCGCGGCTCGGCCCGTACGATCGCTCCCTCCTCGACGCCGCGGCCTTCTCCCCCGACGGCCCCTACCTCGAGTACTGGGCCCACGAGGCCGCCCTCGTCCGCCGCGAGGACCTCTTGCTCTACCGCTGGCGGATGGAGCACTACCGCCGGGTCCGCCTGCCCGAGCACGAGGGCTGGGCCCACGAGAACCGCGCCACCCTCGACTGGCTCCGCTCCGCGCTCGCCGACGGTCCCCTCCGCGCCTCCGAGATCGAGCACGAGGCCAACGTCCGCACGGGCCCCTGGTGGGGCTGGTCCGACATCAAGCGCGGCCTCGAGGTCCTGTTCCGCTGGGGCGAGGTGGTGACGGCGGGGCGCACGCGCTTCGAGCGCTCCTACGGTCTCGCCGAGCGGCTCCTCCCGAGCGCGGTGCTCGACGCCGACGTGCCCCTCCCCGACGCCGTCCGCGAGCTCGTGCGCCGGGCGGCCCGGGCCCACGGGATCGGCACCCTCGGCGACCTGGCCGACTACCACCGGCTGCTCCAGTCCCCCACGCGCGTCGCGATCGACGAGCTGGTCGAGGCGGGCGAGCTCGAGCGCGTCGAGGTGCGCGGCTGGGAGCGGGGCGGGCGACCCGTGCCGCTCTGGCGGCACGTCGACGCCCGACGCCCCCGCACGCTCCGGGCGGACGCGCTCCTCTCGCCGTTCGACCCCGTGGTCTGGCACCGGCCGAGGGCCGAGCTGTTCTTCGGCTTCCATTACCGGATCGAGATCTACACCCCGGCCGAGCAGCGGGTCCACGGCTACTACGTCCTCCCCGTGCTCCTCGACGACGTGATCGCTGCCCGGGTCGACCTCAAGAGCGACCGCAAGCGCCGGGTCCTCCTCGTGCAGGCCGCCTGGCTCGAGCCGGGGGCCCCGGCCGACACGCCGGAGCGGCTCGCCGCACTGCTGGTCGAGGCGGCGGCCTGGCAGGGCCTCGACGCCGTCGAGGTCGTCGGTCGCGGCGACCTCGCGGCCGCCCTCGCCGCAGCACTGAGGAGGATCGCGTGAGCGCGCCCGGCGGCGTCCTGGCGCTGGCGCTCTCGGAGCGCTGCGTCGCCCGTCTGCTCGAGCGCGGGAGCGTCGTCGGGGTCGGCACGGGCGAGCTCGCCCATGCGGCCGGCGTCTCCCTCCGGACCTTCCACCGGTACCTCGGCGGGAAGGAGGACTGCGTGCGCCCGGTGCTCGCCGCCGCGATCGCCGCGATGGGACGCGCCCTCCTCGAACGACCGGCCGCCGAGCCGCTGAACGCGGCGCTCGGTCACGCCTTCGCCGCGGCGGCCTCCGGTCCCCAGCTCGACCGCACCCTCCGGCTGATCCCCCTGCTCACCGAGACCTCGGCGATGCGCGCCGTCTGGGCGCAGTCGCTGCACGACGGCGAGGAGGCGCTGACGCCGTTCCTCGCGGAGCGGATGGGACTCGGCCGCACGTCCCCGCACCGGGCGGCCGTCCTGGCCACCGTCGTCCTCGCCCTGGTCCGGCGGGCGCTGGTCGACGCGGCCGCGAGCGGCATCGACCCGGCGCCGGTCTTCGCCGAGTACCTGACGACCGTCGACGGCGGTCCGCTCGCGGCTCCGACCGGATGACGTCCCGTCCGGCGCGGTGACGGGCGCACCTCTGACCGAAGCGGGATGCGGTGCGGGGCGGCGCTCGTCGACGGGGCGTCGGCCGGATCGGCCTGCTAGAAGCGCGAGCCCATCTCGGAGAGGCGGGCGACGCGGTTCGCGATCGGCGGGTGGGTCGCGAAGAGGCGCGCGACCACTCCCGGCTTCGACGGGTCGGCGATCCAGAGGTGCGCCATCGAACTGTTCTGCCGCTGCATCGGCCGGCCCGCGGACTCGAGCTTGAGCAGGGCGCGGGCGAGGGCGTCGGGGTGGCGGGTCGTCAGCGCGCTGGTCGCATCGGCGAGGTACTCGCGCTGGCGGGAGATCGAGAGCTGCACGACCGAGGCGACGATCGGCGCGAGGACCATCGACACCAGCCCGACGATCAGGAGCGCCGGGTTGCCCCCGCCGTTGCCGTTGCCGCCCCGCCCGAAGAAGGCCAGGCGGAGGAAGGCGTCCGAGAGGAAGCCCACCGCGACGACGAGACCGAAGACGATCATCGAGACGCGGATGTCGTAGTTGCGGACGTGGCCCAGCTCGTGGGCCATCACGCCCTCCAGCTCGGCGTCGTCCATGATCGCGAGCAGGCCCGTCGTCGCAGCCACGACGGCGTGCTCGGGATCACGGCCGGTCGCGAACGCGTTCGGCGCCGGGTCGTCGATCAGGTACACCTTCGGCATCGGCGTGCCCGTCGCGATCGAGAGGTTCTCGACGATGCGGTACAGCCTCGGCTCGTCCGCCTTCTCCACCGCCACGCCGCCGCTGAGCGCGACCGCCTGGCGAGCGGCGAAGAAGTACTGGAAGAACGCGTACCCGGCGGCGATCACGAGCACCACCACGACGATCGTCGTGCTGCGGTAGACCGCTGCAGCCAGGGCGCCCAGGCCGCCGATGATCGCCAGGAACAGGACGAGGATCAGGACCGTGTTGCGCTTGTTGCGGGCGATCGCGCTGTACACGGCGGCTGCCTAGAACTGGACGCGCGGGGGCTCCGAGATCGCGGCGAGATCGCCGACCTCGAAGAACTCGCGCTCCGAGAAGCCGAGCCGACGCGAGAAGAGCGTGTTCGGGAAGACCTTCACCTTGGTGTTCATCTCGCGCACGCCGCCGTTGTAGAAGCGCCGGGCCGACTGGATCTTGTCCTCGGTGTCGACCAGCTCGCCCTGCAGCTGGAGGAAGTTCTGGCTCGCCTGCAGCTGGGGGTACGCCTCCGCGACCGCGAAGATCGACTTCAGCGCGCTCTGCATGTGGTCCTCGGCGACCGACGCCTCCGCCGGGCCCTGGGCCTGCAGCGTCTCGGCGCGAGCCTGCGTCACCGACTCGAAGACCTGGCGCTCGTGCGAGGCGTAGCCCTTCACGGAGTCGATCACGTTGGGGATCAGATCCGCACGGCGCTTCAGCTGGACGGTGATGTCGCTCCACGCCTCGTCCACGCGGACGTTGAGGGTGACCAGCGAGTTGTACGTCGCCCAGAGGTAGACCCCGAGGATGACGACGAGCGCGACGACGACGATGAGCGGGACGAGCCATTCCATGCCGTCCAGTGTAGGGACGGCGCGCTCCCCGGCACCTGTCGATGAGGCGCATTCGCAGGGGCGGGTCGGCCCTACTTGAGGGTCTTCTGCAGCAGGACGGTGCTGAGCCAGCGCTCGAACTTGAAGCCGACGCGGCCCATCCGGCCGACCTCGACGAATCCGAACTGCGCGTGCATCGCCAGCGACGCCTCCGCGCCCTTGTCGGCGATGACGGCCATGATCTGACGGATCCCCACGGCCTTCGCGCGCTCGAGGAGCTCGGCCATCAGCGCCCGGCCGAGGCCCTTGCCGGTGGAGGCCGCCCGCAGGTAGATCGAGTTCTCCACGGTGAAGCGATACGCCCGCTTGGAGGACCACGGCGACACCATCGCGTAGCCGAGGATCTGGCCCGACGGCGAGACGGCCACGATGAAGGGCAGCCCGAGCTTCTGGTTGCGGGAGAACTTCGTGCGCCACTCCTTCAGCGTCGAGTCGTCCTCGTCGAAGGTCACCACCGTGTTGCGCACGTAGTGGTTGTAGATCTCGCGGATGTCCGGGAGGTCGGCGTCGCGGGCGTCGCGGATCTCGAACGAGAAGCCGGGCTCGGGAGGCGGCGCCTTCCGCAGGTGCGGCGGCAGGACGCGCCGGCTCTCGTACTCTTCCTCAAGCATCCGGCTCCCCTTCGGCTCCGCCCATCGATCCGGGCCAGCGTAGCCGCCCCGCGGGCGAGCGCCCGGTCACGCGAGAGCGCTCCAGTCGACCGGCTCCGCGCCGCGCTCCTCCAGGAGGGCATTGGCGCGGCTGAACGGCCGGGAGCCGAAGAAGCCGCGCGAGGCCGACAGCGGGCTGGGGTGCGCGCTCTCGATCACTCCGGCCTCCCCCAGCATCGGGCGGAGCGACGCGGCGTCGCGGCCCCAGAGGATCGCGACGAGAGGCGCGTCCCGGGCGGCCAGCGTGCGGATCGCGTGCTCGGTGACCGCCTCCCAGCCCTTCCCGCGGTGCGAGGCGGGAGAGCCGGGGGCGACGGTGAGGACCCGGTTGAGCAGCATCACGCCGCTCGAGGTCCAGCCGCTGACGTCGCCGTGCTCGGGCGGCTCGACGCCGAGGTCGTCCCGGAGCTCGCGGTGGATGTTCTGCAGGCTCCTCGGCAGCGGGCGCACGTGGCGCTCGACCGCGAAGGACAGCCCGATCGGGTGCCCGGGCGTCGGGTACGGGTCCTGTCCGACGATGAGGACGCGCACGTCCGCGAGCGGTGCGGCGAAGGCGCGGAGCACGTCGCGGCCCGCGGGGAGGTAGGGCCGGCCGGCCGCGACCTCGCCGCGGAGGAAGTCGCCCATCGCGGCGATGTCCCCGGCGACGGGGGCGAGCGCCTCCGCCCAGCCCCTGTCGATCAGTCCCGAGGCCGCGAGCTCCGCTAGGTCCACCCGGTCAGCCCGCCGCGAGCGTCGCGACGACGACTCCGGCGTCGCTGCCGCTCACGCGCCACACCGAGCCGGCGCCGCCGACGCGGAGCGCGCCGGTCCCGACGATCAGCACGGTGGACTCGTCGAGCGCGACGCCGCCGTCGACCAGGCCCGCCTCGACGGCCGCGACCAGGCGGCCGAGGGTCCCCAACTGCGCCGCATGCACGTCGACCGTCACGTCGATGAGGCCGATGCCCTCGAGCACCGTGACCTCGTCGAGCTCCTCCGCCGCGCCCTCCGGGACGACGGCGACGCCGCCGATCCGGTGGCCGCCGACGAGGGCGCGGTCGGCCGCGACGGCAGCTCCCGCCGAGTAGCCGGCGTACGGCACTCCGGAGGAGACGAGATCGCGCAGCCGCGGGAAGCAGGCCTCGAGCGCGTCGCGGTAGGCCGGGGTCAGCCCTCCGCCGACGAAGATCCCGTCGACGTCGTCGAAGACCGCGGGATCGATCCGGCCGCCCTCCGGCTTCATCACGGCGAACGCGTCGAGCGGGCCGACCGTCGCGAGCAGTGCCGCGTAGCCGGCGTAGGCCTCCGGGCCGAGCCCGTCGTGGACGACGACGATCGCGATGCGCGGGCCCTCGATCCGGCCGGCGTCGACCGCGTGGGCGCGCGCCTCCGCGAGGAACGCCCCGTACAGCTGCTGGTCGTGCTCGACGCCGCCTCCGCCGCCGATGAGGTGGACGCTCACTCGTCGTCCTCGGCGAGGGCTCCGTCCACCGGGGGCAGAGCCGACCAGGGGAAGACGATCCAGCGCGGGGTGCGGCGCCAGAAGAAATCGGGCTCGAGCACCGTGCGCGGCTTCGTGTAGAGGGTCACGGTGCGCACCTCGGCACCCATCGCGCGGATGAGCTTCACCGAGAGGGCGAGGGTGTGGCCGGAGTCGGAGACGTCGTCGACCAGGAGGATGCGCTTGCCGCGCACGGACGCCTCGTCGAGCAGCGGCGGCAGCACCACGGGCTCCGCCAGGCGCGCCTCGACGCCGGTGTAGAACTCGACGTTCAGCGCGCCGCAGCTCTTGATGCCGAGCGCGTAGGCCACGGCGCCCGCGAGGAGCAGACCGCCGCGCGCGATGGCGACGACCAGCTCCGGCCGGTAGCCCGACGCGACCACGTCGTCGGCCAGGTGCCGAGCGGCGTCGCCGAACTCGAGCCAGCCGAGCACCTCCTTCTCCGTGGCGGCGAGGAGGGCGGCGGAGTCGTCGGCGTCGGAAACCATGAGGGACAGGCTAGGCCGTCGCGGGCCTCCGCGTCACATCGGTCAGGCGCGCGGGGCCAGGGGTCCCTTCGCGACCTTGTGCGGGGCCGCCTGCGCGACCGGCTTGATGGTCACCAGGTCGAGGTTGACGTGGGCGGGGAGCTCCACCGAGGAGACGATCGCAGCGGCGACGTCCTCCGCGACCAGCGGGTCGGGGACCTCGGCGTAGACCGCGTCGGCGCGCTCCCGGTCGCCGCGGAAGCGGACCAGCGAGAACTCGTCCGTGTGCACCATCCCCGGCGCGATCTCGATCACGCGGATCGGCTCGCCGGCCAGCTCGAGCCGCAGCACGGCGACCAGCGCGTGCGCGGCGTGCTTGGCGGCGTTGTACCCGCCTCCGCCCTCGTAGGCGACGTGGCCGGCGATCGAGGTGACCGTCACGATGTCCGCGGAGGTGCCGCTCCCCCGGATCCCGGCCCGCAGCAGCGGGAGCAGCGCGCTGGTCACGAGCTTCACCGAGAGCACGTTGATCTCGAACATGCGGCGCCAGTCCTCGGGGTCGGACCTCTCGACCGAGTCGAGTCCGAGCGCGCCGCCCGCGTTGTTCACGAGGGCGTGCACGGGCCCGGAGGAGGAGAGGTGGTCGCGCAGAGCGTCGACCTGGGCGGCGTCGGTGAGGTCGGCGGCGAAGTACCCGGCGCCGGTCTCGGCGGCGAGCGCCTCCAGCCGGTCGCGCCGGCGCGCGACGGCGACGACCTTCCAGCCGTGCTCGCGGAACAGGCGGACCGCGGCCGCCCCGATCCCTGAACTCGCTCCTGTCACGACAACGCGTCGATCCACGCCCGTCCCCTTCCGTCAAGCCTCGGACACCCTCGACTCCGTCGTCGCAGCCCAACGCTAGTCTGGCCGCGTGCCGCCCGCCGACCCGGTTCCCGCGACCGCCGGGACAGCCGTCACCCCGAAGCGCCGCGTTCCCCTCTGGGACAACGCGCGCTTCGTCTGCGTGACCCTCGTCGTGATCGGGCACGGCGTCCAGAGGCTGACGGCCAACTCCGACACCTCGCTCATCGTCTACCTGACGATCTACGCCTTCCACATGCCGGCGTTCGCGATCATCTCGGGCTACTTCTCCAAGAGCGGCGCCCCGAGCGGGCGTGCGATGCGGCGGGTGCTGACCGACATCCTCCTGCCCTACCTGATCATGGAGACGATCTGGACCCTGGTGCAGTTCCTGGTCGAGGGGAAGCAGGAGTTCAACCCGACGAAGCCGAGCTGGACGCTGTGGTTCCTGCTCGCGCTGGGCATCTTCCGCCTCGTCCTCCCCTACCTGGCGCTGCTGCGCTGGCCGCTTCTGATCAGCGTGGTGCTCGCGGTCGGGGTCAGCTACTACGACAACATCGACTCGACCTTCTCGCTCGCGCGCGCGATCGGGATCCTGCCGTTCTTCGTGTTCGGCTGGCGCCTGCGCGGCTTCGCCCCCGGCGGCCGCTCCGCCGTCGACCGCTGGCTCGATCAGCCGCCGTCGCGGGTGCTCCTCGCCCGGATCCTCGCCGTCGTCCTCTTCGCGGTCACGGCGGTCGTCATGACCGTCAACATCGAGGCGTTCCGAGCGGCGGACCTGCGCTACTGGTTCTTCTACGACCGCCCCTACGACGCCCTCGGCGAGACCCAGTGGTGGGCCGGGCTGGTGCGGCTGGCCCTGATGGCCGGAGCGGTCGTGCTCTCGCTCGCGCTCTTCGCGCTGGTTCCGCGCCGCCGCACCCCGCTCACCGCCTGGGGGCAGTCGACGATGTACGTCTACCTCCTCCACAGCTTCGTCCTCTATCCGCTGCGGGAGTCCGGGATCCTCTCGCGGACGGAGAGCACGCTCGCCCTCGTGCTGATGATCGTGTTCTGCATCGCGGTCTCGGTCGTGCTCTCGCTCGGCTGGACCCGCACCGTCTTCCACCGGCTGGTCGAGCCCCGCGCGGCCTGGCTCTTCGCCCCGGCGGCCGACGAGAGGCCCCGGCGCCCGGACCGCGCCGACCCCACGGGCGCCAAGCGCGACCGGCAGCCCGAGCGGCGCTGACGGCCGTTACCCAGTGTGTCGGCGGTCCTGGCCGCCCGGCGGGCCCCCGCGTACGCTCGTCGCGACGGAGAACGGCCCCGTCCCCGACCCGACAATCCGATGGGAAGCACCATGACCGACTCCGAGAAGTGGCAGTTCGAGACCAAGCAGATCCACTCGGGCGCCGCGCCGGACCCGGTGACCAAGGCCCGCGCGACGCCGATCTACCAGACCACCTCCTACGTCTTCGACAACGCGGAGCACGCCCAGAACCTGTTCGCGCTGGCCGAGTTCGGGAACATCTACACCCGCATCCAGAACCCGACCCAGGCGGTCGTGGAGGAGCGGCTCACCGCCCTCGAGGGCGGCTCCGGCGCCCTGCTGCTCGCCTCGGGCCAGGCCGCCGAGACCGCGGCCGTGCTGAACATCGCCCAGGCCGGCGACCACATCGTCTCGTCGTCCTCGATCTACGGCGGCACCTACAACCTCTTCAAGTACACCCTCGCCAAGCTCGGCATCGAGACGACCTTCGTCGAGAACCAGGACGACCGCGAGGAGTGGCGCCGCGCCGTCCGTCCGAACACGAAGCTGTTCTTCGCCGAGACCGTCGGCAACCCCAAGATCAACATCCTCGACATCCGCACCGTGGCCGATGTCGCGCACGACGCCGGCGTGCCCCTGATCGTGGACAACACCATCGCGACGCCCTACCTGATCCGCCCCTTCGAGCACGGCGCGGACATCATCGTGCACTCGGCGACGAAGTTCCTCGGCGGCCACGGCACGGTCATCGGCGGAGCGATCGTCGACGGCGGCCGCTTCTCGTGGACCGCGAACGCCGAGCGCTTCCCCGGCCTCACCACGCCGGACGAGTCCTACCACGGTGCCGTCTACACCGACGCGGTCGGCGACTCCCTCGCCTACATCATCAAGGCCCGCGTGCAGCTGCTGCGCGACCTCGGCGCCTCGATCGCCCCGGCGAGCGCCTGGCAGCTCATCCAGGGCATCGAGACCCTCTCGCTCCGGATCGAGCGCCACGTGCAGAACGCGCAGGAGATCGCGGAGTACCTCGAGAACCACTCCGACATCGCCTCGGTGAACTACTCGGGCCTGCCCACCTCGCCCTGGTACGCCGCGGCCAACCGCTACGCGCCGAAGGGCGTGGGCGCGGTGCTCTCGTTCGAGCTCAAGGGCGGAGTGGACGCCGGCCGGGCCTTCGTCGACTCGCTGGAGCTGTTCTCGCACCTGGCCAACATCGGCGACGTCCGCTCGCTCGTCATCCACCCCGCGTCGACCACGCACTCGCAGCTCTCGCCCGAGCAGCAGCTGACCGCCGGCGTCACTCCGGGCCTGGTGCGCCTGTCGGTGGGACTCGAGAACGTCGACGACCTCCGCGCCGACCTCGACCAGGCCCTCCGCGCCGCGCGCGCCGTCGTCGAGGCCTCCCGCGCGAACGCCTGAGGCCCCTCGGCGCCCTGACGGGGTCCCCGTCCGCGGGGATCGCGTCGGGGCGCTCCGCGCGCGGGCGGAGGAGCGCGGGAGCAGGGCGTAACAAACGGCTCCGCCCCGCGGCGCTCTGACACGATGGACAGCGCTATGGACTGGCAGCAGACACTCGAGGACACGGTCCCGTCGGCGTTCGTCACCGAGCGCCAGCTCCTCTCGGTCATCGGCAAGCCGCCCGCCACCGGAGCCTGGCGCGACGGCGACCACCCGGGCGGGCGCCGCTTCGTCGACCTCGGCCCGTTCGACTTCGAGGCGGGCGGCCGCCTCCCCCACGCCCGCGTCGCCTACGAGAGCTGGGGCGCGCTGAACGAGCGCCGCGACAACGCCGTCCTCGTCCTGCACGCGCTGACCGGCGACTCCCACCTGCTCGGCCGCGGCGATCCCGGCCACGCGACGGACGGCTGGTGGTCGGGACTCGTCGGCCCCGGCCTCGTGATCGACACCGACCGCTTCTTCGTGGTCGCCCCGAACATGCTCGGCGGCTGCCAGGGCTCCACCGGTCCCGCGTCCCTCGCCCCCGACGGCCACGAGTGGGGCGCACGGTTCCCGTACACGAGCATCCGCGACCAGGTACGAGCGCAGGTGCAGTTCAGCGACCTGCTCGGCGTCGAGCGCTGGCACACCGTCATCGGCGGGTCGATGGGCGGGATGCAGGCGCTGGAGTGGGGGATCGACCACGCGGAGCGGGTCGCGCGCCTCGCGGTCCTCGCCGCTCCCCCGCGGGCCACGGCCGACCAGATCGCCCTCAACTTCGTGCAGCTCGAAGCGATCCGCAACGACGCGGCCTTCGCGGGCGGCTCCTACTACGACGCCGGCGACGGCCAGGGCCCGTACCACGGCCTCGCGCTCGCCCGCCGGATGGCACTGCTCAACTACCGCAGCCCCTCCGAGCTCAACGACCGCTTCGAGCGCAGCTGGCAGTCGGGGCTCAGCCCGCTCGGCGGCGGCGGCCGCTTCGCCGTGGAGTCGTACCTCGACTTCCACGGCAACAAGTTCACCCGCCGCTTCGACGCGAACAGCTACATCACGCTCGTCGAGGCGATGAACTCGCACGACGTCGGCCGCGGCCGGGGCGGCGAGGCCGCCGCCCTCTCCCGGATCACCAGCCCGACCCTCGTCCTCGGCATCGACAGCGACCGGCTCTTCCCGGTCGAGGGCCAGCGGCTCATCGCGGCGCACGCTCCCGGCGCCCTCGACGGCGGAGAGGTCGCGGTGATCACCTCGACGTTCGGCCACGACGGGTTCCTCATCGAGGACGACGCGGTCGGCGCGCACCTCGCCCGGCTGCTGGCGCATCCCGCGACGGCCTGACCCGCCCGACCCCGGCGCGGTTCGACGCCCCGAACCGCTCCGACCGGCCCGGGCAGTGGCTATCGTGAGACGGGGGCCAGCCCCGCGCCACGACCGGAGGGGGCCAGAGCGTGCCGATGATCCGCAGCGCCCGCGAGCGCGACCGGCTGCTGCGCCACTCCGCCTGCGGGATCGGCCTGCTCACGGAGGCGGGGGCGCTCGGCATGGCCCTCATCCCCGGGACGCTCCAGCCCGCCGCCGTGCCGTTCGCCGTCGCGCTGCTCCTGGGCATGATGGCCGCCCACGTCGAGCTCGCCCGGACGGGGCGCCGCAGCCGAGTGATCGCCGTCGCCGTCGGCGGCCTGCTGCTGGGCTGGGGCCTCGCGCTTGGGCTCGCTCCGGGCGCCGACTTCGCCGGGTTCGTCCTGGTCAACACCGCGAACGCCGTGACCGCGAGCATCGCCGTGGTCGTGACGACGTCCGCGCGCCGACTGCTCCTGCTGCTGCCGGTGCTCCTCCCGAGCCTGATCCCGTCGGTGCTCGTCTCGAGCGGCACCATGATCCCCACCGTGGTCGTCCAGAGCCTGCTGCCCTGGGGCACGCTCTGCGGATTCGCCCTCTGGATCGGCACAGCGGTCCCTCGGGTGGTGCGGCGGATCGACAGCATCGGCAACGCGCACCGTGTGGAGCGCCTCGCCAGCGAGACGGAGGCGCAGCGCCGGCAGGGTGCGCGGCTCCTGCACGACACGGTGCTGGCCACCCTCACGCTCCTCGCGCACTCGGGCCGCGGAGTGTCGGTCGACGCGCTCCGGCAGCAGGCGGCGCAGGACGCGCAGCTCCTGCGCCAGCTCCGGCTCGGCGGGACCCCCACCCCGAGCGCGTCCGGCTCCTACCAGCTGACCAGCGTCACCTCCGCCCCCGCGGCCAACACCCTCGAGACCGTCCGCAACCGCTTCGGCCGGATGGGGCTCGACGTGATCTGGCACGGCTCCGGCCAGGTGGCGCTCACCGGCGCGGCCCTCGACTCCTTCGTCCTCGCCCTGGCGGAGTGCCTCGAGAACGTGCGCCGCCACTCCGGCGTCGCCTCGGCCGACGTGACGATCACCGAGGACGAGACGACCGTCCGCGCGATGGTCACGGACGCGGGCGCGGGCTTCGACATCGCGACCGTCCCCGACACGAAGCTCGGCTTCAAGGAGTCGGTGATCGCCCGGCTCGGCGACGTCGGCGGCCGCACCAGACTGTTCAGCGCCCCCGGATCGGGGACGACCGTGGTGCTGGAGGTCCCCAAGTGAGCCCCGCGCCGGAGTCGCGGGCCCCGCTGCTGGGACGCGTGCCCGCGACGCACGGCCGCTCCTCCCGGTCCGCCCGCTCGGTCCGCCGACAGCAGGAGGGGCTCGGCACCAACTACCTCGGCAGCGGCCTCAACGGCATCGCCGCCGCGATCCTCGCCTACGAGCTGCTGATCTTCCTCTCGACCTCCGCCCGCTACAGCGACCTCGCGCCCGCGGCGATCGCCTGGGTCCTCGTCGTCCTGGCCTTCGGGTCCACCGTCCTCGCGATCCACCTCGGCGGACGCCGCCTGCCGCTCCCGGTCTACCTCTGCTTCCTCGTCGCCGTCGGAGCCGCCGTCGTGCTCGACCTGGTGGCCGTGACCGACTCCGGCGCGGCCCGCACCGTCCCCACCGCCGCGGTCGCGGGCGCCGTCGCGCACGCCGCGCTGATCGTCCACCGGCGCGGGATCGAGATCCTCGCGGTGAGCGCCCTCGTCGCGATCGCCGAGGTGATCGCGTTCCTCTCGATGGAGTCGGGCGGCGCGGGCGCGCTCTCGGTGCGCATCAGCGCCCTCGTGGTGACGATCGCGCCGGCCGTCGTCGTGGTCGTGATGATGCGCGGATTCCGCCGGATGGTCCAGCTCGAGATCGACCGCGCCCTCGTGCAGAGCACCACGCTCGGCCCGCGCTACGCGGTCGGGATGCTCGCCTCGGAGGAGCTCGCACGGCTCGACCTCGCCGCCGAGCGCCTCCTCGCCGAGGTGGGCGACGGCTCGGTCCGCCTGCCCCTCGACGCCCAGCGCGCCGCCCATGCGACCTCGCTCGCCACCCAGCTCCGCCTCCACCTCATCGAGGGGCGGCGCGAGACCTGGCTGCACCACGCCGTGCTCGAGTCCGAGCTGCTCGCGCCGCTCGTCGAGCTCGACGACCCGGACGGCACCGCCGGACTCCTCGGACACCTGCAGCGCGACGGGCTCCTCTCGGCGATCTGGCTGATCGCCGACAGCGCGACCGGGCTCGCCGTGGTCCTCCACGTCGAGTCGGGCAGCCCCCGCGATCCCGGAGCCGGGACGGCCGCCCGAGGACTGCTCGTGCCGATCACGCTCCGCTCCTCAGGCGCGCCCTTGCGCGGCGTCGATCCTGCGACGTGGGAGGCTATCGCTCAGGTCGGCGTCTTCCGCGACACCTCGCGCGACGGGGAGCTCCGGATCGAGATCGACTGCCTGGTCGAGAATCCCGCCGACCGGTGAGCAGCCGCCGAGAGACCGCCGACGACCGCCGACCGAAGGACACCGATGACACCCACCGCTGACGCGAAGATCACTCTCGCGGTCGTGGACGACCACAAGATGCTCCTCGGAGCGCTCACGGAGTGGATCCGCGGAGCCGCCTCCGACATCCAGCTGGTGGCCGCGGTCGCCTCCTGGCCCGAGCTGCTCACGCACCCCGAGTTCCCCGTCGACGTCGTCCTCCTCGACCTCGACCTCAAGGACAACATCCCGATCTCGGTGAAGCTCTCGACCCTCAAGACCACCGGGGTGAAGACCGTGCTGATGAGCACCTACTCCGAGCCCGCCGTGGTCCGCGAGGCGCTCGCCTCCGGAGCCCTCGGCTACCTGGTGAAGACCGAGGACGCGGACATGATCGTCGAGGCGATCCGCGCGGCCAAGGACGGCCACTCCTACATCTCGCACGAGCTCGACATGGCGCTCTCCACCGGCGACTCCGACGGAGCGCCGAAGCTCAGCGCGCAGGAGCGCCGCGTGATGGCTCTCTACGGCGGCGGCGAGCCGGTGAAGTCGGTCGCGTTCGAGCTGGGCATCTCGGAGGAGACGGCGAAGTCGTACCTCAAGCGGATCCGCGAGAAGTACCGCGTCGTCGGCATCGACGTCGGCACGAAAGTGGCGCTCCGCAAGCGCGCCATCCACGACGGGATCCTCATCGAGACGGACTGAGTCCTCTTCCGCGGCGGTCCCCGCCCGCCGCGGCGCGGTCGGCTTCACGACGGGGTGCGTTCCGCAGAGCGAGGTGCGTCGCCCGGCATCGATCCGCTGACACGCGGATCACTGTCGGCGGGCTCCACGACGGCGCGGCGGTCCCCGCCCGCCACGGCGCGGTCGGCTTCACGACGGGGTGCGCTCCGCAGAGCGAGGTGCGACGCCCGGCATCGATCCGCCGGCACGCGGATCACTGTCGGCGGGCTCCACGACGGCGCGGCGGTCCCCGCCCGCCGCGGCGCGGTCGGCTTCACGACGTTGTGCGTTCCGCAGAGCGGGGTGCGTCGCCCGGCATCGATCCGCCGGCACGCGGATCGTTGTCGGCGGGCTCCACCTCGTCGAGCGGCGGCCACCTGCTCCTGCAGTCGAGCCGGGCGGGCGTGCCCGAGTCGTGCCGGTCGAGTCGCCGCGGGACGCGGCGTATCGAGACCCGCCAGGCACGGACAACGGGTCGATGCTGGTCGAGATGCCGCGGGACGCTGGGCATCGAGACCCACCGGACCGGGACTGCGAGTGCTCCTGCGGGCCCGCGTCAGGGGGCCAGGACGGCGACCGTCATGCCGGGCGTCGCGGCGGGGGCGTCCATCGCGGCGAGGGCGTCGGGCAGGTCCTCGAAGGCGATGGTGCGGCCGACGGAGTCGGCGGGGCGCAGACGGCCGGCGACGATGTCGTCGAGGAGGGCCGTGTAGCCGCTCCGGGCGATGCCGTGGCTGCCCAGCAGCTCCAGCTCCTGGGCGATGACCCGGCCGAGCGGGATCGCCGGTGCCGCGTCGGGCCCGAGGAGCAGACCCACCTGCACGTGCCGGCAGCGCGGACGCAGGGCGGCGATCGACGCCTCCGCGGTGACCCTGCTGCCGACGGCGTCGACCGCCAGATGCGCCCCTCCTCCGGTCGCCGCGCGGATCGCGTCGGCGGCACCCTCGCCTCCGGGGACGGTCACCGCCCCGAGCGCCGCCGCGGCCTCCCGCGCGGGAGCGGAGACATCCGACGCCACCACCCGGGCTCCGGCGGCGAGCGCCACGATCACCGCGGAGAGGCCGACTCCGCCGCAGCCCAGCACCGCGACCCACTCCCCCGGGGCGACCCGGCCGCGCTCGTGCAGGGCGTGGTACGCGGTCCCGAAGCGGCAGCCGAGACCGGCCGCCTCGACGAAGCCGACGGAGTCGGGCAGGCGCACCAGGTTCAGGTCCGCACCCGTCACGGCCACCGCCTCGGCGAACGACCCGTCGAGGGTGAATCCCGGCTGCTGCTGCCGGAGGCACACCTGCGTCGCCCCTTCCCGGCACTGCTCGCAGTCGCCGCAGGCGAACACGAACGGCGCCGTGACCCGGTCGCCGACCGCGAAGAGCGACACCTGGGCTCCCGTCGCGATCACCGTCCCGGCGAACTCGTGCCCGGGGATCTGCGGCAGGACGACCGAGTCGTCGTGCCCCTTCCACGCGTGCCAGTCGCTCCGGCACACCCCGGTCGCCGCGACGCGGACGACGACGCCGTCGACGGGGCAGACGGGCTCCGGGACCTCGACGATCGCGGGGAGGGCGGAGAAGGACGAGTAGCTCACGGCGCGCATGCCGAGAGTCTTCCAGAGGCCCGGGCGGCGCTCTGCTTACAGCGCGTCGACCGGGATGCCGCCGGTGCCCGGCTGGGCGGGCTCGCGGTGGACCGGGTAGACCGTGCCCCGGGCGCGGTCGATCGCGATGCTGCCGACGGCGAGCACGATTCCGGCCGCGGTCAGGCCCACGCCGACCCAGATGGGCGACAGGTAGCCCAGTCCGGCGGCGATCGTCAGGCCGCCGAGCGCGGCACCCACCGAGTTGCCGATGTTCAGGGCGGAGTGGTTGAGCGCGGCCGCGATCGTCTGGCTGTCGCGCGCCACGTCCATCAGCCGGGTCTGGATCGCGGGCGACGCGGCCGCCGAGAAGCCCGCCGAGAGGAACGCGAACACCACCAGGCCGACGACCGACGAGGCCGACAGCGCGAGTCCGATCAGCGAGACGCCGACGCCTGCGAAGAACACCACCAGCGCCCGCCGCACGTCGCGGTCGGCGGCCCAGCCGCCGACGAGGTTGCCGACGGTCATCCCGAGGCCGATGACGACCAGGATCCACGGGACCGCGCCGAGCGGCAGCCCCGTCACCTCGGTCGCGAGCGGCGAGATGTAGCTGTACATCGCGAAGAGTCCGCCGAAGCCGATGGCGCCGACGAGCAGGGTCATCCAGACCTGCAGGCGCCCGAACGCCCGCAGCTCGTTGCGGACGGTCGCCGCCGGATTCCCGGGCTGCGCGGGCACCAGAAGCTGGACGGCCACGACGGTCAGCGCGAAGAGCACCGCGACCACGAGGTAGGCGCTGCGCCAGCCGGCCACCTGCCCGACCCAGGTGATCGCGGGCACACCGACGACGTTCGCGATCGTGAGCCCGGAGAGGACGAACGCGACTCCCTTGCCGCGCTTGCCGGGACCCATCAGGTCGGCGGCGACCAGGGAGGCGATGCCGAAGTAGGCGCCGTGCGGGAGGGCGGCGACGAAGCGCGCGGCGAGGACGAGCGGGAAGCTCGGGAGCAGCGCCGAGCCGATCGTCCCGACGGTGAAGGCGACGAGGAGGGTCAGGAGGAGCCTCTTGCGCGGCCAGCGCGCCGCTGCGGCGGCGATGGTGGGGGCGCCGACCACGACACCGAGCGCGTAGGCCGAGATCAGCATCCCCGCCTGCGAGACGGCCTGCTCCTGGCTCGCGGCCCAGACCCCGGGGAGGAGGTCGGCGGCGAGCTGCGGGAGGAGCCCCATCGCGACGAACTCGGTCGAGCCGATGCCGAAGCCCCCCATCGCGAGGGCGAGCAGGGCGAGGCGGGTCCGAGCGGGCGAGAGCGTCACCGGTCAAGGCTACTCAGGATCGGGCGGATGTCGAATCGATTCGAGAAAGCCCGGACACGAGAGGTCTCGGCGCGGACCCGCTACTCCCCCAGCGCGTCGTTCAGCCGGGCGATCTTGCCGTCGATCTCGCCCGAGTAGCCGGGGCGGATGTCCGCCTTCAGGACGAGCGACACGCGCGTCCCGAACGCTCCGACGGCCTCCGTCGCGCGCTTGACGACGTCGAAGACCTCGTCCCACTCCCCCTCGATCTCGGTGAACATCGAGGTCGTCCGCGACGGCAGGCCGCTCTCGCGGACGATGCGGACGGCGGCGGCGACGGCGTCGTGGACGGACGCGTCGGGCGCCTCGCCCCCGGACGGTGCGACCGAGAATGCGACGAGCATGGGAGCCTCCTTGACTGCGCGCACCGCGTGCCGGCCCCGCGCCCTCCGAGCCTACGAGCCCTGGGGCGCCAGGCGGGTCTCGCCGGTCAGCGACGACGCGGAAGTCGTGGCGCCGGGTGCGACGACCCGCGCCGTCCCCATCCTCCACAGCTCGCGCAGCAGCCAGCCGAGCAGCACCACGAGGAGGATGTTCCGTACGGTCAGCACGAGCACCATCCACCAGTGCGACCAGAGGAGGAAGAGGTAGAGGTACGGGTAGACCACCTGGGTCAGAGCCGCAGTGACGAGCGTCAGCTTCGCGGGCCGGTCGAACGCGCCGTCGCGGCACGCGATCAGCCCAGCGATCACCGGCGGCGCGAGCCAGACGATGTACTGCGGCGAGAGCACCTTGTTGGTGTCGATGAACACGACCACGAAGGTCAGCGCGAGCAGCGGGAACAGCCTGGCGGGGTCCGCCCGGCGGGCGAGAGCACGGGCACCCAGCAGGGCCACGCCGAGCATGGCCAGAGCGAGCAGCGGGGTCATCAGGCTCGCCGCGAACTCGGTGCCGGGCCCGTGCATCTCGAAGGTGTTGATGTCGGCGGCGTAGTAGACGTAGCTCCCCGATCCCGGGAGGACCGACAGCCACATCCAGGGAGTGCTCACGACGGCCTCGATCTGGAGGCCCCGATCGGTCTGGTCGGTGACGAAGCTGAAGACCTGGTCCCCGCCGCCGACGAGGACGACCGCGAGCACGATGATCACGGAGGCGACCGCGGGGACGAGGATCATCCGCAGCCGTCCGCGCAGGACCAGCACGGCAGCGGCGAGGATCGCGGCCGGCCACACCTTGATCCAGGTGGCCACGGTCAGCAGCAGCGCCGCGACGCCCGGACGGGTCGCCGCCCAGAGCATCCCGGCGATGGCCGGCGGCGCAGTGAAGGCGTCGATGCGGCCGATCGCGATCGGCCCGAGGAGGACGAGGAACAGCAGCCACCAGCGCGCCGCGGCGAGGCGCGGCGCCGACCGGCCGCGCAGCAGCAGGGCGAAGGCGGCGGCGTCGGCGAGCGCGACGAGGACGAGCCACATCAGGTCGTAGCCCGCCGAGCCGAAGAGCCAGGAGGCGGCGATCGGGCCCCAGGCGAGGATCGGGTAGACCCAGCCCGTGTCGATCCCGGCGATGCCGCCGCCCTCGACGGCGGTCCTCATCCACTCCTTGTAGACGATGCTGACGTCGCCCATCGGCAGACCCGGAGCGAACAGCGCCAGGAGGGAGAGCACCACGTGCACCAGCGCGAAGGCGCCCCAGAGCACGGCGACGGAGTCGCGGTTCTCGCGCAGCCGGGCGAGGGGGCGGGAGGACGCTCGAGGAGGGGAGGACGGCACCGCGTCATTGTAGAGGGGCCGCTGAACGGGACCCTGGCAGCACCTGAGCCCGCCTGAGAGCGCCGCTCCCGCCGGGCATCGGTTGCCCGGCGGCGTCGGTCGCCGCCGGGCGTCAGCAGCCGGCATCACAACCCGATGAACTCAGTAGCCGGCGAACGCGTCGGTGCGGATCCGCTTCGCCCCGGCACCGCGCAGGGCGCCGCGGACCGAGTCGACGAACGACGGCGACCCGGAGACGTAGCCCACGCGGCGGCCGGCGTCCGGCACCGCGTCCGCGAGCAGCTCGGCGGCCAGTCGGCCTGTGACGTGCGACCACCGTGCGGGCAGGTCGGTCGGCGCCTCCTTCGAGCAGAGCACGACCCGGGCCCCCGACTCCTGCAGCAGGTCGCGGTACGCGACCTCGGCGAGGCTCGGCGCGGCGACCACGACGACGACGTCGCGCCGCGGACCGTCCGCGAGCGAGCGGAGCTGACTGGCGAACGGGGTGATCCCGATGCCGCCCGCCACCAGCAGCAGTGGCACGGCGGGATCGGCAGGCAGGACGAAGTCACCGCCGACGCTCGTCGCCCGGAGCGAGTCGCCGGGCTCCAGAGCGGCGAGGGCGCGCTTGAAGCTGCTCGCCTTCTCCGGCATCCGCAGGGCGATCGCGATCTCGCCGTCGGACGGAGCGGAGGAGACCGAGAAGGTGCGCCGGCTGCCCCGGCTGTCGGCGCGGTGCGGCAGGTCGAGCTCGAGCCACTGGCCCGGCTCGAAGGTCAGCGGCGAGCGGGAGCGGAAGCGGTACTCCGCGATGCCCGGCGCCAGCACGCGGGTCGAGGCGAGCTCGAGCGTGTGCCGCCGACGCTGGCGGAATGCGAAGGCGAACGCGAGGGCGTTGCCGACCACGAGGCCCAGCTCCGGAGTGGCGGAGACGACGCCGATGTGGAAGGGGACGCTCGCCACGAGCGCTGCGACGACCGCGATGATCAGCTGCTGCGAGCGGCGCGGCGCGAGCGTGAGCGGCTCCGTCAGCATGAAGGCGCCGGCGAAGACGAAGGGGTAGGCCGTGAGGACCAGAGCCGCCGCGGCGCCGAGGTCCTGGCCGTTCTGCACCGCCTGCTGCACGGACACCCCGCCGGCGACGACGACGAAGACGGCGAAGACGGCCCAGCGGCGGACCCGCGCGACGATCAGGAGGGAACCCACGACGACGAACGGCCAGATCGCGCCACTGGCGATCCACCAGGCTCCGGCGTTGAGCCCGGTGAAGCCGATGATCAGCACGGCGACCGCGGCCGGGTTGAAGAGGTGGCGGCCCCGCCAGGCCAGGACGTACTTGGACGCGGCGGCGATCGCGCCGACGAGCGCGATCACGGCGAGCCCGCGGGGATCGGCCGTCGGGAAGAGCAGGCAGGCGATCAGCAGACCGGTGACGAGCGAGGACTCCAGGTGCGCGCGGCTGCGGAACAGCCGCGCGAGGACCGCGCTGACCAGGGCCGTCGAGGCGACGGCGACGAGCGTCGTGCCGAGGATCTCGAGCGGCGTCGAGAAGATCAGGCCGGCTGCGGCGTAGCCGACGGCGACGAGCAGGAGCGCGGCGAGCGTCATCCAGACCAGCCGGTAGGTGGTGACGCGGCCGAGGGCGCGGTCGAAGGTGCCGATCATCGGAAGACCTCTCCGGGGAAGGAAGGCGAGTAGTGGAGGGTGCCGTCGCTGCGGACGCGGACGAACTCGAAGTCGAAGCGCTCGGCGAGGGCCTCGGGCGGACAGACGAACAGCGCGGTCGCGAGCCCGTCGGCGACGAGGGCCGTGTCGGCCACCGCCCAGGCGGCGACGATGCTCTCGACCGGAGCTCCGGTCCGCCCGTCGAGGACGTGGTGGAGGCCGCTGCCCCAGGCGCGGCGGTTGCTCGCCGAGCCGCAGAGCGCGCGGTCGCCGGGCACCGCCACTCCCAGTGCGCTGCTCGGGTCCCACGGGTGCTCGAGGCCGACCCGGACGGGTCCGGCTCCGATGCCCCGGAGGTCGCCGCTCGCGTCGACGACGGCGGGCCCGGCTCCGTCGAGCTCCTCGAGGACGAGGTCGACGAGCTGGCCCTTGCCCGCGGCGCCGACGTCGACGACGGTCCCGGGCTCGACCCGCAGTCCCGCCGCCCCGCGTCGGGCGGCGGCCCAGGAGGGAGCGGGGACGGCGGGTCCGCGCGGGACGAGGGTGTACGCGGAGTCGTAGCCGAGCTGCTCGAGAGAGCCGCCGACGAAGGGGGTGACCGCCCCGCCGGTCAGCTCGTCGAGCACGTCGTACAGTGCGAAGAGGTCGGCCGCCTCGTCGGGGAAGACGTGCTCGCCTCCGACCCGCAGCTGCGAGACGGCGGAGTCGTCACGGAACCGCGACCAGGTGCGGTCGTACTCCGCGATGCGCGCCTCGACCCGCGAGCGGTGGGAGGGCTCGAGCGGCTCGGCGGTGTCGATCTGCCAGCCGGTGCCGATCGCGTCGAACCGCCACGCGTGGCCGAGGACCGTCGGGGCGTCAGGCCGTGGCATCGGCCTTGATGGTCTCGACGGCGTCGTTGAAGCCGCCGGAGGTGAGGGAGGACCCCGACACCTTGGAGACCTTCAGCTCGTCGAGCTGCTTGCCGACGACCTCGCCCGCGATGCCACCCGCGAAGCGCGACTGGTACTGCTGGCCGGTGGGGTTCTCCGACTCCGGGGTCACGGTCACGTCGGTGACGACGCCGTCGGCGAGGGTCAGCGAGACGCCCACCTTCTCGTTCCCTCCGGGCGAGGTGTAGGCGCCCTCGGCCTCGTAGGTGCCGTCGGCGTAGCTGCTGCCGCTCGCGGCGGAGGACGCGGCGCCGGTCGCCTCGGGGGCGGAGCTGGTGGCGGTGCTCGGAGCGGTGGTGGTCGCCGCGTCGGCGGCGTCGCTCCCGGTCGTGGTGGTGCTGGAGCAAGCGGCGAGCGCGGCGAGGGTGCCGGCGCCGGCGAGGAGGGTCAGGGCGTAGCGGGCGGGAGTCGTGGTCTTCGCGGTCATGTCTGTTCTCCTGGTCAAGGCGGACGCGGCGGATCCGACGGTAGAGGTGCTCGCTTCGAGCACCCGATGAGGCGGCGGTGCGGAGCCGGTGAGCCGGGCCGCGGGCGTCGCTTCCTCCAGGACAACGGCGGCGGTCCCGGTTCGGTTCAGCGCTCGTCCGACGGGCGTGTCAGCGCAGGAGTGCGGCGACCACTCCGGGCAGGTGCTCCGCGATGTCGAGCGCGGCGATCGGGCCGCCGGCGGAGGCGCTCCGTCCGGCCTCCGCGTGCAGGACGGCGGCCGCGGCGGCCACCGGGGCGAGGTCCTCCGCGGTCAGAGTCGTCCCGGCCGCCTCGGCGTCCGCGGCCCGACCGGCGAGGAGTGCGCCGAGCACGCCGCCGAGGACGTCGCCGCTGCCCGCGGTCGCCAGCCAGGGCGTGGATCCGGAGACCTCGAGCTCGACGCCGCCCGCGACGACGTGGGTGGTGCCGCCCTTGAGGAGCACGCAGACTCCGAGGCGGTCCGCCGCCCGGCGCGCCCACTCCCCCGGGGCCTCGGCGATCGTCGCGGCGTCCGCGTCCAGACCCGCTCGGCCGAGCACTCCGGCGAGCTCGCGGTAGTGCGGCGTGATGACGACCGGGCCTGCGGCCTCGTCGATCAGGTCGAGCGCGCCCGCGTCGAGCACCACCGGGACTCCCGAGTGCAGCTGCTCGATCAGGGTGCGCCGCTCCTCGTCGCTGCGGTCCTCGGCGCTGGTGCCGGAGCCGACGAGCCAGGCCTGCACGCGCCCCACCGCGGTCACGACCTCCGGCCGCCGGGCGAGCACCAGTCCCGCGGGCCGCTCCGGTCCGAGGTACCGGACCATGCCGACTCCCGTCCGCACCGCCGCCTCGACGCCGAGCACCGCCGCTCCCGGATACCGCTCCGACCCGGTCGCGATCCCCAGCACCCCGCGCGTGTACTTGTCGTCGTCCTCCCGCGGCACCCTGATGCTCCGCGCCGCCTCCGCCGTCCCGACCCGCTCACCCATCCCGCCACCCTACGTCGCCCTGCGGCGGAGCCGCCCGGTGCCGCCGCTGCCGCACTGGTGCCGGAGCAGCGCACTGGTGCCGGCGCAGCGCACTGGTGCCGGCGCAGCCGCACCCCTCTCCCCTTGCTCCAGAGGGGCGCGGGTGCTGGAGGGGGCAGTCGCAAGGCGGAGGAGGAAGCGGTACCGGCGGTACCGCGCCCGACGACAACGCCGCGAACGCCCCCTCCAGCACCCGCGGGCGCGGGCCGAGGAGGGGTCGGATGCAAGGCGGAGGAGGAAGCGATACCGGCGGTACCGCGCCCGACGACAACGCCCCCTCCAGCACCCGCGGGCGCGGGCCGCGGAGGGGTCGGATGCAAGGCGGAGGAGGAAGCGATACCGGCGGTATCGCGCCCGACGACAACGCCCCCTCCAGCACCCGCGCCTAGCGGCGGGTGGCGTCGTCGACTTCGCCGACGAGCTCCTCGATGATGTCCTCGAGGAACAGCACTCCGGTGGCGCGGCCCTGCTCGTCGAACGCCCGGGCGAGGTGGGCGCCGGTGCGCCGCATGATCGCGAGGGCGTCCTCGAGGTCGGTGGCCTCGAAGATCGAGGCGAGCTGGCGGATGCGCTTGGCGGGGACGGGGAGGCGGAACTTGGCGCCCTCGGTGTCGCCGTCGAGGTCGAGGACGTCCTTGAGGTGGATGTAGCCCTCGGGGGTGCCGTCCTCGCCGAGGATCACGTAGCGCGAGAAGCCGTGCTTGGCGACGGCGCGCTCGACGTCGGCGGGGGTCGCTCCGCTGGGGAGGCTGACGATCCCGTCGAGGGGCAGGGCGACGTCGTGGACCTTCTTCTCGGTGAACTCGAACGCGGCGAGGAGGGTCCCGGTCGAGTCGCGGAGCGTGCCCTCGCGGGTGGACTGGTCGACGATCGTCTGCACCTCCTCGAGCGTGAAGGTGCTGTTCGCCTCGTCCTTGGGCTCCACCTTGAAGAGGCGGAGCACTCCGTTCGAGACCGCGTTGAGGGCGACGATGATCGGGCGGAGGACCCGGGCGATGGCGACGAGCGGCGGCGCCAGGAGGAGCACGGCGCGGTCGGGCATCGAGAACGAGATGTTCTTGGGGACCATCTCGCCGAGCACCACGTGCAGGAACGACACGATCAGCAGCGTGATGACGAAGGCGACGGTGCCGGAGAGCTCGTCGGGGATGCCGACGGCGTGCAGCGGCACCTCGAGCAGGTGGTGGATCGCCGGCTCGCTCACGTTGAGGATCAGCAGCGAGCAGACGGTGATGCCCAGCTGCGTGGTCGCGAGCATCAGTGTGGCGTGCTCCATCGCGGCGAGCGCGGTGATCGCGCTGCGGCGTCCGCTCTCCGCGAGGGGCTCGATCTGGGAGCGGCGCGCGGAGATGACTGCGAACTCCGCTCCGACGAAGAAGGCGTTCGCGGCGAGGAGCACCACGAGCCAGGCGATTCCGGCCCAGTCACTCATCGTCGGACTCCTTCCGTCCGCGGTGTCCGCGGGCGACGTCGGCGAGCGGGTCGGGGATCCCGTCGGGATCCGCGTCGGGGTCGGGGGTGAAGCGGAGGCGGTCGATGCGGCGGCCGTCCAGGCGCTCGACGCGCAGCGAGCCGCCCTCGACGTCGACCCGGTCGCCGACGGCGGGGAGGCGGCCGAGCTCGCTCATCACGAATCCGGCGACCGTCTCGTAGGGCCCCTCCTCGGGGATGTGCACGCCGGCGCGGTCGAGGACCTCGTCGGGGCGGAGCATGCCGGGGAAGGTGGTGGAGCCGGGGAGCTTGACCACGTCGGCCCGGGAGCGGTCGTGCTCGTCGGCGACCTCGCCGACCAGCTCCTCGACCAGGTCCTCGAGCGTGGCGACGCCCGCCGTGCCGCCGTACTCGTCGACGACGACCGCGAGCTGGAAGCCGCGTCCGCGCAGCTCGGTGAGCAGCACGTCGAGCTTCATGGTCTCGGGGACGCGGAGCGGCTCGGAGCGCAGCGCCGTGACCGGGACGTCGGACCTCTTGCCGCGGGGCACGGCGACGGCCTGCTTGACGTGCACGACTCCGACGATGTCGTCGATGTCGTCGTCCGTGATCGGGAAGCGCGAGAACCCGGTGGTTCGGGCGAGGTCGAGCACGTCCTGCGCGGTGCTCGCGCGCTCGACCGTCGACAGGCGCAGGCGCGGCGTCATCACGTCGCCCGCGGTGAGGGCGGAGAAGCGGAGGGTGCGCCCGAGCAGGTCGGCCGTGTCCTCCTCGAGCAGTCCGGCGCTGGCGGAGTGGCGCACGAGGCTCGAGAGCTCCTCGGCGCTGCGGGCGCCCGAGAGTTCCTCCTTCGGCTCGATGCCGACCAGGCGCAGCAGGGCGTTCGCACTGCCGTTCAGCAGGGCGACGGCCGGGCGGAACACCGTCGTGAACGCGGTCTGCAGCGGCACGACGAGCTTCGCGGTCGCCCGCGGCAGAGCGAGGGCGAAGTTCTTGGGGACCAGCTCGCCGAGGATCATCGACAGCAGGGTCGCGATGACGATGGCGACCACCGTCATGACCGGCGCGAGCGCCTCCTCCGGGATGCCGAATCCGCTGAACGGCTCCTGGAGCAGCGTCGAGAGGGCGGGCTCCATCGTGTAGCCGGTGAGCAGCGTCGTGAGGGTGATGCCCAGCTGCGCGCTCGAGAGGTGCGTGGAGGTGACGCGCAGGGCCGCGATGGTCATGCCCAGGCGCGTCTCGCCGCGGTCGCGACGGGCTTCGAGATCGGCCCGGTCGAGGTTCACCAGCGCGAACTCGCTGGCGACGAAGACGCCGGTGCCCAGGGTCAGCAGCAGGCCGACGCCGAGGAGGAGCCACTCAGTTCCCACGGTGGTCGCCCCCGGTCACGAGAGGGAGGTGCGAGGAGGGCCGGACGGGGCGGGCCGGCGGAGCGGCGGACCGTGAGCGGCGAGCGGGAGTCCGAGGAGCACTGCAGTGAGCGGAACAGGCCGGATGCGCAGAGGGAGGGTCGTCCATTGTGGCGCCGAGTCTACCCGCCGCGGAGCGCCGCCGGGCGTGCTCCGATGCCGCGGCTCAGAGCCACTTCTTCCGCTTGAACACCGCGTAGAGCGCGAAGCCGAACAGCACCATCAGGCCCAGCGCCCAGGGGTAGCCGAGGCGCCAGTGCAGCTCCGGCATGTCGTCGAAGTTCATCCCGTAGATGCCGGCCACGAGCGTCGGGGCGAAGAGGATCGCCGCCCACGAGGAGATCTTGCGGACCACGTCGTTCTGGGCGAGCCCGGTCTCGGTCTGCCGGCGCGAGACGAGCGTCGAGTGCACCGTGAGCGCCTTGTCGAGGATCGCGCGCAGGGAGTCGACCGCCTCCGTCACGCGGATGGTGTGGTCGAGCACGTCGCGGAGTGACCGGCGCAGCTCGATCCGCTCCGGCGAGGGCGAGGGCTCCCCCTCCACGGGCGTCGACTCCTGCAGCAGCTCGTGCAGCAGGGCGGTCAGCGGCTGCACCGAGCGCTGGAAGTGGATGACCTCGCGCGAGAGCCGGTAGATGCGCTCCGAGAGCCCGTCGTCCGAGTCGTCGCCGAAGAGCTGGTCCTCGATCTCGTCCACGTCGCCCTGGACGCCGAACACCACCGGCGCGTACTCGTCGACGACCTGGTCGAGGATCGCGTAGAGCACCGCTTCGGGCCCGCGGGCGAGAAGGGCCGGATCCTCCTCCAGGCGGCGGCGCACGCGGGCGAGGTCCGGGGAGTCGGCGTGCCGGATGGTGACCACGAAGTCGGGGCCGACGAAGACGTGCAGCTCGCCGAAGACGACCGTCTCGGCGGCGTCCGCGTAGCGCGCCGGCCGCAGCACGACGAAGAGCCCGTCGTCGTAGCGCTCGAGCTTGGCCCGCTGGTGCCCGCTCAGCGCGTCCTCGACGGCGAGCGGGTGCAGCCCGAACTCCTCGGCGACCGCCTCGACCTCCTCGCGCGTCGGGCGGTAGAGGCCGATCCAGGCCATGCCGTGCTCGTCGCGCATCAGCTCGAAGGTGTCCTCGAGCGAGTCGGGGTTCCGGATGCGGCGGCCGTCGACGTACACGGCGTTGTCGACGATGGTCATGGGCTCGGTTCTAGCACGCGGCGCCCGCTCACCAGCTGACCGGCAGCGCCTTGCCCTCCTCGTAGCCCGCGGCCGACTGCAGGCCCACGTGCGCCCGCTCATGGAAGTCGGCCACGCTCCGGGCTCCGGCGTAGGTGAAGGACGAGCGGACCCCCGACGTGATCATGTCGAGCAGGTCCTCGACCGAGGGCCGCAGCGGATCGAGGTAGATGGTGGAGGAGGAGATGCCCTCGGCGAAGAGGCGCTTGCGGGCGAGCTCGTACGCGTCGAGGCGGTCGAAGCGCTCCTGCACCGCCTTGGCCGAGGCCATGCCCCAGCTCTCCTTGTAGACCCGGCCGGCCGCGTCGCTGCGCAGCTCCCCCGGAGCCTCGATCGTGCCGGCGAACCAGGAGCCGATCATCACGGAGGCGGCGCCCGCGGCCAGCGCGAGGGCGACGTCGCGCGGGTAGCGCACCCCGCCGTCCGCCCAGACGTGGGCGCCCAGCTCGTGCGCGCGCTCGGCCGTCTCGAGGACGGCCGAGAACTGCGGGCGGCCGACCGCGGTCATCATCCGGGTGGTGCACATCGCGCCGGGGCCGACGCCGACCTTGAGGATGTCCGCTCCCGCGTCGACGAGGTCGTGCACCGCGTCGGCCGTGACGACGTTGCCCGCCGCGATCGGCACTCCGAGATCGAGCGCGGAGACCGTCCGGAGCGCCCGGAGCATCCCCTCCTGGTGGCCGTGCGCGGTGTCGAGGACGAGGACGTCGACGCCCGCGGAGACGAGCGCGCGCGCCTTCGCCTCGACGTCGCCGTTGATGCCGATCGCTGCCGCGACGCGCAGACGCCCGTCCGCGTCGAGCGCCGGGTCGTAGACGGTGGAGCGGAGGGCGCCGGTGCGCGACAGCGTGCCGACCAGGGCGCCGTGGTGCAGCACCGGGGCGAAGTCGAGGTCGGCGGCCACCATGAGGTCGAAGGCGGCCCGCGCGGTGGGCACGTCGTCGGCGTCGATCGAGGGGGTGGCGGAGTGCACCAGGTCGCCCAGGCGCGCGTCCGGCAGCGCGGTCGCCAGGCGCGCGGCCGGGACGCAGCCGAGGATCGCGCCGCCCTCCTCCTGCACCACGAAGCCGTGGCCGGCGACGGCCGGCAGGATGCGCAGCGCCTCCTCCACGGTCGTCGCCGGCGAGGCGGTGAGGGCGCCGGAGAAGGCGACCGGCTGGCGCTTCACCCAGCGGATCGCGGCGTCCAGCGCCTGCAGAGGCATGTCCTGCGGGAGGACGCCGAGCCCGCCCCGGCGCGCGAGCGTCGCTGCGAGGCGCTGACCGGTGACCGAGTTCATGTTGGAGGAGACGACGGGGATCGTCGCCCCGGTGCCGTCGCCCGGGGCGAGCGAGACGTCGAGGCGGCTCGTCACCGACGAGCGGCCGGGGACGAGGAAGACGTCCGAGTAGGTGAGGTCGCCTGAGGGTGTTCCGCCGGAGAAACGCATGGGGGAAACGCTACTCCGGCGCGGCCCCGGGTCGGCCGTGCAGGGAACGGGGCTAGGCTTGGCGACCGGGACGGGACCAGGCGACGGCACCGGTTCCCGCTGGTGCGAGGACGACCTCCTCCGCCGCGGTGGCAGGCGCCGAGGGATGCGACGGGCCCGTCCGGATGATCGAGGACGAATCAACGGAGAGAGTGGGCGATCGGCTGTGTCGAGCCAGTTGACCGGAGCAGGAACAGAGCAGGGCGCGGAGGACTTCGGAGCCAACGAGTGGCTCGTGGAGGAGCTGTACGAGCAGTACAGCGCCGACCGCGCCTCGGTGGACGAGTCCTGGTGGCCCATCCTGGAGCGCTACGGCGCCCAGCTCGCGAACTCCGGCAAGGACGCTCCGGCTCCGGCTCCTGCCGCGGCCCCCGCGCCCGCCGCCTCGAAGCCCGCCGCTGCCGCCGAGCGCGTCTCGTCGAGCGGCGGAGGCGCCGTGACCCATCCCGCCGCCGCCTCCTCCTCCGAGTCGACCCCCGCCTCCCGCACCACGTCGAAGCAGCCGAAGGCGCAGCCGATCCCGGCCGACGCTCCGGTGAGCAAGCCCTCCGCCGAGGACTCGACGCCGGACGAGGACGTCGTCACCCCGCTCCGCGGCATGGCGAAGAGCCTCGCGACCAACATGGACGCCAGCCTCAGCATCCCCACCGCGACGAGCGTCCGCACGATCCCGGCGAAGCTGATGATCGACAACCGCATCGTCATCAACAACCACCTGCGCCGCACCCGCGGCGGCAAGGTCTCGTTCACGCACCTGATCGGCTGGGCGCTCATCCGCGCGCTCAAGGACTTCCCGAGCCAGAACGTGTTCTACGACGAGGTCGACGGCAAGCCCGCGGTCGTCGCCCCGGCGCACGTCAACCTCGGCATCGCGATCGATATGCCGAAGCCCGACGGCACGCGCGCCCTGCTCGTGCCGAGCATCAAGCGCGCCGACACGCTGAGCTTCACCGCCTACCTCTCGGCCTACGAGGACCTGGTCAAGCGCGCGCGCGGCAACAAGCTCGTCGCCGGCGACTTCGCGGGCACCACGCTCTCGCTGACGAACCCCGGCGGCATCGGCACGGTCCACTCCGTCCCCCGCCTGATGAAGGGCCAGGGCTGCATCATCGGAGCCGGCGCCCTCGAGTACCCGGCGGAGTTCCAGGGCGCGTCCGAGAAGACGCTGGTCGAGCTGGGCATCGGCAAGACCATCACCCTGACCTCGACCTACGACCACCGCGTCATCCAGGGCGCCGGCTCGGGCGAGTTCCTCAAGATCGTGCACGAGCTCCTGCTCGGCGGCCGCGGCTTCTACGAGGACATCTTCGCCGCGCTGCGCATCCCCTACGACCCGATCCACTGGTCCACGGACATCGCCGTCGACCTCGCCGAGCGCGTCTCCAAGACCGCCCGCGTGCAGGAGCTCATCAACTCGTTCCGCGTCCGCGGGCATCTGATGGCCGACGTCGACCCGCTGGAGTACGTGCAGCGCTCGCACCCCGACCTCGCCATCGAGAGCCACGGCCTCACCTTCTGGGACCTCGATCGCGAGTTCGTCACGGACGGCTTCGGCGGCAAGCGCCAGCTCAAGCTGCGCGACATCCTCGGGATCCTCCGCGACTCGTACTGCCGCACCGTCGGCGTCGAGTACATGCACATCCAGGACCCGGAGCAGCGCGCCTGGATGCAGCAGAAGCTCGAGCGCGGCTACGAGAAGCCGGGCCACGACGAGCAGCTGCGCATCCTGGGCAAGCTCAACGAGGCCGAGGCCTTCGAGACCTTCCTGCAGACCAAGTACGTGGGCCAGAAGCGCTTCTCGCTCGAGGGCGGGGAGTCGCTCATCGCGCTGCTCGACGCCGTCCTGCAGGGCGCGGCCGACGAGCACCTCGACGAGGTCGCGATCGGCATGGCCCACCGCGGCCGCCTGAACGTGCTGACCAACATCGCCGGCAAGACCTACGGCCAGATCTTCCGCGAGTTCGAGGGCACCCAGGACCCGCGCACGGTCCAGGGATCCGGAGACGTGAAGTACCACCTCGGCACCGAGGGCACCTTCCGCGGTGCTGCGGGCGAGGAGATCCCGGTCTACCTGGCGGCGAACCCCTCGCACCTCGAGGCCGTGAACGGCGTGCTCGAGGGCATCGTCCGCGCCAAGCAGGACCGCAAGCCCATCGGCACCTTCACCACGCTGCCGATCCTCGTGCACGGCGACGCCGCGATGGCGGGCCAGGGCGTGGTGGTCGAGACCCTGCAGATGTCGCAGCTGCGGGCGTACCGCACCGGCGGCACGATCCACATCAACATCAACAACCAGGTCGGGTTCACGACTCCCCCTCACGAGGCCCGCACCTCGATCTACTCGACCGACGGCGCGAAGACGATCCAGGCGCCGATCTTCCACGTGAACGGCGACGACCCCGAGGCTGTCGTCCACGTCGGGCAGCTCGCGTTCGAGTACCGCCAGCGGTTCCACCGCGACGTGGTCATCGACCTGATCTGCTATCGCCGGCGCGGGCACAACGAGGGCGACGACCCCTCGATGACCCAGCCGCTGATGTACAGCCTGATCGAGGCCAAGCGCTCGGTCCGCAAGCTGTACACCGAGGCGCTCGTCGGCCGCGGCGACATCACCGAGGAGGAGTACGACCGCGCCCACCAGGACTTCCAGGACCGTCTGGAGCGCGCCTTCGCCGAGACCCACGCCGCGCAGACCGGCGCGATCCCCGTGATCACCGCCGACGGCGACTCCGTGGCCGACCTCGAGCTGCCCGACGCGCAGCAGGGCGAGGACTACCCGGGCGAGCCCGAGGTCACCGGCGTGAAGACCGAGGTCGTCACGCGAATCGGCGACGCGTTCACGACGCCGCCCGAGGGCTTCACCGTGCACCCCAAGCTCCAGCAGCTGCTGGCGAAGCGCCGGGAGATGAGCCGCTCCGGCTCCATCGACTGGGCCTTCGGCGAGCTGCTCGCGCTCGGCTCCCTGCTGCTCGAGGACACCCCTGTGCGCCTCGTCGGCCAGGACACGCGCCGCGGGACCTTCGTCCAGCGCCACGCGGTCCTCCACGACCGCGAGAACGGCCAGGAGTGGCTGCCGCTGATGAACCTGTCCGAGCAGCAGGCCCGGCTCTGGATCTACGACTCGCTGCTCTCGGAGTACGCGGCGATGGCGTTCGAGTACGGCTACTCGGTGGAGCGGCCCGACTCGCTCGTGCTGTGGGAGGCGCAGTTCGGCGACTTCGCGAACGGCGCCCAGATCGTGATCGACGAGTTCATCTCCTCGGCCGAGCAGAAGTGGGGGCAGCGCTCGTCGCTCGTGCTCCTGCTCCCGCACGGCTACGAGGGCCAGGGCCCCGACCACTCGTCGGCGCGGATCGAGCGCTACCTGCAGATGTGCGCGGAGCGGAACATGACCGTCGCGCGCCCGTCGACGCCGGCGTCCTACTTCCACCTGCTGCGCCGCCAGGCCTACTCCCGGCCCCGCCGACCGCTGATCGTCTTCACCCCGAAGGCGATGCTGCGCCTGCGCGGAGCCTCGAGCCCGGTCGAGGACTTCACCTCGGGCCGCTTCCAGCCGGTGATCGACGACGCGCGGATCGAGGACGCCTCCGCCGTGAAGCGCGTCCTGCTCCACGCCGGCAAGGTCCACTACGACCTCAAGGCGGAGCTCGAGAAGAAGCCCGACGACGGCATCGCGCTGGTCCGGGTCGAGCAGTACTACCCGGCGCCGATCGAGGAGCTGCGCGGCATCGCCGAGCGATACCCGGACGCGGAGCTCGTCTGGGTGCAGGACGAGCCCGAGAACCAGGGCGCCTGGCCGTTCATGGCCCTCGAGGTCGCTCCGAAGCTGGGCCGGTCCATGCGCGTGGTCTCGCGGCCCTCCGCGGCCTCCCCCGCGGCCGGCTCGGCCAAGCGGCACGCCTCCGAGCAGGCCGACCTGCTGTCGCGGGCGCTCACCCGCTGACCCGCGGTCCGCACGACGCGGTCGGGCCCGTCGGAACCTCGTGTTCCGGCGGGCCCGTCGCGTTGCGGGCGGACCGTGCCTGACCGCAGGCCCGCAGAGACCGGCAGGAGCGCGCGCGACGTGCGGGTGCCGCGGCGCCCGGAGGCCGCCGGACACGACGGAGCCCCGGCCCCTCGAGGGCCCGCGGTGCGCGGGAGGTCTCGAACGGCCGGGGCTCCCCGGGTCGTGCGGCGCCTAGAGGCGGGCGGGCGCCTGGGAGTGCGCGGCGTGCTCGTCGCGGAGCATGCCGAGCACCTGGGCGCGGAGGTCCTCCGGCGCCGTCTCCTTGCAGGCCCGCTGCACGGCGACCGTCAGCACCACGCCGACCTTCGCCTCATCGGCGCAGTCGACGCATCCCGCCATGTGCTCGCGGATGTCGGCGGCGTCCTCCTTGCACAGCTCGTTGTGGAGGTACTCCTCGAGCTCGGCCTTCGCCTTCGTGCAGCCGCTGTCGGTCATTTCGTGCTCCCGGAAGTGAATGCGGCGCGGAATCCGCGCTCGCGTGCGTAGTCGGTGAGTCGTTCGCGCAGCATGCGCCGGCCGCGGTGCAGCCGACTCATGACGGTCCCGACGGGGGTCTTCATGATGTCCGCGATCTCCTGGTAGGAGAAGCCTTCGACATCGGCGAAGTAGACGGCGAGCCGGAAGTCCTCCGGGATCGCCTGGAGCGCCTCCTTCACCGCGGTGTCGGGGAGGTGGTCGATCGCCTCCGCCTCGGCCGAGCGGCTGGAGGTGGCCGTGGTCGACTCGGCGCCGCCCAGCTGCCAGTCCTCGAGCTCGTCGATCGCGCTCTGGTAGGGCTCGCGCTGCTTCTTGCGGTACGAGTTGATGAACGTGTTCGTGAGGATGCGGTAGAGCCAGGCCTTCAGGTTGGTGCCCTGCTCGAACTGGCGGAACGCGCCGAACGCCTTCGCGAACGTCTCCTGTACGAGGTCCTGCGCGTCGGAGGGGTTCTTCGTCATCCGCAGACCGGCCGCGTAGAGCTGGTCGATGAAGGGCAGCGCCTGCTGCTCGAAGAGGGAGCGGAGATCGACGGGAGCCTCGACCGGGGCGTCGTCCAGCGACTCCTCGACGGTCTCCACGATCGTCTGCTCCGCGTCAGCGGGCTCGGGAGCCTCGTCGGCGGGGGTGGTGCGGGGTTCGTCGTCGCGAGTCATCACGAGCGATTCTAGAGCGGCGGCGCGGCGGACGACCGGGGTTGCGGCGCGAGGGCGCCTCCGGGCGACGGGCCTGCTGCTCCGGAGGACCGGGGGTGCTGCCGTCATGCTCCGCCTCCGTCACGCTCCTGACGACGCCCTGCGCGCCGACTATTCTGACAACCGATGGTCTTCTCGCGTTATTCCGCCCCCGAGTTCGATGCGTACGGCGACGCCCGTGCGCTCCCCGGCGACGACGCCTGGCCCGCACCCCTCGCGGCCGGCGCTCTCGACGCCGAGGTCGGCCTGCCCGGCTCCAAGTCGCTGACCAACCGGGAGCTGGTGCTCGCTGCTCTGGCCGACGGGCCCTCCACGCTGCGGGCGCCGCTGCACTCCCGCGACAGCGCCCTGATGATCGAGGCGCTGCGCTCGCTCGGCACCACGATCCGGGAGTCCGGCTCGACCGGCGGCTTCGGCGCCGACCTGGTCGTGGAGCCCGCGGAGGAGCTGCTCGGCTCGACGACGATCGACTGCGGGCTCGCGGGCACCGTGATGCGCTTCGTCCCGCCGCTGGCCGGCCTCGCGCTCGGCCCCACCACCTTCGACGGCGACGCGTACGCGGCGAAGCGGCCGATGGGGGCGACGATCGCCTCCCTCCGCGCGCTCGGCGTCGACGTCGCCGACGACGGCCGCGGCGCGCTCCCCTTCACCGTCCACGGGTCCGGGGCCGTCCGGGGCGGCGACGTCGTCGTCGACGCCTCGCGGTCGAGCCAGTTCGTCTCGGCGCTCCTGCTGGCCGGCGCCCGCTTCGAGGAGGGACTGCACCTGCGCCACGAGGGCAGCGCCGTCCCCTCCCGGCCCCACATCGACATGACCGTCGCCGCGCTGGCGGCACGGGGCGTCGAGGTCGGCACGCCCGCCGACGGCGAGTGGACCGTCGCGCCGCAGCCCATCGGCGGCGCCGACGTGCTGATCGAGCCCGACCTCTCGAACGCCGCGCCGTTCCTCGCTGCGGCCCTCGTCACGGGCGGCCGCGTCCGGCTTCGCCACTGGCCGGCCGTCACCACGCAGGTCGGGGCGCACCTCGAGCGGATCCTGCCGCTGTTCGGCGCCCGCGTCGAGCGCGACGGCGAGGACCTCGTGGTCACCGGCGGCGACGAGATCCTGGGCGTGGACCTCGACCTGTCGGAGGGAGGCGAGCTCGCCCCCGCCCTCGCCGCGCTCGCCGCGCTGGCCTCCACTCCCAGCACCCTGACCGGGATCGGCCACATCCGCCACCACGAGACGGACCGCCTCGCCGCCCTCGCCGCCGAGATCACCGGCCTCGGCGGCCGGGTCACGGAGCTCGAGGACGGTCTGCGCATCGAGCCCGCCGAGCTCCACGGCGGCCGCTGGCGCACCTACTCCGACCACCGCATGGCCCACGCCGGCGCCCTGATCGGCCTCGTGGTCCCCGGCGTGGTGATCGAGGACGTCGCGACGACAGCGAAGACCCTCCCCCAGTTCCCGGAACTGTGGACGACCCTCGCCGGATCGGTCTGACCCGTGTCGTGGTGGACGGACAGCGGCCTCGACGCCGACGGTGCTCTCGACGACTTCGACGGGTACGACGAGTCGGACGCGCGGGTGCGCCCGAACCCGAAGGGCACGAAGCCCCGGACCAAGAACCGGCCCGCCTACGAGGACGCAGAGATCGCGATGGTGCTCGGCGTCGACCGGGGTCGCTACACGGTGATGATCGGCGACGGGACGCCCGAGGAGCACGAGTTCACGGCGGCCCGGGCCCGCGAGCTGCGGCGCCAGGCGATCGTGGCCGGCGACCGCGTCGACGTGGTCGGGGACTCCAGCGGCGACGAGGGGACGCTCGCCCGCATCGTCCGCATCCGCGAGCGGTCGACCCTCCTCCGCCGCAGCGCCGACGACACCGACGCGATCGAGCGCGTGATCGTCGCCAACGCCGACCAGATGCTCTGCGTGGTGGCCGCCGCCGACCCCGAGCCCCGGACCCGGCTGGTCGACCGCTACCTGGTCGCCGCCTTCGACGCCGGGATCACTCCGATGCTCTGCATCACCAAGACCGACCTCGCGGACCCGGCCCCGTTCCTCCGCAACTTCGAGGGGCTCGACCTCCGCGTGTTCCTCTCGAGCCAGGACGAGCCGCCGGTCGACGAGATCGCCGACGCCCTCCTCGGCCACGAGACCGTGGTCGTCGGGCACTCCGGAGTCGGCAAGTCCACCCTCGTGAACAAGCTCGTCCCGGACGCGCACCGGGCCATCGGGCGCGTGAACACCGTGACGGGCCGCGGTCGGCACACCTCGTCCTCCACCGTCTCGCTCCGCGTGGAGCGCGGCGACCGGCACGGCTGGGTCATCGACACCCCCGGCGTCCGCTCGTTCGGACTCGGCCACGTGAACACCGACAACATCCTCGGCGCGTTCACGACCCTCGCCGTGATCGCCCGGGACTGCCCGCGCGGCTGCACGCACCTGCCCGACTCCCCCGACTGCGCCATCATCGAGGCTGTCGAGGGCGGACTGCTGGGCGCCAGCGGACCGGAGCGCCTCGACTCGCTCCAGCGCCTCCTGACCACCTTCGCCACGACCGACGGAAGCAGACGATGACCGACCTCTCCCCCCTCCCCGCCGAGGCGCGCCTCGCCGTCGGCGACTCCGCTCCGGAGTTCACGCTGCCGAACCAGGACGGCGAGCCCGTCTCGCTCACGGAATACCGCGGACGGCGCGTCATCCTGTTCTTCTACCCCGAGGCCGACACCCCCGGCTGCACCACGGAGGCCTGCGACTTCCGCGACAACGCGGCGTCCCTCCGCGACTCCGGCTACGAGGTCCTCGGGATCTCGCGGGACGCCCCGGAGGCGCTGCGCCGCTGGGCCGACGCCCAGGGCATCGCGTACCCGCTGCTGAGCGACCCCGACATGACCGTGCACCGCGCGTACGCGGTGTGGGGCGAGAAGAGCCTCTACGGCAAGACCGTCGTCGGCGTGCTGCGCTCGACGTTCGTCGTCGGAGCCGAGGGAGCGCTCGAGTTCGCGCAGTACGGCGTCCGGGCGACCGGGCACGTGCAGGCGCTCCGCAAGAAGCTGAAGCTCGTCTGACCCCGGGGCGCGCGGTGCAGGTCATCGTGCGCCACCGGCTCTCGGGGTTCCGCTCATCTGCGAGCATCTCTCATGTCGACGTGAGCGGCACCGCCCGGTGCCCCGTCGGGACGAGGGGTGGTCAGGGTGCGCTCGAATGCTCGCAGGACGACGGCCGCAGCGGCGATCGCGGTCGTGGCAGCTGTACTGGCGGGCTGCACGCCACCGGAGCCGGCGCTCACCGCCGCCAGGGTGCTGCAGGCGGTGTCCGTCGCCGTCTCGTCCGACGGGGGTGTCCGTGCGATCGAGGGGACGGCCCTCGCCGTCGGCGACGACCCGTCCGACACCTCGGCGACCACCACCGTCTACGATCCCCCCGAGGTCGCCGCCGACCTGCCGGTCCGTGTCCGGCCCTCGTGGCGCACCGCCGACGCCTCGGGCACCGATCCGGCCGACCTCGCCGGGCGCTCGGGTCGGATCGAGATCTCGCTCGCGGTGGAGAACCTGACGGTCCGGCCCGAGGAGGTCGCGTTCGACGCGGCCGGTCGTGCAGCCCGCCGCAGTGCACTCGTCGGCGCTCCGCTGACGATCGCAGCCTCCGCGGTCCTGCCGGGCGTCTCGCCGAGTCGCGTCGTCACCGAGAGCGAGTCGGGTGCCGTCACCAACGGCGTGCTCAGCCGTGACGAGCACGGAGACGCCGTCGTGCAGTGGGCCGCTCTCCTCGCTCCCCCGGGCGGTGGCGCGATGGCGACGCTGACCCTCGTCGCCGACGTCGCCGACTTCGCCGTCCCCGCCTTCGACCTGGCGGTCCAGCCCGGCCTGAGCACCGACCCGACCACCGAGGGGGCGCTGGGCGCCGCGTTCGACTCCTCCGACGCCTCGCCGCTCGCCCTCGAGCGCCGCACGATCGAGGTCGTCACCGCGGTGGACGACCTGCTGACGCAGGCCGGCACCACCGTCGCCGAGGTGCGGGCCTCGCTCGACGCGACCTCCGAGACTCTCGGTGTCCGCACGGCCGAGGAGCTGCGGGCCGGCGCCGCCTCGACGGCGGCCTCGATGCAGAGCCTCTCCGGGCAGCTCGGCGCGCTCCGGGCGCAGCTGTCGTCGACGGTCTCGGGCACCGAGTCCGGCCTGCTGGCGCAGCTGTCCGAGGCGATCGACGCGGTGGACGCCATGCTGGGCGACACATCGGCCGCGGTGCCGCCGCCGACGGTCTCGGGCAGCGGATGCGGACTCGCCGTCGACGGCGGCCGCACCGGCTCGATCCACTCGGAGCTGCTACGGCTCACGGCCGAGCTCGACGCGTACGGGACCGCGGCCGAGTCCTGCCGCGACGAGGTCGTCGCGGCTCTCCGTGCTGCCGCGGGGCCGGCACAGCCCTCCGCCGAGACCTGCACGGCACCCTCGATGACATGCTCCCTCGCCGCCTCCGCAGCCGCCGTCGACACCGTGCTGCTCGGGATGCTCGATCGCGGGCAGGACCTCGTCGACTCCCTGCAGCCGGAGCTGATGGACGGCGTGCAGGCCGGGTTCGCCGCCCTCGCGAGCAGGGTGGACGCCGCGTCGGCCTCGGTGGACACCCTGGCCGACCCGGAGGGATCCGTCACCCGGGCGCTCGCCGCCCTGTCGGCGACGCTGGACGAGCTCGACGCGGACACCGCGGGCCTGGAGACGACGGTCGCCTCGGTCGGCGCCGCCGCCACGACCGCCCTGGACGAGCTCGGCACGCCGACCAGCACGGGGTCGCTGTCGGCGCAGAACCAGGAGCTGGCCGATCGGCTCTGCGAGCTGTCGCCGGCGACACAGTCCCCTGCTGCCGCACCCACGCCGACCGGGCGCCCGACGCGCGCACCCGTGGAGGTGACCCGGGGCTCCGTCGAGGAGCTCCGCGCCTACCTGACCGCGACGCCCTGCTCCGGCGCGGGCCGCCTCGACGCTCCCGACGGCTATCCGGCCCCCCTGGCCGACCGGCTGAGCGACCAGGTCCACGCGTGGACCGCCGTCGCCTCCACCGTCGGCAGCACTGGCGCGAGTGCCGACCTCGCCGCCCTGCGCGCCGCGCTCGCCACGGTCCGCAGCGGCATGGCCGAGGCCGACGAGACGGCCGGCTCGGACGACGCACGCCTCACCGGCCTGCTCGCCTCCCTCCGCACCGGCGTCGACGCGCTGACCGCTCAGCGCGACGCCCTCGGCACCCGCATCGACGCTCTCGGCGCCCAGCAGGACGCTCTCGCACCGGCGATCCAGAAGGCGTTCGCCGAGACGGACACGGCCGCCGCCTCCGCGGTCACCGCACTCCTCGACGAGCAGGTGCGGCGGATCTCGACGCGCTCCGGCGCCGACGCCGACGCGGTCGTCGCGATGTTCGACCGGTCGGTCTCGAGCCTGCGCACGGCCTCCTCCGGCATCCGCTCCGACGGTGCAGCGACGGTGGACGCCGGGCACCGGGCTCTCCGCACCGCGGAGGCCCGGATCGGCGGGGCCGTCTCCGAGCGGACGCGCGCCTCCCTGGCCGGCATCGCGACGACGATCGACGCCTCGACCCGCGACACCGACGCGGCCGCCGCGCTCCTCGCCGCCGATCTGCACAAGGTGCTCCTGGACCTCGGCGACCGGACGGTCGGCGGCTCCGGCCTGCTCGGATCGATGACCACGAGTGCCGCGAAGGTCGGCACCGCCGACGTGCAGCTCGCCCTCGCCTCGCAGAGCGCACGGGGCTACGCCGCGGTGCGATCCGAGGACGTCTCGGGCATCCTGCTGGCGCAGGCCCAGGAGCGGGCCTCCCTCCGCGCCGGGGATGAGCTTCCCGCGTTCCACCTCGACCTGCCCGAGGGCACGCGGACCCGGACGGTCTACTCCTTCCGGATCGGGGACGAGCGATGACCCGCCTGGGCAGGCGCGCGGCGCAGCACCCCCGCACCGCCCGACGGAGCCCGATGCTGATCGGCGGCGCCGTCGCCCTCCTCGGCGTCAGCGGTGCCCTCGTCTCCCTCCTGCCCCCGCAGTCCGCCCCGATGACGGAGGTCGCCGCTCTCCCGGTCGGCTTCTCGTGCGCCCGGGTGCCCGAGCAGCTGACGCTCGGGGTGGTGGTCTCGCTCAGCTCGGCTCCGGGCGAGGGCGCGGAGTGGAAGGACGCGGCGAACGGTGCCGTCGTCGCAGCGCACCGGTCAGCGATGGGCGACTGCGAGATCGGTCTCGTCGCCGTCGACGACCACGGGACGCCCGAGGGTGCCCGCGCCGCCGTCGAGGAGCTGACGGGCCAGGGCGTGTCCGGCCTCGTCCTCGCGACCTACGGCATGCACACCGCTGCGGCCGTGGACGCCGCTCGGGCAGCGGGGACAGCGGCCGTCCTCCCGTACGGAGGCGACCCCGCCCTGCCCGGCGACGGCGTCTGGTCCCTCGGACCCGACACCGCCTCGACCGACGCGGCACTCGTGGAGGAGGCCGGCGGCGGCGCCCGGGTACTCCTCGTCGACACCGGTGGAGGCACCCCGACCGGTCTCTCGCCCGCCGCGACGGTGACCGCCGATCCCGGCGCCACCGCGGACGTGATCATCACCGCCGCCCGCCCGCACCTCGAGGGCGAGCTGGCGGTCGAGCGCGTCGTCGTGTCCGGCCCCGCCGCGGCGCAGGCGACGGCGGTCGCCGCTCTGCAGGCGGCGGGGGCGTCCGTCCCGATCCTGCTCACGCCCGACGCGCTGAGCCCCGCCTTCGCTCCCGCCCTGGCCGCGGCCGGAGGCACCCTCTCGGGAGATCTGACGACGATCGGCACGGATTCCGGCGACGCGGTCGCCCTCCGCGGCGACGAGCGCGGACGCGCGGCCTCCGCGTTCCTGGGGGCCGTGCGGATGACCGCCGACGATGCCGCGCGGGCGACCCTCCTCGGCGACCGTTCGTTCCGCGATCTCGCCGCGGTCGCGGACGCCCCCAGCCACGACGCCGTCGTGGCGCTCGTGCGAGCCGCGGCCGTCGCAGGCAGCAGGGAACCCTCGGCGGTCGCCGCCGCACTCCGCGGATCCACGATCGGACCGACGGACGGGCTCGCCGGTCCGCCGCTCGACTTCGGCGCCGCGCACGCTCTGGACGCCCCGGCACTCCCCCTCCACACCTCGCCGCAGCGCCTCGGCCTGCGGCCCGCCGACCCGCCGCTGCTCTGGTTCGCCGGACAGCCCCGACCGTGAGCCCCCGGTGCGACTCCTCCTCGATCTCGACGGCACCCGCTCCGACATCGACCTCGGCCGCCACCGCGACTCCGCGACACTCGGCGAGCTGATCGCCACCGCCACCGGGCACCGCCTCCCGCCCGGGACGGCCCTCGCCGTCGACACCGCCCTGCATCCTGTGGAGACCCGGCTGGCCGATCTGCTGCTGCTCGAGGGAACGCGGATCGCCCGCTCCCCCCTGCCCCGACCTGCCGCGGCCCGCGGGTGGACGGCCGTGCTGTCGGGCGGTCTCGGCGCGGGAGCCTTGGTCGAGATCCCGCGGGGCCGTGCGCTGATCGTGGGCCGCTCCCCGCACGCCGACGTCGTCCTCGACACGGCGAGCGCCTCCTGGGAGCACTTCTCGGTGACCCGCGAGGGCGACGGCCTGCGGGTGCGCGACGCCGACAGCACCAACGGCACTCTGGTCGACGGCGTCTCCGCGACCGGGGACGGGGTCCTCGTCTCCGACGCCGTGGTCGTGATCGCCGGTGGGGCGGCTCTCCGACTGCGCCCCGCGCCTCCCGAGCTCCTCGCGCCCGAGCCGGGGAGCACGGACAACGTCACCGCGACGGCGACCGTGCCCTTCAACCGGCCGCCGCGACCGGGACGTCCGGCGGCCGGCGAGGCGGTCGTCCCGCCGGCCCGCCTCGAGATCGCCTCCGCCACGACCTTCAGCGTGATCACCGTCGCCGCGCCGCTCGTCCTCGCCTTCGCGATGGTCCTCATCATGGGCGATGCGCGCTACGCCCTCTTCGCCGCGCTCAGCCCCGTGGCCGGGGTGGGCCTGTGGTTCGAGCAGCGGCACCGGCACGCCCGAGCGACCCGGTCCGAGGAGCAGCGCTACGGCGAGGCGCTGCAGACGCTCCGCGACGACATCGCCCGTTCCGCGCGTGTCGAACGGGCCCGCCTCGAGGAGGACGCGCCCGACCCGGCGACGACGATCCGCCGGGCGGCGCTGCCCGCCACGTCGCTGTGGCAGCGGCGCGCGACCTCCGCCGATGTGCTCCGCCTGCACATCGGCGTCGGCGACGTCCCGTGGTCTCCCCCGCTCGATCAGCGCGGAGTGCCGCGGCTCGAGGAGGAGGTGCGCGCGATCCTCGCGGTGAGCGTCGTCCCGAGCGCGCCCGTGTCCATCGATCTCGCGGACTCGGGCGTCGTCGGGATCGTCGGCGACCGCGAGGGCGGCCTCGCTCTGGCGAGGAGCCTGCTCTGCCAGGCGGCGGTCCACTGCGGTCCGGCCGACCTGGCGATCGGGGTGTTCTGCGACCGGCGACGCGACTCCGACTGGAGCTGGGCCTCCTGGCTCCCCCACACGCGTCTGCCCGGGGGCGGACGCCGACTCTCCGACCGGCGCGACCGCAGCTCCGAGCTCCTCCGCGCCCTCCGCGACGAGGACTCGCCGCGCGTGCTCCTGGTGCTCGACTCCGACGTGCTGACCGAGGGACGCGCCGCTCCGGCGCGCGAACTCCTCGGACTCGGCCGCGGCGAGCGCGAGGCGGCGACCCGGATCTCCGGCCTCGTCCTCGCGGCGTCGGAGGAGCAGCTCCCCGCCTCCTGCACGGTCGTCGTCCGGGTCGGAGCGGACGCCTCGGCGCTCCTCTCCCGGCCCGACGAGCGGATCACCGTCGAGGACGTGGTGCTCGCCGGTCTCGCCTCCTCCACGGCCGAGCGCTGTGCGCGCGACCTGGCGCGCTTCGAGGACCCGGAGCTCGTCACCGCGGGGGCGGCCCTCTCCGCGCTCGTGCGGCTGCCGCCGCTCCTGGGCGCCGATCGTCCGACCGCCGCGGACGTCCGGGGGTGGTGGTCGAGCGCCCGGGGCGTGCGCGCGCCCGTCGGCTCGTCCGAGCACGGTCCGCTCGTGCTCGATCTCGTCGCCGACGGCCCGCACGGCCTGGTCGGCGGCACCACGGGCTCGGGCAAGAGCGAGTTCCTGCGCTCCTTCGTGGCCGGCCTCGCGGCCTGGAACGATCCGACGCGCCTCACCTTCGTGCTCATCGACTTCAAGGGGGGTGCAGCGTTCGCGTCCTGCGAGCGGCTCCCGCACACGATCGGCACCATCAGCAACCTCGACGCCCAGCTCGCCGACCGCGCGCTGCGCTCGCTCCAGGCCGAGATGCGGCGTCGTCAGCGGCTCTTCGCCGCCGCCGGCGAGGGTGTCGACGACCTCGACGCGTACTGGGCCACCTCGCCGCCGGAGCCGATGCCGCGGCTCCTGCTCGTCGTCGACGAGTTCGCCGTTCTCGCGAAGGAGCATCCCGACGTCCTGACGTCCCTCGTGAGCGTCGCCGCGGTCGGCCGGACGCTCGGCGTGCACATGATCCTCGCCACCCAGCGTCCGGCCGGAGTGGTGAACGACGACATCCTCGCCAACACCAACCTCCGCGTCGCCCTCCGGGTGCAGAGCCGGGACGACTCCGCCGACGTGATCGGAGTCGCGAGCGCGGCCGGGATCTCCCGCTCCCAGACCGGCCGGGCGTACGTGAAGCGGGGCCAGAACGACATCTCGCCCGTCCAGACGGCGCTGGTCACCGGTCGCGCGGAGGCGGCGGCCGTCGAGGCGATCGAGGTCCGCCCGGTCGGACCCACGGGCGTCCCCGTCGAGGGCCCCTCCCCGGTCGCCGCCGACGAGACGGCCCCGACCGATCTCGACCTCCTGATCGACGCGGTGGTCGAGGCGGACGTCGCTTCGGGCTTCGGCCCTCCCCGCCCGATCTGGCCGGAGCCGCTCGAGGACACCGTGGCCCTCAGCGGGTTCGGTGCGGAGGAGTCCGACCTCGGTCGCGTCGTCGGCGACGTCCTGCACGTCGCACTCTCGGACGACCCCGACCGGCAGCGCCGGACGCCGACCGGCTGGGATCTGGGCGAGGGGAACCTGCTCCTCATCGGCATCCCCGGCAGCGGCACCAGCACGGCGCTCGCGTCGATCGCGCTGACGGCCGCCCGCCACTTCCCCCCGGACGAGCTCGACCTCTACGTCCTCGCTGCCGGTTCCCGCGACTCCGCCCCGCTTGCGCGACTCCCGCACACCGTCTCCTACGTCGGCGCAGGTGGCGGATCCCACGAGAAGCAGACCCGGTTCCTCCGTCACCTGCGCGACGAGGTGCGCCGGCGCCGAGCATCGCCCGGGGGCCACCGTCGTGCGCTGGTGCTCGTCGACGGTCTCGCCACTCTGAAGGACGAGTTCCAGGACTGGGAGGGCCTGGCTCTGATGGAGGCGTTCACCCGCGCCTACGCCGACGGACCGGAGCTCGGCCTGCACTTCGCGGTGACGAGCACCCGGGCGAGGGCGATCCCCTCGGTGATGGAGGAGGTCACGACGCAGAAGTGGCTGTTCCGCCTCGCCGACCCGCAGGACTACGCCGCCGCCGGGGTGAAGCCGGTGCAGGCGCCGGCAGCGGTGCCGGGGCGCTGCGTTCTCACCTCGTCGCTCCTGCAGACGCAGGTCGCGACTCCGAGGGCCGGTCTCGACGACGCGATCGCCGAGCTCGCGGCCGCCTGGCCGGATGCGCGCGGCAGGACGAGCACGGTCGGCACGCTTCCCGACAGGGTCGCCGTGAGCGCGCTCGGGATCGAGGCCCGCTTCGATCGCGAGCCGTGGCTGCTCCCGATCGGCCTCGGCGAGTCGGACCTCGCCCCGCTGGCGTTCCAGGTCTTCGAGGGCGAGCACGTCGTCATCGCCGGACCCGCCCGATCGGGCAAGTCGACCGTGCTGCTCGCCCTGGCCGAGGCGGCGCGGGCCGCCGGCTCGGTCGCCGTCTGGGGAGTGTGCGATCGACGCTCCCCGCTGAGGGGCGCCGACCTCGACCGACTCGCCGTGGGCGCGGAGGAACTCCGCACCCTCCTCGCGTCGCTCTCGACGGAGGAGGGCCCCGTGCTGCTCCTCCTCGACGACGCCGAGCGCTGGGACGACACCGACCAGGCGCTGATGAGGCTGGTCTCGTCGGGTCGCCCGGGACTCTGCGTCGTGCTGGCCGGCCGGTCGAGCGAGCTCCGCAGCCATTTCGGGAACTGGACGAAGAAGGCGGCGGCCTCCCGCTGCGTGCTGCTGCTCCAGCCCGACGTCGACAACGACGGCACTCTCCTCGGCGCGCAGATCCCGCGGCGCTTCCCCGTCCCGCCCACGGTGGGCCGGGGCTTCGTCAGCCTCGACGGCGAGATCCACTTCGTGCAGTCGGTCTCGCCGACGCCGGCGGACGGCGGCTGATCAGCGCCCTCGGGCGGGTGATCGCGCCTCCGCCACCGAGTCGATCGGCGCGTCCTCCTCGAGAGCGCTCCGATCACTCCGAGACGCACCGATGGAGGTGCGCGGAGGAAGGAGCGCGGAGACGACGAGCACGTCCCGCCCCCGCTCGCCGGAGCACGCAGGGGCGGGACGGCCGGTCAGCTCCCTCCGCCGGCGGCGAAGATGTTCTGCGAGATCGTCGCCAGCTGGCTGCGCAGCTCCTCGAGCTCCTGCTTGGCCTTCTCGAGGGCCGACTTCGTCTCCGGCCAGGTCGACGAGCGGAACTGCGAGGCCAGCGGACCGTCCCAGACGTTCGGATCGGACAGTGTCCGCCCCTGTGCGTCGAGGCGGCTGATCTGATCGGCGAGGCCGCCGTTGACGATCGACTGGATCTGCTGGATCGCGGACTTCGCCTCGTCGGTCGAGAGAACACGTGACATGGATCGCACCTTTCTACCCCTGCGGACGGGACCGTCCCGCCCGCTCCCCACTCCACCGTGGTTTCATGAGGATGTCTCGTCATGGTAGGAGGCGAGACCGCGCAGACGGCGCGCATGGCGTCGACGGCGCGACACTGGCGCGAGAGGTCGACTCACTCGCGAGTGGTGATCGCGAAGGGACTGCTCGAGAGGTCCGAGAACGCGCCCACTCGGGCGCGCAGCTCGCAGGACGGAGTCACCGTGAGGGCGGTCACCGTCAGCCCGTCGGACGACACGGCGACCGCGCCGCTGCAGCCGTCGCTGAACCGCACGCCCTCCACTCCGCCCGCGATCGCGTCGAGCATGCTGCTCGCCGGCGCGGACGACGGCGTCGCCAGCAGGGGATTCACGGGGTCCGCCCCGCTCGGCCAGACCGGCACCAGCGTCACCGGCAGCGGGGTCCGGCCGACCGTCCGCGCGGGAGTCTCGATCCGCACATCCCGCAGCCGCTGCACGGGATACGCCGTCCCGGTGACCGCAGGGTCGGCCACCGCCTGTGCCGTCGCTGATGCGGCCGCCGCGAGCCACCCGTCCAGGGCGCTCTGCTCGGCCACCGCGATCGGCACGGTCGCCGTGACGTCGACGATCCCCTGCGCCGGGACGTGCAGGTCCGTCAGGCTCCAACCGCAGCCGACCCCGACTCCGGTGACGCTCGGCCGGTTGCGCACCGCCGTCACTCCGGACCAGCTGGCCGCGGGGCACGCCGCCGCGGCGTCCGGGCCCGGCAGCACCTCGAGGAAGGACCCCGAGAGGGGCGCGCTCTGGGCGGAGTAGGAGATCTCGACGACCACGGCCCGTCGCTCCGCGTCCCAGGTGGCCGATCGCGTCACTCCGAGGCCCGTCGGCAGCGGCCGGTCCTGCTGCCGGGCCGACAGGTCGGCATCCGGTGCCGAGGCCCGTGCTCCGCCGCCGCGCGGCTGGACGGCGAGGAGCACCGCCCCGATGAGCAGGACGCCGGCGCCGAGGGCGGCGAGGATCATCCGCAGACGTCCGCCGCGCCCCCGCCGAGCTGGAGCCTCGAACGGCCGTTCCGCCAGGCGCAGCTCGCGGCGCGGCACCGGGCGGAGCACGGTCGCCTGCGACGACGGGCCGAGCTCGGGAGCGGGCCCCTCCTCCACCGGCTCCGACGACATCTCCACCGCCATCCCGCGGAGGACCGTGCCCGGGCGCTCGGCCTCCTCGAACTCCGCCGCGCCCGCCGCGCGCGGCAGCGCCGGCAGCCCGGCCAGCGCCGGGGAGAGGCGTCGCAGGATCCCCGCCGCCTCCGCAGCCGTCGGCCGCGACGCCGGATCCTTCGCGAGCATCCGGTCCAGGAGCGACGCGAGCCGCGGCGGCAGATCCAGCGGCGGCGGGAGCATCGCGACGTGCCGGTAGGCGACCGCGACATCGGCGCCGGGGCCGGCGAACGGGGTCCGGCCGCACAGCAGCTCGTAGAGCAGGATCCCCGTCGAGTAGACGTCGCTCGGCGGGCCGGCCGCTCCGGTGGCGAGCATCTCGGGCGAGAGGTACTCCGGCGTCCCGATGACACCCGTCGTCGCGCGCGGCCCCTCGGCGACCACGTGAGCGATGCCGAAGTCGGAGACGCGGACGGCGGAGCCCGCATCGTCCGCACCCTCCGCGAGCAGGACGTTGTCGGGCTTCACGTCCCGGTGGACCGTGCCGATCGCATGCGCGGCGGCGAGAGCGTCGAGGATCGAGGCCGCCACGGGCAGCGCATCGACCGCCGGGAGGGTGCCCTCGTCCCGCAGCAGCTCCCGCAGCGGTCCACCGCCGACGAGCTCCATCACGATCCCGAGCGTCTCCCCCTCCACGACGAGGTCGAGCACCTCCACGACGTGCGGGTGCCGCAGACGGGTGAGCACCGACCTCTCACGGACGAACCGCTCGACCAGGCCCGCGTCGTGCACGTGCTCACCGCGGAGGAGCTTCGCCGCGCGGTCCGGCCCCTGCGCGTCGGCGACGCGCCACACCTCGCCCGCGGCACCCGAGCCGATCCGCTCGAGCAGGCGGTAGCGCGCCCCTAGCGGATCCCCGGCACTCCTCGCCATGCCGCCTCCCGATCCGAGCTTCCGTCATCTTCGAGAGGAAACATAGCGGAGACCGCTCGGGCGGATCAGCGGTGGCGCATCGGCCTGATCAGAACCCCTCGTTGGCGCGCGGTGCGTAGTCGGCGCCCAGCGCCTCCAGCTCGTCGGCGGTCAGCTCCACGTCCAGCGACGCGACCGCATCGTCGAGGTGGTGGAGCTTCGTGGCTCCGACGATCGGAGCGGTGACCGCCTCCTGCTGCCGGACCCAGGCGAGCGCCACCTGCGCACGGGGCACGCCGCGCTGCTCGGCGATGCGTGCGACGGTCGCGACGGTCCGCCGGTCGGCCTCCTCCTGCTGGCGGTAGAGGGTGCCGCCGAAGACGTCGGTCTCGGTGCGCGCCGTGGTCTCGTCCCAGTCGCGGGTGAGCCGGCCCCGGGCGAGCGGCGACCACGGGATCACGCCGACTCCCTGGTCGACGCAGAAGGGGTGCAGCTCGCGCTCGTCCTCGCGCTGGATCAGGTTGTACTGGTCCTGCATCGAGACGAACCGCGTCCAGCCGCCCAGATCCGCGGTGTACTGCGCCTTCGCGAACTGCCACGCCCACATGCTCGAGGCGCCGATGTAGCGCGCCCTGCCCGAGCGGACGACGTCGTGGAGCGTCTCCATCGTCTCCTCGATCGGCGTCTCGGGGTCCCAGCGGTGGATCTGGTAGAGGTCGACGTAGTCCGTGCCGAGACGCCGGAGGCTGTCGTCGATCGCGCTGAGGATGTGCCGCCGCGAGAGGCCGCCGCCGTTGGGGCCGGGGCGCATCCGCCCGTGGACCTTCGTGGCGATCACGACCTCCTCGCGGACCGCGAAGTCCGCGAGCGCCCGGCCGACGAACTCCTCGCTCGTGCCGTCGGAGTAGACGTCCGCCGTGTCGAACGTGGTGACGCCGAGCTCCAGCGCCCGCCGGAGGAAGGTCCGCGACTCCTCCTCGCCCATGCTCCAGCCGTGGGCACCGCGGTCGGGAGCGCCGAAGCTCATGCAGCCGAGGACGATCGAGGAGATCTGCAGGCCGCTGGAGCCGAGTCGGGTGGAGTCCATGCGCGTCGCTTCCGTGTCGAGGAGGGGGTCCCTCCAGCGTCGCACCCGCGAGCGGCGGCGCGCCAGCCGTCCGGCTACACGGCCGGATCGCGACGAGTGGCGGCGACCACGCTCGGGAGGAACAGCGCGACGACGGCCACCGCGGCCGGCGCCAGCAGCGCCCAGCCGATGTCGGGCACGGCGTACTGGCCCTGGAAGGCGCCGAGCGCCACGGCCATCATCACCAGCTGGATCGTCAGCGCCGACGCGCGCATCCAGCCTCGCCGTCGCACGGCGCCGAGCGTCGTCGCGGCGGCCCAGCACACGGCGATCAGCGCGAGGACGACGATCGCGATCCCGCCGCCGACCGTATCGGCCCGGGTCGTCAGCAGCTCGAGCACGAGCCACGCCGCGACCCCGGCGACGGCGAGCGTCTCGAGGGCCAGGACCGCGATCAGCACCACCAGACCGAGCGGCCGGGAGGCGGTCGGGCGGGGTCCGCGGGACCCGTTCGCGTCAGCGGTCACAGGCACATCCCATCCAGGACTCTTGATTCGGGCTCATCCCCGTGACAGGCTAGTCCAGTTCGTTTCACCGCTCACAGGGTCGTGGGTTTCCGCCGATGTGAACATCCGATCCCGCCGCGCCGTCAGGCACGGGGGCGAGCCGGATGACCAGCACTGGAGCCGGGTGGCCGACGCAGTGCTCGCGCATCGCGTCGAGTGCGCCGGCAAGAACCGAGCGTTCTCCCGTCCACCACCCCGATCCACCCCGCGCTCCAGCACGGGGCCTCGTGGCGTGCGCCGGTGAGGGCGCGGAGGTCGAGTACTGGTCGGGATCGTCGGCGTGGATCGATCATCCCACCCGAACACTGCGTGGTTCCTCCACGCACGCCTTCACACAAGGAGCACCCGCATGGACTGGCGCGACAAGGCCGCTTGCCTCACCGCAGACCCCGAGCTTTTCTTCCCGGTCGGCAACACCGGCCCGGCCGTGGACCAGATCGAGAAGGCGAAGTCGGTGTGCGCACGCTGCACCGTCACCGAGGTCTGCCTCCAGTACGCCCTCGAGACCGGCCAGGACTCGGGCGTGTGGGGCGGCCTCAGCGAGGACGAGCGTCGCGCCCTGAAGCGCCGCGCCGCCCGCGCACGCCGCGCCTCCTAGGCGCACGAGCCGCTCGGCGGCACGAACGACCCCGACCCCCGTCGCCTCTCGGCAGCGGGGGTCGCGTCGTCTCCGGCTTCAGGAGCGGGCGCGCTCCAGCCACCGCAGCGGCACCTCGATGGTGACCTCGGTGCCGCGCCCGACCAGCGTGTGCCAGTCGATGGTGCCGCCGAGCTCGCCCTGGATGAGCGTGCGCACGATCTGCGTGCCCAGACCCGATCCGACCTTGCCCTCCGGCAGCCCGACGCCCGTGTCGCGCACCTTCACCGTGAGCTCGTCATCGCTGCGCGAGGCGACGATCTCCACGTCGCCCTCCCGTCCGGCCAGGCCGTGCTCGACGGCGTTGGTGACCAGCTCGGTCAGGGCGAGGGCGAGCGGAGTCGCGTACTCGCTGGGCAGGTTGCCGAAGCTCCCCGTCAGCTTCGGGTGCACCGTGGTGTTGTGGGTCGAGGCGACCTCGGCGATCAGCAGCAGCACCCGGTCGAAGACCGCGTCGAAGTCGACGTTCTGGTTCAGCCCCTCCGAGAGCGTGTCGTGCACGACCGCGATGGCGGCGACGCGGCGCATCGCCTGCGTGAGCGCCTCCCGGGCGAGGTCGGAGTGGGTGCGCCTGGCCTGGATCCGCAGCAGCGAGGCCACGGTCTGCAGGTTGTTCTTCACGCGGTGGTGGATCTCGCGGATCGTCGCGTCCTTGGTGATGAGCTCCCGCTCCTGGTGGCGCAGCTCCGTCACGTCGCGGCACAGGACGACGGCGCCGACCCGCTCGCCGCGGTCGCGGATCGGGATCGCGCGCAGCGACACCGTCACTCCGCGGGCCTCGATGTCGGTGCGCCACGGCGCCCGGCCGGTCACGACCAGCGGGAGCGACTCGTCGATGACGACCTTCCCCGCGATCAGCTTCGTGGTGACCTCGGCGAGCGACTCCCCCTCGAGCTCGTCGGCGAAGCCGATGCGGTTGAACGCCGAGAGGGCGTTGGGGCTCGCGAACGTGGTGACGCCGTCGACGTCCAGGCGGATCAGTCCGTCGGACGCGCGCGGCGCCCCGCGACGAGGACCGGTCGGCGCGCCCAGGTCCGGGAAGTCGCCCGAGGCGATCATCGAGAAGAGGTCGTTCGCGCAGTCGTTGAACGTCAGCTCCTGCCGGCTCGGCGTGCGCGTCTCGCTGAGGTTGGTGTGGCGCGTGACGACCGCGATGGGGCGGTCCGTCGTGCCGCCGTCGGAGGCCCCCAGGCGGCGCAGGACGGGCACCGCGCGCACGCGGGTGGGCGTCTCCTCGAACCAGTCCGGGGCGGAGGTGTCGACGATCCGCGCGGTCTCGAACGCCTCGACGACCTGGGCGCGCCACTCCGACTTGATCCTCTGCCCGACGAAGTCGCGGTAGAAGAGCGTCGCCGCGCTGCTGGGGCGCGCGTGGGCGACGGCGACGAAGCTGTCGTCGGCCGTGGGCACCCAGAGCACGATGTCGGCGAAGGCCAGGTCGGCGAGCAGCTGCAGGTCTCCGACGAGCAGGTGCAGCCATTCGACGTCCGCTTCGTCGGATCGGCCGTGGGAGAGGACGAGGTCACTGAGGGTCGACACCCGACAAGCCTAGGGCGCGGCCGGGCGGTGCACGCCGGGCTCGCTGTCCACAGCTCGGGACGGCCGACGATTATCCACAGTCTGCGCCTCTGCACTCCATGAGCATCCCTCGACTGCTTCGATGAGGTCGTCCTCGCGTGCCGACCCAGCGCGCCCCGCCCGTCGAGCAGAGAGGTGACCCGGACCCGTGAACAGCTCGTCCTGCCCCAGGAGATCGCCGCATGAGCCTTCCCCTCCACGCCTTCGACTACCGCACCCTCCCCCTCGACCCCGAGGCGGCCGTGGAGCGGCTCACCCTCGCGGAGTTCTTCGCCCCGCAGCCTGCGACCCGCGCGGAGCTGCCCGACCCGGAGCCCCTGCTCGCCCGGCTCACGCACCTCGTGATCGAGATCCTGGAGGGCTCGCGCGAGATCGACCAGATCGCGCGGTGGCTGAGCGACGAGGTCTACCACCACCTGCAGAAGCGGGTCGTGCTCGCGGCCCGCGCCCGCAGCCTGCGGAAGCGGACGGCGCAGCGCGTCCCGTTCACGGTCGGACGGGTGATCGTCACGGAGCCGCGGGACGGCGTCGTCGAGGGAGTGGTCCTGGTGCATCACCGCGCACGGAGCCGGGCCGTCGCGATCCGGCTCGAGGGCACGGACGCCCGCTGGCGTGCCACCGCGATCAACGTGCTGTGAGGAGCGGGTCAGCGCTCCCGGGCGGCCGCACCGGCCGGGAGCACGATCTCCACTCCCTCGTCGCGCAGGGCCTCCTCGAGCTCCGGGGGCGGCGGGGCGTCGGTGACGAGATAATCCGCGCGACCGAGCTCCGCGACCTCCTCGGGGACGGCTTCACCGCCGCCGACTACGACCGCGTCGGCGGACTCCCTCCCCAGCCCGGCTCACAAGCGGTGTGCGCAGCGGTGGAGTCGACGCTCGAGGCCTGCTGCGTCCCCGGGCTCGTCCTCGAGACGGACCGGCCGACGACGATCGGCCTCGGCGACACCTTCGCCGGCGGCTTCGTCTCGGCCCTCGCGCGCGGCGAGTCCTGACGGCGGGCGAGGCGGGGTCCGAGCCTCCGCAGGAACGCCGACGGCCCCGGACACCCGCTGCTGCGGGGCCGGGGCCGTCGGCGTCGTCCGGGGAGGACTCAGCGGCGCTTGGACTGCGCGCGCCGCTCCTCGCGGTTGGCGGGGGCGTCCGAGCCGCCCGGCTTCTGGCCGAAGGCGCCGGTCGTCGGAGTCTCCTCCGCCTCGCCCTCGGGGAGCGCCTTGCGGGCCTCCTCGGCGCGGGCCTTCGCGGTGGCCGCCTGCTGCACCTGTCCGCGCTGGTCGCGGACCTCGACGCCGCCGGTGTCGCTCGGGGCCGAGTAGCTGAGCTTCTCGGCCGGAGCGACCGGCTGAGCGAGGCCCTTGGCCGCGACTCCGGCGACCTCGCCCTGCTTCTGGGTCACCTCGACCTCGAGGTTGAAGAGGAAGCCGACGGTCTCCTCGCGGATCTGCCCCATCATCTGCTGGAACAGGGCGAAGCCCTCGCGCTGGTACTCGACCAGCGGGTCGCGCTGGGCCATCGCGCGCAGGCCGATGCCGTCCTTGAGGTAGTCCATCTCGTAGAGGTGGTCGCGCCAGCGGCGGTCGATCACCGAGAGCACGACACGGCGCTCGAGCTCGCGCATGGCGGGAGAGCCCAGCTGCTCCTCGCGGCGCTGGTAGGCGAGCTGCGCGTCCGAGAGGATCTCGCGGCGCATGAACTCCTTGTTGATGCGACCGCGGCTGCCCGCCTCCTGCACCACCTCGTCGATGGTGAGGCTGATCGGGTACAGCGTCTTCAGCTCGGTCCAGAGGGCGTCGAAGTCCCAGTCGTCGCCGTTGCCGTCGCCGGTGTGCACCTCGAGGATCTCGTCGATCACGTCGACGAGGAACTTCTGGGTGCGCTCGTGCAGGTCGTCGCCCTCGAGGATGTGGCGGCGGTCCGAGTAGATCGCCTCGCGCTGGCGGTTGAGGACGTCGTCGTACTTGAGGACGTTCTTGCGGATCTCGGCGTTGCGGGCCTCGACCTGCGACTGGGCGCTGCGGATGGCGCGCGAGACGACCTTCGACTCGATGGCGATGTCGTCCGGGACGTTGCCGCGGCCCATGAGCGCCTCGGCGGCGCCGGAGTTGAACAGGCGCATGAGGTCGTCGGTGAGCGAGAGGTAGAAGCGGCTCTCCCCCGGGTCGCCCTGGCGCCCCGAGCGTCCGCGGAGCTGGTTGTCGATGCGGCGCGACTCGTGGCGCTCGGTGCCGAGCACGTAGAGGCCGCCGGCGGCCTGGACCTTCTCGGCCTCCTCGCCCACCTTCTCCTTGACGGCGGCGAAGACCTCGTCCCACGCGGCCTCGTACTCCTCCGGAGTCTCGGAGGGGTTCAGGCCCTTGGCCGTCATCTCGGAGACCGCGAGGAACTCGGCGTTGCCGCCGAGCATGATGTCGGTGCCTCGACCGGCCATGTTGGTCGCGACGGTGACGGCGCCGAGGCGGCCGGCCTGGGCGACGATGGCCGCCTCCCGCGCGTGGTTCTTGGCGTTCAGGACCTCGTGGCGCACGCCCTTCTTGGCGAGCAGGCGCGAGAGGTACTCGCTCTTCTCGACGCTGGTCGTGCCGACGAGGACCGGCTGCCCGGCCGCGTGGCGCTCCGCGATGTCCTCGACGACCTGGGCGAACTTGACCTGCTCGTTCTTGTAGACGAGGTCGGCGTTGTCGATCCGCTGCATCTTGCGGTTCGTCGGGATCGGGACGACGCCGAGCTTGTAGGTCGACATGAACTCGGCGGCCTCGGTCTCGGCCGTTCCGGTCATGCCGGAGAGCTTCGCGTAGAGGCGGAAGTAGTTCTGGAGCGTGACGGTGGCCAGGGTCTGGTTCTCGGCCTTGACCTGCACGCCCTCCTTCGCCTCGATGGCCTGGTGGATGCCCTCGTTGTAGCGGCGTCCGGCCAGGATGCGGCCGGTGTGCTCGTCGACGATCAGGACCTCGCCGTTCAGCACGACGTAGTCCTTGTCCTTCTTGAACAGCGCGCGCGCCTTGATGGCGTTGTTGAGGAACGAGATCAGCGGGGTGTTCGCCGACTCGTAGAGGTTGTCGATGCCGAGGTAGTCCTCGACCTTCTCGATGCCGGGCTCGAGGACGCCGACGGTGCGCTTCTTCTCGTCGACCTCGAAGTCCTCGCCCTCGTCGAGGCGCTTGGCGAGGTTGGCGAACTCCGCGAACCAGCGGTTCGCCTCGCCCGACGCCGGTCCGGAGATGATCAGCGGGGTGCGGGCCTCGTCGATGAGGATCGAGTCGACCTCGTCGACGATGGCGTAGAAGTGGCCGCGCTGGACCATGTCCTGCGCCTGCCACGCCATGTTGTCGCGGAGGTAGTCGAAGCCGAACTCGTTGTTCGTGCCGTAGGTGATGTCGGCCGAGTACTGCTCGCGGCGCTGCTCCGGGGTCTGGCCCGAGAGGATCACTCCGGTCGTCATGCCGAGGGCGCGGAACACGCGCCCCATCAGCTCGGACTGGTACGACGCGAGGAAGTCGTTGACCGTGACGATGTGCACGCCGCGGCTGGCGATCGCGTTGAGGTAGGCCGGGAGGGTCGCGACGAGCGTCTTGCCCTCTCCGGTCTTCATCTCGGCGATGTTGCCCAGGTGCAGGGCGGCGCCGCCCATGAGCTGCACGTCGAAGTGGCGGAGGCCGAGCGTCCGGCGCGAGGCCTCGCGGACGGCGGCGAACGCCTCCGGCAGCAGGTCGTCGAGGGACTCGCCGTTCGAGTAGCGCTCGCGCAGCTCGACGGTCTCGTTCTTCAGCTCCTCGTCGCTGAGGTGCGTGAAGTCCTCTTCGAGGGCGTTGACGGCCTTCGCGTAGTTCTCGAGGCGGCGGATGACCCGCCCCTCCCCGACGCGAAGGACCTTTTCGAGGACAGAGGCCACGGGGTACTCCAAAAAAGTAGAAGACAGGAGTCGCGCGCCGGAGCGCGGACCGCGACCAGCCTAGCCGGGGCGGGCGGCGAGCGGTCGGGGCGACGCGTCCGCCCTGGGCGGACTCCCTGCCTGGGCACGGGGAGGGCCCCGGAGCGGATGCTCCGGGGCCCGGGGTCGGATCTCAGCCGGCGGCCTGCTCGGCGAGCTCGTCGGCCTCGTCGCCGAGGCCGATGACGCCGTAGTCCCAGCCCTTGCGGCGGTAGACCACGCTCGGGCGGTTCGTGTCGGAGTCGATGAAGAGGTAGAAGTCGTGTCCGACCAGCTCCATGTAGTCGACGGCGTCGTCGACGGTCATCGAGACGGAGGCGAAGACCTTCTTGCGGATGACGACGGGGCAGTACGGCTCCTCGACCTCGTCCTCCACCGGCTCCGGCGCCTCCTGCACGGGGATGACGCCCGTGCTCAGCTGCTCCAGCACCGCCGCGTCGGCCGGCTGGATGGCGACGACGCTGAAGTCGTCGGCGGCCGCGTCGCGGAGCGAGGTCGGCCGATGCTGGCCCCGATGGACCTTCTTCCGGTCCTTCGCGCGTCTCACCCGTTCGAGCAGCCGGCCGATGGCGACGTCGAACGCCGCGTACTTGTCGGCTCCGCTCGCCTCGGCCCGGACCACGGGCCCCTTGCCGATCAGCGTCAGCTCCACGCGGTCGCCGCCGGCCGAGCCCTTGCCCTCGGCGTGCCTGCTCGCCTTGATCTCGAGTGCGAGAGCACGATCGGCGAGGTGCGCCACCTTGTCCGACTTCTCCGTCGCGTACGCGCGGAAGCGATCGGTGATGTCGATGTTGCGTCCTGTGATGTCGATGTCCATGACAACCTCCCAGTCGAGTACGGCGTGCCGCCTTTCTCCGGGGCGGACCGTTCACGCCGTGCCCCCACCGTAGACCCCGGCCACCGGATCGTCACCGGGAGTTCGTCCGGATTCTGCTGCTACGTTCCCTCCTCGTTGCGCGGTGCCGGCCAGGGCCGCCGCGGCCCGGACCGTCCCGCCGGCCGCACGCACGGCGCGCCGGAGCTCGAGCAGGGTCGCGCCGGAGGTGACCACGTCGTCGACGAGGACCACCGGCGGCCACGACGAGAGCGGACGGCGGGCGCGGAACGCCCCGTCGAGGTTGCCGCGCCGCTCGATGCGGCCGAGCCCGACCTGGTCGCGGACCATCCGCGACCGCCGGAGAGGACGCGCCGCCCGCCCTCCCGCCGCGGCGACCAGCTGCGCGACGGGATCGGCGCCCCGCCGCACGCGGCCGAGCCAGGAGCCGGGCGGGACGACCAGGATCGCGGGGCTGCCTGCGAGCGCCGCGCCGAGGGCCGGACGCAACAGCGCGCCGAGCGGGGCGAGGCAGGCCGTGCGGCCCTCCTCCTTCAGCGCGACGACGAGGCGGCGCACCGTGCCCTCGTACGGGCCACCGGTGACGACGAGGAGCGGATCGTCCGGCGGCCCGACGACGCGGGTCAGCAGGCAGGCCGAGGCGGCCGCGTCGGCCGAGCAGTCCGGACAGGGCGCCCGGCTCGTCGGCTCTCCGCAGGCGGGGCACTCCAGCGGGAGGAGGACGGCGAGGGCGTCGAGCAGGTGATCGGAGAGCATGCCTCCACGTTCGCCGTCCGGGCCGCGGCGCGGGGGTGGATCCGTCGGATCGGGACGATCCGCCTGCCCGACGCGCCTGGGGAGGAGCATCCGGAGCGCTCCGTCGTCGACAGGGCTCCTCGCCGCCGACAGGACCGGTCAGGACCCCATGCCGGTCTGCGCCGCGAGCAGCCGGATGTCCGTCGCGGTCGTCTGCCAGGCCGAGCCCCGCTGCTGCCGGAGCTCCCCGCCCTCGGCGAGGATCCGGACCTGGGTCGAGGTGTTGCCCGCGGCGATCTGGACCGTGCCCGTCGTCGTGCCGAGCGCCGTGGCGCCTCCGCCGAGCAGGTTCATCGTGACGGTGTCCTCTCCCGTCGAGCCGCGGACGACCGACACCACGTCGAGCTCGTCCGTCCAGGCCGCGGCGACCGCGGTCCCCAGAGTCGAGCGGAGGACGACCGGCTCGCCGACCGCCACCGGGTCGCCGTCCCGGGAGCGGGTGATGCCGGCCACCAGCACCGTCGCCTGCTGCCCGTCCTGGGCGAGCGCCAGCATCCGGGTGCCGTCGCGCGACACGGCGATCGAGGCGAGCGACTCGACCTCGCTCCAGGCCGTCGCGACCTGCATCGAGCGCGAGCCGTCCGCGGAGTACGCCACCAGCTGCCCGGGCGAGGCCGACGGCACCGACCAGACGTACCCGAGCGGATCGATGGACGGCGCGACGAGGCCCGACCGCGCGTCGAGGAGGACGTCGGCACCGTCGGGCTCCACGAGGCTCACGCCCGCGGCGGTGAGCACGGCGGCCGATGCGTCCGAGTCGGCCCCGCGCTGCTCGCCGAGGACCGCGGCCCGCGGCTGCAGCGCCTCGATCCGATCCGAGATCCCGAGGCCGGCCAGCCCGGAGGAGCCGAGGAATCCGAAAGCGTCGTCGGTCAGCACGAGCGGCCGGGTGTCGACGCGGGGCGAGGTCGGCAGGCCGGTGACCTCGGAGGGGACGTCGATCGGGTTCTGCTCGACCGAGAGCGCGACTCCGGTGACGTTCGAGACGTTCGCGAGGCTCCGGTTCAGCTGCAGGGCCATCAGCCGCCACTGCGCCGGATCGGCCTCGAGAGCGGCCGGGTTCAGGTCGACCACGGCGCGCTGCGACTCGACCGGGACGGTCTCGGCCGCCAGCGTCGTCCCGGTCGGGAAGGCCGACACGACGGCGGCGGAGTCCCGCAGCCACGGCGTGGGGCCGCGCAGCAGCTCGGTGACGATCGTGGTGCTGGTGGAGCTGTCGGCGCGCGAGGCGAACCAGCGCAGGTCCGGCACGAGGTACTGGTATGCGGGGTCGAAGAAGTAGAGCGCGTGCGTCGAGAAGACCTGCTCGAAGGTGGTGCGGTCGATCACCACGCCGCTCGGCGGCGCGCTGATGCGCCACTCGCCGTTCTCCTGGACGAAGCCGTAGTCGAGGGTCAGGCCGGCCGTGGTGGCGACGTCGGTGTAGACGCCGGTCGCGTCGACCTCGGCGACGGGCGTGATCGTCAGCGAGAGCGTGGATCCCGACTGCGGCGAGGCGGAGCGCTGGCCCTCGTCGACCGTCACGTGCTCGCCCGGCGTCCAGTCGGCTCCGGTGGAGAGGAACTCGCGGGCGATCTTGTAGTTGTTCTGCGGGCTCGACGCGGCGTCGATGAAGCCGGTCAGGATGTCGCGCTGCGACGCACCGACGGCGGGTCCCGACGGGAGGAAGTCGTACTGGAGGTCCTGCGGCGCGGTGTCGGGCCGTCCGACTCCGACGTCGCCGTCCCGCGGGATGCCGGCGCACCCGGCCAGCCCGAGCGCGAGCAGCGCGGCGGCCGCGACGGCGCGGAGGACGCCGCGCCTCACGGGAGCACCCCCGCGGCCCCGACCGGAGGAGCCTGCAGCGGCGGGAGGACGATCGGGCCGCTGTAGGCCTGCTCGCCCGCGTCGACCGGGGGCAGCGGGAGCGGCGAGGCCTCGATCCGCTCGCCGCGGTGGCGGGGCACGGTCAGGCGGAAGCAGGCGCCGCGATCGGGCACTGACCAGACCTGCAGCCAGCCGTGGTGCAGGGCGGTGTCCTCCTGCGCGATGGAGAGGCCGAGGCCGGTGCCGCCGAGCGTGCGGCGGCGGGACGGGTCGGCGCGCCAGAAGCGGTCGAAGACGCGCACCACCTCCTCGCTGCTCATGCCGTGCCCGTAGTCGCGCACCGCGAGGGCGACCGCGCTGGCGTTGCTGTCGACAGTGACGACGACCTCGCGGCCGTCGCCGTGCTCGATCGCGTTGCCCAGCAGGTTGCGGACGATCCGGCGGATGCGGCGCGGATCGAGGTCGGCGTCGAAGTAGCCGCCCGGGGCGGAGAGAGTGAGCCGGGAGCCGTTCGCCTCCGCGATCCCGCGCATCGCCTCGATCTCGTCGCCGGCCAGCTTCACCAGGTTGACCGGCTCGAGCTCGAGCTCGGCCGATCCCGCGTCGTGGCGGGAGATCTCGAGCAGGTCGGCGAGGAGGCTCTCGAAGCGGTCGATCTGGCTGTGCAGCAGCTCGACCGTGCGCTCGGCGACCGGGGCGAAGTCCTCGCGCTGGTCGTACAGCACGTCCCCGGCCAGCTTCATCGTCGTCAGCGGCGTCCGGAGCTCGTGCGAGACGTCCGAGACGAAGCGCTGCTGGACCTGGCTGAGCGTCGCGAGCTCGCTGATCCGGTCCTGCAGGCTGTCGGCCATGCCGTTGAACGACCGGGCGAGGGTCGCGATCACGTCCTGGCCCCGCTCGGGGATCCGCACGTCGAAGTCGCCGGCGGCGAGGCGCTGGCTCGTCTCGGCCGCGACCCGGACCGGGGCGACGACGATCCGCACGACGACCCAGCTGACCGCTCCGATCAGCAGGATGAGCAGGATCCCCGCCACGTTGAGCACCTGCTGCACGAACTGGAGCGTGCGCTCCGCGTCCGCGAGGGAGTAGCCGATGTACAGCTCGTAGCGCCCGGCCGAGCTCGGCAGCTCGAGGGTCGAGCCGACGAGGATGCCGGGCTGCTGCTGACCGGAGGCGTCGAGCGTCACCGACTGCCAGTACTGCCCGTCGGAGCCCGCCTGCACCCGCTCGCGCAGCGCGTCGCTGATCACGCCGTTCTGCAGCTCGCGGTTGTAGATGTCCTGAGGCGCCAGCGAGGACGCCTCCTGGTCGGGCGAGCGCACGACGGCGATCAGCGCGGAGGAGGAGGCGTCCCGGACGGCGGTGCGCACCGAGCTCATCACCTCCTCCATGTCCTGGCGGGTGGAGACGGTGGCGGCGTCGAGGTATCCCTGCGCGGCCCGGGTCGCGCGCGACGTGTCGCCCGTGACCTGCGTCAGCCGCGACTGGAACAGGTTGTCGCTGATGCTGTACGAGAGGTAGACGCCGGTCGAGCCGATGGCGATGCCGCTGAGCAGGACCGTGATCGCGACCGCGCGGAACTGCAGCGACGTGCGCCACACCCCGAGCACGCGGCGGGGCCACCGGCGCACGTCGGGAGCGGCGAGGCGGGGCACGGTCAGCCCGGGAGGACGGCGCCGGCGCGGTAGCCGACGCCGCGCACGGTCATCACGATGCGGGGGTCGTCCGGGTCCTTCTCGACCTTGGCGCGCAGGCGCTGGACGTGCACGTTCACGAGGCGGGTGTCGGCCTTGTAGTGGTAGCCCCAGACCTGCTCGAGCAGCATCTCGCGGGTGAAGACCTGCTGGGGCTTGGAGGCGAGGGCGAGGAGGAGGTCGAACTCGAGCGGGGTCAGGCCGATGCGCGTCTCGCCGCGGCGGACCTCGTGGCCGGCGACGTCGAGGCTCAGGTCCCCGACCTGCAGCACCGCGTTCGCGGCGGCGGTGGCGGGACGCAGGCGCGTCCTGATCCGCGCGACGAGCTCCTTGGGGTCGAACGGCTTGACCATGTAGTCGTCGGCGCCGGACTCGAGGCCCTGCACGACGTCGGAGGTGTCGGACTTGGCCGTCAGCATGATGACGGGGACGCCGGACTCGGCGCGGATCGCGCGGCACACCTCGATCCCGTCGATCCCGGGCAGCATCAGGTCGAGCAGGACCAGGTCCGGCCGGGCCCGCCGGAAGGCCTCGAGGGCGCCTGAGCCGTCCGCGCAGAAGGAGACGTCGTACCCGTCGGCGCGCAGGACGATGCCGATCATCTCGGCCAGGGCGGCGTCGTCGTCGACCACCAGAATGCGCGCGCTCATCGGTCTGCTCTTCCTCGTCTCGGGTCGCGCCCGCCCACGGCGCGCACGGTGACCCGACCCAGGCTAACCGACGCACCTCTCCGCGGGCGGGGAGCGGGCTCTGCGGGCTAAGGGGGTCCGCTCGGGGGAGGACCCCGCCCGCACGCCTGTGACAGCATGGAGGGGATGACCGACGCAGCTCAGTGGCCCCCGCCCGCAGGGCGTCCGGACGACGCGGCCGTCCCGGCGCAGGACGGCGACCGGCGCAGGCCGCTGCCCGCTCCCGTCGCCCCGGCCTGGTCGCCCGCGCCGCCGAGCGCAGGCCCCGTACCACCCGCTCCCGCCGGGGGCTCCTGGTCGCCCGCCGGCGCCGGCCCCTGGTCGCCCGGACGCCCAGCGCCCGGCTGGACTCCCCCGCCCAAGCCCGGTCTCGTGCCGCTGCGCCCGCTCGGCTTCGGCACCCTGCTCGGCGCCCCGTTCCAGGTCCTCCGCCGCAGCCCCCGCACGACCCTGGGCGTCGCCCTGCTGGTGCAGGGCCTCGGGTCGGTGCTCGCCCTGGCGGTCTACGGCTTGATCGCGGTGCTCGCCGTCGGGCGCATCGCGCAGGCGGAGTCCGCCGACCGCGACGCCGTCGGCGCGGGCTCCCTCGCGGTCGTGGTCCTGGCCGCCCTCATCCCCCTCGCCGTCTCGCTCGCCAGCGGCGCTCTCGTGCAGGGCGTGGTCGTGCTCGAGGTCACCCGCGGCGTCCTCGGCGAGCGGGCGACCTTCCGACAGCTGCTCGCCCGGCTGCGGGGCCGCTTCTGGGCGCTGATCGGCTGGACGGTCCTGCAGGGCGTCGGCTACCTCCTCCTGGTGCTCCTCGCCGTGGCGCTCGCCGTGCCGCTGTTCGTCATCGGAGCGATGGACGGGACGTCGAGCGCGATCGTCGGCGGGATCCTGGTGCTCGTCGGCTCCGGCCTGGTCGCCCTCGCGCTGGGGGTCTGGCTGTCGACGAAGCTCGCCCTGGTTCCGAGCCTGATCGTCGTCGAGCGGCTGCCGCTGCGCCGTGCGGTGGCGCGCTCCTGGCGGCTGGTGGCGGGCGGCTTCTGGCGCACCTTCGGCGCGCTCGCGCTGATGACCGTGATCATCCAGGTCGCCGGCCAGATCGTGGCCACGCCGTTCAGCCTGCTCATCCCGATCGCCGGCGCCCTGATCGCCCCGACCGACCCGGACGCGCAGCTCGTCACCTCGCTCGTGGTGACGATCGCCTCCGTCGCCGTGGGCTTCGTGATCGGCGCCGTCGGCACCGTGCTCCAGTCGGCCGTGACGGGCCTCGTCTACCTCGACCGACGGATGCGCCGCGAGGGCTTCGACCTGGTGCTGATGCGCCACGTCGAGGAGCGCGCGGCGGGCCGCCCCTCCCCCGATCCCTTCCCCGTGCCGGAGCGCCCGTGATCCTCGCCGCGGCCCCTCTCGAGCCCGACGCGGAGCAGGCGCGCCGACTCCTCCTCGAGGAGCTCGCCGACCCGCGCTACCGGGCGGCCGAGCCGACCCTCTTCGACCGGGTGGTGCAGGCGGTGCGCGACTGGTTCGCCTCCCTCACGCTGCAGGGCGACGGCCCGCCGGTGCCGATCGCCGCCGTGATCGGCGTGCTGGTGCTGGTGGCGCTCGTGGTCGCCGCGCTCGTCATCGCGGGACGGCCCCGCGCCGGTCGCCGCAGCACCGTCACGGGAGCGGTGCTCGCCGACGACGACACCCGCTCGGCCGCGATCCTCCGCTCGCTCGCCGAGGCCGCGGCCGCCCGCGGGGACTGGGACGAGGCGCTCGTCGAGCGCTTCCGCGCCCTGGTGCGCTCCCTCGACGAGCGGACCGTCCTGCGGGTCTCGCCCGGCACGACCGCGCTCGGCCTGGCGTCGCGCGCCTCTGCGGCCTTCCCCTCCTCCGCCGCCGCGCTGCGCCGCACGGCAGACGACTTCGACCGCGTGCGCTACCTCGGGCAGCCCTGCGGCCCGGCCGAGTACGAGCGGGTCGCGGCTCTGGACCGCGAGCTCGCCGCGGCCTCGCCGGTCCTGGACGCCCTGGCGGCGCCCCGGTGAGCGCCGACACGGTCTCCAGCCCGACCCTCGGCGCGCTGCTGCGCCGCGGACGGGTGTGGGTGCTCCTGCTCGTGATCGTCGCGGTCGGCACTCTGCTGCTCACCGTCGCGACCGGGACCCGGGTGGTCGCCCCGGACCTCGACGTCGACAGCGCGACCCCGGACGGCGCCCGCGCGCTCGCCCAGGTGCTGCGCGATCAGGGCGTCGAGGTCGTCCGCGCCGACGACCTGGACTCCGCTCTCGCCGCCTCCTCCCCGGACGCGACACTGCTCGTCGACGACCCGGACGTGGCCCTCGACGAGGCCCAGTACCGCCGGCTCGCCCGCGCCTCGGCATCGCTCGTCCTGGTGACCCCGGGAGGAGCCGCGCTCGACGCCCTGCTGCCGGACGTCCGCTTCGCCGGCTCCCCGGCCGGCGACGGCCCCTTCCGCGCCGAGTGCCCGCTCCCGGCGGCCGAGCGCGCCGGGACGCTCCCCGCCGGAGGGAGCACGTACCGGATCCTCGACGACGGCGACGCGGTCGGCTGCTTCCCCTCGGGCGACGACGGCTTCCTGCTCGTGAGCACCGGGTTCCCGCAGGGCGCCGACGTCACCGCGATCGGCGACGCCGACCTCCTCCGCAACGGCACCATCGGCCAGGACGGCCGCGCCGCTCTCGCACTCGGACTGCTCGGCGGTGAGGACCGGCTGGTCTGGTACCGCGCCGGAGCCGCCGACTCGGCGAGCACCGCCCCTGCACCCGCCGACCTCGCCCCCGGCTGGGTGACTCCGGCTCTCCTGCTGCTGGTGGCCGTGTTCGTCGCCTCCGCCGTCTGGCGCGGCCGCCGGCTCGGCCCGCTCGCGGTCGAGCCGCTGCCGGTCGTCGTGCATGCGAGCGAGACGGCCCGCGGCCGCGCGCGGCTCTACGCGCGCGGAGCCCTGCGGCCCCGCGCCCTCGACGCACTGCGCATCGGCACCCTCCGGCGGACGGCCGCGCTTCTGGGACTCGCTCCGGCGACCGGGGTCGACGAGATCGTCGCCGTCGCCGCCGAGCGCCTCGGCCGCGATCAGGCCGCGCTGCGCCGGCTGCTCGTCGACGACCTGCCGGGCGACGACGCCGCCCTCGTGGCCGCCTCCGACGAGCTCCTCCGCTTCGAGAGCGCGCTCCGCGCCGCCCTCTCCCCGACGACCGCCCGACGACCGGAAGGCCCCTCCCGATGAGCGACACCACCCCCTCCGCCCGCGACGGAGCGCCGGTCTCCGACGACGACCTGCGCGCCGAGCTCGACCGGGTCCGCTCGGAGGTCGGCCGCGCGGTCGTCGGCCAGGACGGCGCCGTCTCCGGGCTCCTGATCGCCCTCCTCGCGGGCGGCCACGTCCTGCTCGAGGGCGTCCCCGGAGTCGCGAAGACGCTGCTCGTGCGCGCCCTGTCCGTCTCGCTCGGCCTCGACACCCGCCGGGTGCAGTTCACGCCGGACCTGATGCCCGGCGACATCACCGGCTCCCTCGTCTACGACGCCTCCACCTCCGGCTTCGCCTTCCGCGAGGGCCCGGTCTTCACGAATCTCCTGCTGGCGGACGAGATCAACCGCACGCCGCCGAAGACCCAGGCCGCGCTGCTCGAGGCGATGGAGGAGCGCCAGGTCAGCGTCGACGGGCGCACCCTGCCTCTGCCGGACCCGTTCCTCGTCGCCGCCACCCAGAACCCGGTCGAGTACGAGGGGACCTACGTGCTCCCGGAGGCCCAGCTGGACCGGTTCCTGCTCAAGCTCGTGCTCGACATCCCGCCGCGCGACGTCGAGGTGGAGGTGCTCTCGCGCCACGCCGCGGGCTTCGACCCGCGCGACCTCGACGCCGCGGGCGTGCGACCCGTGCTCGACGCCGCCCGTCTGCGCGCCGCCCAGGCCTCGGCCCGGCGAGTCGGAGCCGGTCCCGACGTCCTCGGCTACATCGTCGACCTCGCCCGCGCCACCCGCGAGAGCCCGAGCGTCAAGCTCGGCACCAGCCCCCGCGGCTCGACCGCCCTGCTCGCGGCGTCCCGCGCCTGGGCCTGGCTCAACGGCTACGGCTCGATCACCCCCGACCACGTGCAGGCGATGGTCCTGCCCGTGCTGCGCCACCGCATCCAGCTGGAGCCGGAGGCGGAGCTCGAGGGCGTCCGCACCGAGGCCGTCCTGGGCGGGATCCTGCAGCAGGTCCGCGTCCCGGTCTGAGCCGTGCACCTCACCGGACGCAGCGTCCTCGTCCTCCTCGTCGGCCTGGTGCCGGTCGTCCTCCTGGGCGGCCGCCCCGAGGTCGCCTTCGCCGTGCTCGGCCTCTGGCTCCTGGCCTGGGCGGTCCTCGTCGGGATCGACGTCGCGGTCGCGGGCTCGCCCCGGGCCGTGGTGCTCGAGCGGCGGGTGCCGGACCGGGTGCGGCTCGGCGAGAGGGCCGAAGCGACCCTCCTGGTCACGAGCACCGGCCGCAGGAGGATCACGGGGGTCCTCCGCGACGCCTGGGAGCCCTCGGCCGGTGCCCTCGAGACCCGGTCGCCCCTGCGTCTGCCGCCGGGCGAGCGCCGCGCGGTGACCACGGTCCTGGAGCCGATCCGCCGCGGCGAGCGCCGGGCACTCCACGTCACCATCCGCTCCCGCGGGCCGCTCGGGATGGCCGGCCGCCAGGCGACGCGGGCCGCGCCGGCCGTCGTCCGGGTGCTGCCCGCCTTCCGCTCCCGCCGCCACCTGCCCTCGCGCCTGGCGCGGCTGCGTGAGCTGGAGGGGCGGACCAGCGTGATGATCCGCGGCCAGGGGACCGAGTTCGACAGCCTGCGCGAGTACGTCCGCGGCGACGACGTCCGCTCGCTCGACTGGCGGGCGACCGCGCGGCGCCGGGAGCCGGTCGTCCGCACCTGGCGCCCGGAGCGCGACCGGCGCGTGATCGTCGTGCTCGACACGGGCCGCACGTCCGCCGCACGGATCGAGGACGAGCCGCGCCTGGACACGGCGATCGAGGCGTCGCTCCTCCTGGCGGCCCTCGCGGCCTCGGCCGGCGACCGGGTCGACGTGCTCGCGTTCGACCGCACCCGGCGAGCCCGCGTGCACGGCGCGACCGGCACGGAGGTGCTGACCCGCGTCGTGGACGCCCTCGCCCCCGTGCAGCCCCAGCTCATCGAGACCGACTGGGCGGCGGTCCCCGCGCAGGTGCGCACCCTGGCCTCCCAGCGCTCGCTGGTGGTCCTCCTCACCGCGCTCGACTCGGTCGGCTCGGCGGAGGGGCTCCTCGCGGTGCTCCCGCAGCTCACCCGCGTGCACACGGTCGTGGTCGCCTGCGCGCTCGACCCCGAGCTGCAGCGGATGGCGGAGGACCGGAGCGACCGGGCCGCGGTCTACTCCGCCGCCGCCGCGGAGCGCTCGCTCGCGGACGTCGACCGGCTCTCGGCCGCCGTCCGCCGTCTCGGCGGGGACGTCGTGCTCGGCAGCCCCTCCGCGCTCCCGCCGGCGCTCGCGGACCGCTACCTCGCGCTCAAGGCGGCCGGACGGCTCTGACCTGCGAGAGGGGCCGTCGTCGGTCCCGGGAGCGCTGATCGACGGCCCCGCTCCGACGGCCGCGCTCGTCCGGCTCGGCTCAGCCGGCCGCGATGCTCCGCGACCCGGCCTCGAACCGGTCGAGGTCGCCCGTCTCCCCCGCCCGCACCGCGCGCCCGCCGACGACGATCATGTAGAAGAGGAACGCGCCGAGGGCGAGCGCCCCGATCCCGATCTTGAGCCACCAGGGCCAGGGTGCCGGAGTGACGAACCCCTCGATCACTCCCGAGACGAGCAGCACGAAGACCAGGCCGATCGCCACCGTGAACAGGCTCCGCGCGTCCTCGGCGAGCGCCTGGCCGCGGGTGCGCGCGCCGGGAGCGATCCAGGCCCAGAAGATCCGCAGGCCCGCGGCCGCGGCGACGAACACGGCCGTCAGCTCGAGCTGTCCGTGCGGCGCGATGTAGAGGAAGAACGTGTCGCCCTCCCCCACATGGAACATCACCGCGATCGACGTGCCGAGGTTCTGCGCGTTCTGCAGCAGGATGTACGGCACGTAGACGCCGACGATCCCGAAGGCCACGCACTGCGCCGCGATCCAGGCGTTGTTCGTCCAGACCTGCCCGGCGAACGAGGCGGCGGGGTTCTCGGAGTAGTAGTCGATGAAGTCGCCCCGGGCGAAGCGCCGCAGCTCCTCGTCGTCGCCCAGCGCGGCGAGCAGGCGCGGGTCGCCGAGGATCCAGAGCGCGTAGAGCGTCGCCACCACCGCGGTCGCGAGGGCGACGGCGAGCGTCAGCCAGCGCAGCCGGTGCAGAGCGGCCGGGAGCGAGAGGACGACGAAGCGGGAGACCGCGGCGAGCGGCTCGTCTCGCGTGCCGGTCAGGCGTCCCCGAGCCCGCGAGAGCGAGACGGCGAGCCGAGTGCCGACGGCCGTCGATCCGGCGGTGGAGGAGATCGTGGCGAGGTCCGCGGATGCCGCCTGGTAGCGCTCGATCAGCTCGTCCGCCTCGGCTCCGGTCAGGCGGCGCCTGCGCGAGAGCTCGTCGAGGCGGGTCCACTGCGCAGTGCGGGCGGCCGAGAGAGCGTCGATGTCCATCTCCTGACAGGATAGCCAGGCACGCCGCCGAGGCCGAGCATCCGGGAGGAGCACCGTGGAGGAGCAGCGCACCGAGTTCGACGACGCCGACCTGGTCACCGGCGAGGCGATCGCGCTCGAGGTGCCCGTCACCTCGTTCGTGCTCCGCGCGGTCGGCGCGATCATCGACCTGATCGCGGAGCTCCTGCTCGCGCTGGGCCTGTTCCTGCTGGTCTCCTCCCTCTCCGGGGACGGCGGCCTGGACCCCGCCGCCTCGGCCGCCGTGGCGATCGCGGCCCTCGTCATCGCCGTGGTGATCGTGCCGGTCACCGTCGAGACGGCCAGTCGCGGCCGCTCGCTCGGGAAGCTCACCGTCGGCGCTCGCGTCGTCCGCGACGACGGCGGTTCCATCGGCTTCCGGCACGCCCTCGTGCGCGGCCTCACCGGCGTCCTCGAGATCCTGATGACCTTCGGCGGGCTCGCCGCGGTCGTCGGCCTCCTCTCGCGCCGATCGCGCCGTCTCGGCGACGTCCTCGCGGGCACGCACAGCCAGCTCGAGCGGGTTCCCCGCGCGGAGCCGCTGGTCGTCGAGATCCCGGAGCCGCTGCGGGGCTGGGCCGTCACGGCGGACACCGCGCGCCTCCCCGACGCCCTGGCGCGCCGACTGGCGCAGTTCCTCCGCCAGCGCCACGGCATGACGGAGCCGTCGCGCTCGCAGCTCGCCGCCGCGCTGGCCGACGAGACCGCGGTCCACGTCTCCCCGCTGCCCGCCGCGCCCGCGGAGGACTTCCTCCTCGCCGTGGCCGCACTCCGCCGGGCGCGGGAGGAGCGCGCCCTGCTCCTGTCCGACCAGCGCCTCGAGCGGCTGGCCCCCGTGCTCTCGAGCACGCCGCGCGGCTTCCCCGAGCGGCCCTGACGCGCGCGGCAGCGGCCTAGGCGGGCCCCGCGCCGTAGCGGACGGTCTCCCAGCCGCGCGGGACGAGGAGCCGCCGGTCGTGCTCGGCGCAGAGGTCGTAGCCGTGCGGATCCGGCGCAGGACTCAGCGGCCCGACCGCCACCAGCGAGTCGCGGTAGTCGTAGGTCAGCGTGACGACGGCCTGCGCGCGGCAGCCCGTCCGCGAGCAGTGCCGTCCGGTCATCGCCGCCCACAGTAGCAATAGGCTGGAGCCATGCCCCGTGCTCGTCGTTCCGCCGCTCGCCCGACGAGCGGGTCGCGCGGAGGCTCCCGCGACCGGCACGGCCGCGGCGCACGAGGGCCGATCACCGGTCCGCACCTCCCCCTGCTGCAGACCCGCTCCGACTTCTTCGAGGCGACGATCGGCTCGGCCTTCGACTACCTCCGCGGCACCTGGCCGGAGGAGCTCGCCGGCATCCGCGTCGACGTCGCTGCGACTCCCGACGTCGACCCCGACCGGCTGCAGGGCACGGGCATCGCGCGGTGGCGCGTCGACCACGCCGCGCGCCGCATCACGCTCTACCGCGTGCCGATCGAGCGCCTGGCGAAGCTGCACCGCCGCGACGAGTGGCACCAGCGCATGCTGATCGAGAGCTACGTGTTCCGCGCCGTCGCGGAGCTGCTCGGCCGCGACCCGTGGGACATCTCCCCGGACCGCTACCGGCACCCCTGATGCGCCGGCAGCTCTGAGGCGCCGGCACCGCCGAGGCGCCGCCGCCCCGCGTCTCAGTGCGAGTAGACCTTGATCGGCGAGGAGAGCGGTCCCGGCGGGACGATCGTGTACGAGGCGATCCGCCCGTCGCGCGCGATCGAGACCGAGGCCTGCACCGGCTGGGTGCTGCTGACGACCGCGCCGTCGCCGTCCAGCGGGGTCGCGAGAGCCGCGAACGGGCCGAGCTCGAGCGTGCGGGTGCCGCCCGGGGCCTCGATCTCGACCGAGGCGGTCGAGTCGCTGCCGTTGACCAGGTGCAGTCGCGCGTCGCCCTCGCCCGTGCCGGCGACGCCGAAGGGCGTCGTGGTCGCGGTGCCGGAGGCGAACCAGGCGAAGTCCGTGCCGGCCGAGCCGGTCGAGGTCGTCCGCCCCGCCGCGACGATCGGCTGATCGGCCCGCAGGACGATGCGGTAGGAGCCGTCCGCCAGGCCCGTGAGCGGGACCTCGCCGACGAGGCCGGCGGGGACGACGACCTGGGTGGAGGCGCCCGACCCGCTCGGGTCCTCGTTGGTGACCTCGACCGAGACCGTGCTGTCGGCGTCGCCGGGGGTGAGGATGCGCAGCACGGGGCTGCCCGCGCCGCCGCTGCCGTCGTCGCTCGCGGTCTCGGCCGGAGGCGACGTGACGGTGAAGCCGGCGATCACGGCGAGTGTGTCCGGGCCGGCGGAGGGGCCGGTGGTCTCGACGCCCTCCGGGGTGAGCCCGGAGATGGCGCTGCTCTGCATGCTCGCGGCGACCTCGCCGCCCCGTGCGGTCACGTGCACGACGGGCTGGACGACCCCGGGGGCGAGCCCCGCGAGCGGGAGCGCGCGGACCGCTCCGGCCGGAACGACGATGCCCGTGGCGCCGGTGGCCTGGACGGTGCCGGTCTCGGAGAAGAGCGTGAGGTCGACGGTGGAGGCGACCTCGCTCGGGTTCGCCAGGATCAGCACGGAGGTGCGCCCGACGTCGGTCGAGCCGGCCACGAGCCAGCTGTCGGCCGAGGGCTCGGCGCAGGCGCGGGCGGACAGTCCGGAGAGGGTGTCCGTGCCGATGGCCTGGACGGTGGCTCCACCGGGAGCGGGGTCGGAGCCCGCGGGCACGCTCAGACCGGTGATGCCGGTGCCCGGTGCGGCGACATCGTCCTCGTCGAGGACCGTGGGGTCCGAGGTGGAGCCCTCGGGCCGGACCGCGGTCGCCGCGCCGTCGAGGGCGCGCAGCTGCTCCGGCTCTCCGGCGTCGATCAGATCGCCGCCGCAGACCAGCGAGCTGTCGGCCGCGACGGGCGTCACGACGACGCCCTCCGCGGCGCTCGAGACCAGGGGGGACGGGAGGAGCTGGGGCACGACCACGGCGGCCGCAGCGATCACGACTCCGGCCGCGCCCACCGCACCGCGCAGGGCCGTCCGGCGCCGACGGGCGGCCGAGGGTGCGCGATCGGGCGTCGATGCCGCGGAGCGATCGGCGCGGCGCTCCGCGCGGGAGCGGCGGGCGGAGGACTCGGGCATCTGCTTCTCCTGGTCGGCGGGGTCAGACATCGTCGTTCCCGTCGTCGAACTGGCCGGTGGCCTCGCCCGGCTCGTCGTCGATCCCGGCGACCGCGCCGCTGGAGCGGCCCCGCTCGAGCGAGAGCCCGGTGGGCACCGCCAGCAGGAGGGCGACGACGAAGACGAGGAGGAGGGCGATCGTGTAGGCGATCCCGAAGGGCCCGACCACGCCGGACGGAGCGGCCTCGGTGCGGGTCCCCTCGGTGTCGACGGCCGTCCAGAGGAGCCCGTAGCGGGTGTCGCCGACGGCCGAGAACGCCGCGTTGCCGTCGAGGGAGACGGCCGCCCGCGCGCGCACGGCGGCGGCCGCGTCGCCGACCTGGGTGCCGGCCGGCTCGGTCAGCACGACGAAGCGCACGCCGAGGCTCTCGAGCGCGGAGGGGACGTCGTAGCCCGTCCGCGAGACGAGGTTGCCCGCCAGCTCGTCGATCGCGTCCGTGCTCTCGGCGCCGGTGTTCGCGAGGGTCGACTGCTGGTCGAGGGTCGCGCCCGCTCCGCGCTCCAGCCGGGCGAGGACGCCGCCGTCCGCCTGCGGGACGAGCACGATCGTGCCCACCCGCGGGTCGTTCCGGGCCTCGGCCGCCACGTAGGCGGGGAGCGAGCGGTCCGACGTGGTCGACACGGACGTGCCGGCGCCGGACGGGAAGGCCACCGCGAGCGGACCGACCATTGCTGCTGCCGCGGCCGTGACGACGAGCGCCGGCACCACGCGCACGGAGCGCACGGCGGCGAGCGAGAGCGACGCGCCGATCACCAGGCCGAGCCAGTAGAGGCTGAGACCGGTGCCGCTCCAGACGGAGACCGCCTCGGAGCCGGTGGTCGCGACCTGCACGCCCTGGGCGAGCGAGGCGGTCACGAGACCCGCCGCCGCGACGCCGACGCCGCCGAGGGCCGAGAGGTTGTTCGGGAGGAGGAGGGCGGCCAGCGCCGCGACGATCAGCGGCACGACGAGCACGGCCGTGACCAGCGGGGCGGCGGAGGCGCCGATCCCCAGACCGCCGAGGAACGCGAGCCATCCATCGGGCAGACCGGCCGGGAAGCCGGCGAGCAGCGCGACGAGGTCCGACTGCGCGGAGGGCAGCGGGACGCCCGGATCCGCGAGGACGCCGAGCCAGTCGCCCCGCGGTGCGCGGGCGACCACCAGCGGGAAGAGCAGGACGGCCGCGGGGATCGGCAGGCCGAGGAAGCGGCCGATCCGCCGCCCCGAGGTGGCGACGACGACGAGCCAGATCACCAGGAGCGGCACGGCCAGCACCGGCGCGCACGCGACGACGGCCGCAGCCAGGATCGAGGCGCTCGCGGAGGCGGACCAGGAGCGGTACGCGCCGAACCCGGCGAAGAAGAGCCAGGGAAGCAGCACGTGCACCAGCAGCGGGGCGGGGCGCCCGTCGGCCTGCGCGGCGAAGAAGGCGGGAGCGAGGATGTAGACGAGGGCTCCGGCGGCGCGGGCGGTCGCGCGCGGGGTGAGCCGCGCGATCATCAGCCAGGCGCCGAGGGCGGCAGCGGGGAGCGCGACGAGATAGAGCAGCACCATCGAGTAGCTGGGCGACCAGAAGGTCAGCGAGCCGAGCACGGCGAGGACGGCGGCGAACGGGTCCGCCGCGCCGATGAACCCCGAGCCGAGGTCGCGCCAGCCGTAGGCCGCGTTGCGCCACAGCTCGCCGACGGTCGGCGAGAGCGTCAGCAGACCGCCGCCGCTGAGCGCGGGAGCAGCGAGGAGCGGCGTGTAGACCACCAGGCCGGCGAGCGCGGCGATGAGGACGACCCACACTCCCCCGCCCTGGAAGAAGTGCAGCGGATGGCGGTCCCGCCCAGCCTGCACGCGCACGGCGTCGTGGCGCACCGAGCGCAGCTGCCGCACCACGTCCAGCGGGATGCGCAGCGGCGCGACGGCCTTCCAGCCCACGTTCTTCGACGAGCGGAGAACGGCGCGGGCCCGCAGCACCTTCGTCCCCCCGAAGGCGACGACGAGGGCCGCCAGCAGCTCCCCTCCGACCAGCCCGGGCTGCTTGCGCAGCAGGCGCACGACTGCGCGGCCGATAGCCAGGGGGACGAGCGAGAGCCAGTGCACGAGGAGGAGCGCGACGGGCGCGTAGGCGAGCCGGCGGTGCAGCTGCGCGGTGCGGTGCTGGCGCGCGCGGCGCCGCTCCCCGCTGTCGATGCGGCGGCCGTCGGGGCGCTGCAGCCCGATGCGGGCGGTGGTGACGCGGGCGTCCGGCACGCGGCTGACCCGGTGCCCGGCGAGCCGGGTGCGGATCGAGAAGTCGAGCGCGTCGTCGACGACCGGCAGGCCGGGGTCGAAGCCGCCGAGCTCCTCCCAGAGGGAGTGGCGCACGAGCATGCCGCCGGCGGCGACGGCCAGGACGTCGGGCGTGGAGTCGTGCTGGCCCTGGTCGAGCTCGTCCTCGACGAGGTGGACGGTCGTGCCGTGCTTGGTGATCGACTCGCCGTAGCTGCGGATGTAGCCGGAGCGCGTCCAGTCCATGATCTTGGGACCGGCGACGGCGACGGAGGGGGCGACCTCGACGGCTCCCAGCAGCGCCGCGAGGGCGCCGGGCTCGGGGGCGGAGTCCTGCGCGAGCAGCCACAGCCACTCGTCCTCTCCGGCCGGCGGCTGCATCACGCGGACAGCGCGGGCCACGGCCTGGCCGAAGGGGAGGTGCTCGGCGACCTGCACGAGCTGCGTCGGACCCCAGGACGCGAGGAGCTCGTCGGTCGTGTCCTTCGAGCCTCCGTCGACGAACACCGTCGCATCGGGCTGACGGGTCTGCGCCCGCAGTGCCGCGAGGGTTCGTTCCAGATAGGCCGCGCCGTTGCGCGCGACGAGGACGGCGGTGACTCGTGGATACATCGCGGACCACCCTAAGCGATGCCGCCGCGCCGCCCGCCTGCGGCTCGCCGCCCCGTCGGTCGGGTCGCGGCGAGGAGGGGACTAGGCCCGGCGGCGCAGCTTCCGGCGCTCGCGCTCGGAGAGGCCGCCCCAGATGCCGAAGCGCTCGTCGTTCTCGAGCGCGTACTCGAGGCACTGCGCCCGGACCTCGCACGAGGTGCAGATCTTCTTGGCGTCGCGGGTCGAGCCGCCCTTCTCGGGGAAGAAGGCCTCGGGATCGGTCTGCGCGCACAGCGAGTCGACCTGCCAGGAGAGCGCGCCCCCCGGCGCCTCGGTCGCGGTGTCGATCCCGGGTCGGACCCCGGGCACGCCCAGACGGACCGGATCGACGAACCAGTCCTCGGGGACTCCGGAGTGCTGTTCCGGAAGCGTCATGCCGTCTCCTACCCCGCCTGCGAACCGATGATCGGCGGCCGCTCCTCCCGGAGCCGCTGCCTAGGTAATTACAGCGGTGTCATTCGCTCAGGTCAAGTCGCGGACCATAAACCCTCAACCCGCCGTGGAGGGTTCACGACACACCGGCGTGTCGCGAACGTGAGATCCGATCAGGCCGTCGCGGCGCTCCGTGCGCGCCATGCGCTCTCCACCATCTCGGCGACGGTGTGCCGCATCTCCCAGCCCAGGTCGCGGGCCGCCGTCTCACCGGAGGCGACGATGCGGGGCGGATCACCCGGCCGCCGCGGGGCGACCTCGGGCGTGAAGGCGATGCCGGTGCTGTCGGCGATCGCGCGCATGATCTCCCCGACGGAGGCCCCGGATCCGCTGCCCAGGTTGTAGACCGGGTCGATCGGCTCGCCGGCGGCCAGGCGGCGCGCCGCGGCGACGTGCGCGAGCGCCAGGTCCGCGACGTGGATGTAGTCGCGGACGCAGGTGCCGTCCGGTGTCGGGTAGTCGTCGCCGTTGATCCGGGGCGTGCGGCCGTCCAGCAGCGCCTCGAAGACGAGGGGGAAGAGATTGTGGGGGCTGGTGTCGTAGACGTCCGGGTAGCCGGACCCGACGACGTTGAAGTAGCGCAGGGAGGCGTGCCTGACGCCGTGCGCCCGCCCCGCGTCCGCGAGCAGCCACTCGCCGATCAGCTTCGACTCGCCGTAGGGCGACTCCGGGCTCTTGGGGGTGTCCTCGGTGACGATCTCGACGTCGACCGCGCCGTAGACGGCAGCGCTCGAGGAGAAGACGATCGAGGAGACCCCGGCGCGCTCCATCGCCGCCAGCACGCGCATGGTGCCGGTGACGTTCTGCTCGTAGGTGTGCAGAGGGCGCTGCACCGAGACTCCGGCGTACTTGAACCCGGCGACGTGGACGACGCCCTCGATGTCGTGCTCGGCGAGCACGCGGTCGAGCAGGGCCTCGTCGAGGATCGAGCCCTGGCGGAACGGGACGCCCTCGGGCACGAACGACGCGTGCCCCGAGGAGAGGTCGTCGAGGACGACGGGGTCGATGCCCTGCTCCGAGAACGCGCGCACCACGTGCGCCCCGATGTACCCGGCTCCCCCGGTGACCAGCCATGCCATGTGGATCCTCCTCGGTGCGGGCCCGCGACTCCGCGCGCCGGAAGACACCCTAGCGGCGGGGATCGACGGCGTGGATAGGCCGGATGACGACGTGACGCGATATCCTGCCGTCGTGCTCCGCTCCGTCGCCCTCCTCGCCCTGCCCGGCCTCGCGCCGTTCGAGTTCGGGGTCGTCTGCGAGGTGTTCGGGATCGACCGCGGCGCCGACGGAGGTCCCGCCCTCGACTTCCGGATCGCCACTCCCGATCCGGGCCCCGTCCGCACGAGCCTCGGATTCGACCTGCTGATCGCCGATGGTCTCCACGCGGCCCGGGACGCGGACCTGATCGCCGTCCCCGCCCACGGCCGCGGGCCCGCCGACGAGCGGGTGCTCGACCTCCTCCGCGAGGCTCACGAGCGCGGCGCGTGGATCCTCAGCGTCTGCAGCGGGGCCTTCACCCTGGCGCAGGCGGGCCTGCTCGACGGTCGGCGCGCGACCACCCACTGGATGCACGCCGCGGAGCTCGCCCGGCGCTTCCCCTCCGTCACGGTGGACCCGGAGGTCCTCTACGTGCAGGAGGGGCGCATCGTGACGAGCGCGGGCACCGCGGCCGGCATCGACGCGGCGCTGCACGTGGTGCGCGAGGAGCTGGGCGCGACGGCGGCGAGCGTCGTCGCCCGGCGGATGGTCGTACCCCCGCAGCGCCACGGCGGGCAGGCGCAGTACCTGCGGACCCCCGTTCCCGAGGCGCGCGCGGACTCGCTGGCCGAGGTCACCGAGTGGATGCTGGAGCACCTCGACGAGGACCTCTCGATCGAGGCGCTGGCCCGTCGGGCCCTGATGGCCCCCCGCACCTTCGCGCGCCGCTTCCGGGCCGACCTCGGCACGACTCCGCTCGCCTGGCTCACCCGCCAGCGCCTCCTCCGGGCGCAGGTGCTGCTGGAGGAGACGGAGCTGACCCTCGAGGCGGTCGCCGCGCGGGTCGGCTTCGGCACGGCCGCGGTGATGCGCCACCACTTCACGCGCGTCCTGCGGACCACGCCGGTGGCCTACCGCCGCACCTTCGCCGCCTGAGCGGCCGGGTCGTTGGAGGGGTCAGACCGTCGCGACGAAGAGCGTGCCCCGTCCGGTGACGGCGAGAGCGCCCTCCGACGGGGTCACGAACACGCTGCCGCCGCGCTCGACGCGGACCGAGCCCTCGGCGCCCTCGAGCGAGAACGAGCCCTCGGTCGCGATCGCGATGGCGGGCCCGTGCAGGGCGACGCGGGCCGGCTCCTCCGACGCCGGCTGCACGACGGCGAGCACGAAGTCGGGGACGTCCGGACGGTAGACGCGCACGCCCGGTCCGGCCTGCTCGGCCGGGAGGTAGGGCACGGGCAGCGGCGAGAACTCCAGCACGCTCACCAGCTCGGGCACGTCGATGTGCTTGGGCGTGAGGCCCCCGCGCAGCACGTTGTCGGAGGCGGCCATCAGCTCCACGCCCGTGCCCGCGAGGTAGGCGTGGATGTTGCCTGCAGGCAGGTAGAGCACCTCGCCGCGGGCGAGGCGGACGCGGTTGAGCAGGAGCGAGAGCACGATGCCGGGGTCGCCCGGGTAGCTCTCGGCCAGGTCCCGGACCGTGGTCGTCTCGAGGCGGTCGTCGCCCGTGGACGCCGCGACGACCGCGGACACCAGCGCGGCGACCTCGGCGCGGTCGCCGTCGGCGAGCAGCCACGACAGGGCGCCGCGGAGGACCTCCGAGGGCTCGCCCTCGAGCGTCCGGGCGAACCGCGCGATCGCGGCCGCCTCCTCCGCCGGGGCGCGCCCGGCCAGCTCGGCGAGCAGCGCCCGGGCGTCCGCCGGCTCGCGGAAGCCGCAGAGCGCGTCGAAGCTCTCGCTGAGCGCGTAGATCAGCTCGGGCTTGTGGAACGGGTCCTTGTAGTTGCGATCGGCGGCGTCCCGCGGGATGCCGGCCTCCTCCTCCTCGACGAACCGGCGCCGGGCCCGCTCGGACGAGGGGTGGGCCTGGAGCGACAGCGGCCCGCCCGCGGCGAGGATCTTGAGCAGGAACGGCAGACGGGGAGCGCCCGAGACCGGATCGACCGACCCCTCCACTCCGGCGAGCGCCGCCTCGGGGTGCTCGCCGATCCACTCGGCGAGCGTGCCGGCGCCGACCGAGGCGGGGTCGAGGATGCGCGCGGGCGAGCCCGGGTGCGCGCCGAGCCAGAGCTCGGCCTCGGGGGCGCCGGAGGGCGCGGTGCCGAGGGCCTCCGAGATGCCGGTGAGCGAGCCCCAGGCGTAGTCGCGGGGGGTGTTGCCGATCGGGATGAACACGGGAGCGCTGGCCTTCCGTCCGAGGGGTGGGTCCGAGCCGCTCAGCCGGACGCGCCGGGGCCGCTCCGCTGCGACGCTAGCAGGATCCACAACGCGGGCCCGGGAGGAGGGCCCGCCTGTTGGTGCTCTCCGCCAGAGGACGCGGCACTCGCAGGCGCGCTTCGTACGCTGGGAGTCGCAGCACTGTCGCCGTCGGAGCGGTCGCCGTGCCGCATCCGACGAGCGAGGGAGCACAGAGCATGGACAGCACGACCTTCGAGACCCTGGGGGCCGACTTCTACGGGTTCGAGGCGGCGCTCACGCCCGCCGAGAAGGAGCTGCTGGTCGGCGTCCGCGCGTTCCTCGAGGAGCAGGTGCGGCCGATCGCCGACGAGTACTGGGAGCGCGCGGAGTTCCCGCGGCAGCTGATCCCCGGGATCCACGCCACCGGCGTCATCGGCCTCTCCTGGCCCGAGACCCGCGCGATCGAGAACTCCGCCGTGTTCCGCGGCTGGGTGGCACTCGAGCTGGGCCGGGTGGACGCGGGCATCGCGACCTACGTCGGCGTGCAGAACGGCCTGGTGATGGGCACGGTCGGCGTCGCCGGCTCCGAGGAGCAGCGCGCCGAGTGGCTGCCGAAGCTCGCCTCGGGCGAGGTCGTCGGCGCCTTCGGCCTCACCGAGCCGCACTCCGGCTCCGACTCCGCCCAGGGCCTGCGCACCACCGCCCGCCGGGACGGTGACGACTGGATCCTCGACGGCGAGAAGCGCTGGATCGGCAACGCGACCTTCAGCGACGTGACCGTGATCTGGGCGAAGGACGCGGAGGACGGCCAGGTGAAGGGCTTCCTCGTCCCCACCTCGACGCCGGGCTACCGCGCCACCGCCATCGCGCGCAAGCAGAGCCTGCGCACGGTGCAGAACGCCGACATCGTGCTCGAGGGCGTCCGCGTCCCGGAGTCGCTGCGCCTGCAGGGCGCGAACTCGTTCCGCGACACCGCGAAGGTGCTCCGGCTCACCCGTGCCGAGGTCGCCTGGCAGGCCATCGGCGTCGCGATCGGCGCCTACGACGCGGCGCTGCGCTACGCGAAGGAGCGCGTGCAGTTCGGCAAGCCGCTCGTCGGGCACCAGCTGATGCAGGACCTCCTGGTCAAGAGCATCGGCAACATCACGGCCAGCATCGCCCTGGCGACCCGCGTGTCCGAGATGCTCGACGCCGGCGAGCAGCGCGACGAGCACTCCGCCCTCGCGAAGGCCTACGCGACGGCCCGGATGCGCGAGACCGTCGCCTGGTGCCGCGAGGTGATGGGCGGCAACGGCATCGTCCTCGACTACGGCGTCGCCCGCTTCTTCGCCGACGCGGAGGCCCTCTACTCCTACGAGGGCACCCGCGAGATGAACACGCTGATCGTCGGCCGCTCGATCACCGGCACCGCCGCGTTCGTCTGAGCCTCCCGTCCAAGCCGTCTTCCCCGAGGGGACGCCCCGGCCGGGGAGCGAGCGGCGGCGCGCCCGGCACGCCGCCGCGCCGCCCCCGCTCCCTAGACTGGTCGCCATGATCCGACGCGCCGCCCCCGCCGCTCCCCGAGCGCTCGCGGTGGCGGTGCTGGCCGTGCTGCTGGCCGGCCAGTCGCTGCGGAACCTCGCCGGATGGTGGGGCTGGGGCGTCGTCGTCGCGCTGCTCCTGGGCGCCTCGATCGCCGTGCTCGTCCGCGCCCGCCCCCGCCCGCGCTGGGCCCGCACGCCGAAGTCGCTGGTCCTCTTCCTCGGGCTCGCGGTGCTCTCGCTGCTGTGGTCCGCCTATCCGGGAGCGAGCGCGATCGGAGTCACGGCGCAGCTCGCGACGACGCTCGGCGGCGTCGTCCTCGCCGTCACGCTGAGCAGCCGGGAACTGCTCACGGCTCTCGGACGGGCACTGCGCCTCTCCGTCGGCCTCTCGCTCCTCTTCGAGCTCGTGATCGCGGTCGTCGTGCGGCAGCCCGTCCTGCCGTTCGGCGTCGAGCCTCCCGCCGACGGACCGACGCCCGACGCCTTCTACTGGTCGCAGGCAGCCCTCTTCACCGGCGAGCCCGTCCAGGGGATCGTCGGCAACCGCAACCTCCTCGGCTTCCTCGCCCTGCTCGGCCTGATCGTGATCGCGATCGAGCTGGCGGCCCACTCGGTCCGGCGCCGCTGGGGAGCGGTCTGGGTCGCCCTGTTCGTCGCGACCCTCCTGCTCACCCGCTCGGCCACCGTCCTGCTCTGCCTCGTCGCCGTCGTCTTCGCGGCCGCGTTCGCGCTCTGGGCTCGCCGGAGGGGCGAGTCCCGCCGCCGTCCCGTCTACCTGACCGCCGCGGGGCTGGCGGTGGCCGCCGTCGCCGGAGGCGCCGCGGGCTGGGGCGCCCTCCTCGGCCTGCTCGGCAAGAGCGAGGACGCCACGGGCCGCCTCGACATCTGGGACTCGGTGATCGCGCTCACGCTGCAGCGCCCGGTCCTCGGCTGGGGCTGGGTCAGCTACTGGGCTCCCTGGGCCGCCCCGTTCGACACCCTCGCCGAGCGCAAGGGCGTGCTCTACCTGCAGGCCCACGACGCCTGGCTCGACGTCGCCCTCCAGCTCGGAGCGTTCGGCCTCGTCCTCTTCGCGGCGCTCGCCGTCTCGACGCTGTGGCGCTCCTGGTTCCGCGCGGTCGACCGCCCGCGGCGCGACGCGACCTCGACCCTCCCCTACACGGCCGTCAGCCTCGCTCCGCTGCTGATCGTGGTCGCCCTCCTGGCGCAGTCGCTGTTCGAGAGCCGGATCCTGATCGAGGGAGGCTGGCTGCTCCTCGTCCTCTTCGCGGTGCAGACCAAGCGACCGGCGACCGAGACGCCCGAGGTCCTCGCCGCGACCCCGCTCCCCCTCGCCGACGCGACGGCGTCCCCGCAGTTCGCGGCGGCCCTCGCGCAGACCACTCTCGTCACCGTCCTCTGCGCCCCGGCGGTCCGCGGGCTCCTCGGCTGGCCCGGCTACATCGCCGCCGTCGCCACGCTCACCGCCCTCGCCGCGGTCATGCTCGTCCTGCGGCGCGGGCGGCTCGACTGGGAGGGCCTGCTGCCCACGAGCATCCTGGTGTTCCTCGGCTGGATCGCGCTCAGCGTGCTGTGGAGCGACTACACCTGGGCCACGGTCTCGAGCGTCGTCTACCAGTTCGCCCTGGCGTTCCTGGCGATCGCGATCGGCCTCACGCGCGACATCATCCAGATCATCCGCTCGGTCGGCGACGTGCTGCGGGTCGTGCTGATCGCCTCGCTGGCCGTGGAGGTGCTCTCGGGGGTGCTGATCGACCAGCCGCTGCGCTTCCTCGGCGTGGAGGGCCTGCTCGCGGTCGGCGGGCCGATCCAGGGACTCGTCGGCACGCGCAACCAGCTCGGGCTGGTCTGCCTGCTGGCGATCGTGACGTTCTCGGTGGAGCTGATGACCCGCTCCGTCGCCCGCGGGCCGGCCGTCGCCTCGCTCGCCCTCGCCGCGGTCACCCTCCTCTTCACGCGCTCCGCCGTGAGCGCGGGCGTGCTCGCCGTGGCCGTCGTCGTCGCCCTCGCTCTGCGCTGGGTGCGCCACGGCGACGGCACCCACCGCCGTCGGCGGCAGTTCGCGGTGCTCGGCGTCGCCGCCGCGGCCGCCCTCACCGTGTGGCTCCTGCGCTACCGGGTGATCGAGCTGCTGAACGCGGGCAGCGAGTTCGAGTTCCGGCTGCGGCTCTGGCAGCAGGTCTGGCGCTTCACGGACCTCGCTCCGATCGTCGGCTGGGGCTGGGTGGGCTACTGGCGGCCCGACCTCTACCCCTTCACCGCCATCGACTACCTCTCGGGCCGCCCGCACTCGTCGAGCCTCAACGCGCTCTTCGACGTGGCCCTGCAGGTCGGCGCGGTCGGGGTGGTCCTCTTCGTCGTGCTGATCGGCCTCGCGCTCTGGCGCTCCTGGCTGATCGCCTCCGAGCGCAAGGCGGTCGTGCACGTCTGGCCGGTGCTGGTGCTGACCGTGCTGATGGTCACCGCACTGGCCGAGAGCTCGATCCTGCTCGACGCCGGCTGGCTGCTCGTGGTGCTCTGCGCGATGCGCGCGGCCCAGGGACTGAGCTGGCGCCGGCTCCTGCACCCGCGGGACTGACCGGACTCCTCAGCGCCCGCGCCGCCGCGCCACCTGGCGGAGCACGGCGAGGTGCTCCTCCCGGCAGCGCTCCCAGCTGAAGGACCGGGCACGCTCGACGCCGAGCGGGCCGAGCTCGCCGGTCCGCTCGATCGCCTCGAGGATCCCGTCCGCGATCGAGCGCGGCTCGAGCGGATCGACGTAGACCGCGGCGTCCCCGCAGATCTCCGGGAGCGAGCCCGCGTCGGAGGCGGCCACCGGGCATCCCGACGCCATCGCCTCGATCGGCGGGAGGCCGAAGCCCTCGTAGAGGCTCGGGAACGCCAGCACCGCGGCTCGGCGGTAGAGGTCGGCGAGCTCCTCCGGAGTGACGTGGCCGCGCCACTCGACGAAGTCCGGCAGCGGGCCGAGGCGGTCCAGGTCCCCTCCCGTCAGCACGAGCCGGAGGGCGTGCCCCTCCTCCCGCAGCAGGCGCACCGCCTCGAACAGGCGGGCGTGGTTCTTGTGCGGCCAGGCGCGCGCCGGGTAGAAGACGAAGTCCTCGCGTGTGCCCAGATTCGCGACGAAGCGCCGGGTGTCCACGCCGAGATGCGACACGTGGATCCGCTCCTCCGGGATGCCCAGCAGCTCGACGATCCGCCCCTTGGTGAAGGCGCTGATGGTGATGACCGCGTCGGCGCGGCGAGCGGTCGCCTCGTAGGCGAGCCGGCGGAAGACGCGCTCGACGCGGGGGAAGAGGTGCGGGAGGTCGCGGTGCTGCAGATCGAACAGCATCTGCACGTGCCCCTGCCGCCGCGACGGCCACGGGAGCGGGACCGTGAACGGGAAGTAGAGCACCGCGTCCCGGCCGAGGCGCCGGCGCAGGCGCGGCGTGCGCAGGAGCGCCTGGAGCATCCCCACGGCCCGGCGGCGGTGGCCCGCCCCGCTGACGACCCCCTCGGCCACGACCTCGGGCACGCCCTCGCTGAAGCCGCGCGCGTTCTCGGGGACGAGCACCTGCACGGCGGGCCCCTCCTCCCCCGGCCGCGGCGCCAGGAGGCGCGTGAGCGCGCGCGCGTAGGTCTCGCCGCCGCCCATCCCGCCCGGGTCGACGGTGAGCACGGCGAGCGTGACGGGGCGGAGTTCCGGCATGGCGTCCAATCGGTCCGAAGCCCGGCCAGGATACCGGCGGGCCGCACCGCTCCCGGCGCCCGGCCGTGCCCGTGGGTAGTATGTGTCCCGCTGTCATCGACCCCGACGAATTGGACCACCACGTGCCCCGCGCTTTGATCACCGGAATCACCGGCCAGGACGGCCTCTACCTCGCCGAGCTCCTCCTCTCGAAGGGCTACGAGGTCTTCGGGCTCGTCCGCGGGCAGAACAACCCCAAGTACGAGCTGGTCCGCCGCACCGTGCCCGAGGTGACCCTGCTCACCGGCGACCTGACCGACGTGTCGAGCCTCGTGCGCGTGCTCGCCGCCGCCCAGCCCGACGAGGTCTACAACCTCGGTGCGATCTCGTTCGTCGCCTACTCGTGGGAGAACGCGTCGCTCACCACCGATGTGACCGGCAAGGGCGTGCTCAACATCCTCGAGGCGACCCGCCTCTACGCCGGCTCCGACATGTCGCGCGTGAAGTTCTACCAGGCCTCCTCCTCCGAGATGTTCGGCAAGGTCCAGCAGGTCCCGCAGAGCGAGGAGACGCTGCTCTGGCCGCGCTCGCCCTACGGAGTGGCCAAGGTCTTCGGCCACTACATGACCATCAACTACCGCGAGTCGTACGGCATGCACGCCTCCTCCGGCATCCTCTTCAACCACGAGTCGCCCCGCCGCGGCCCGGAGTTCGTCACCCGCAAGATCAGCCTCGCGGTCGCCCGCATCAAGCTCGGCCTCCAGGAGACGCTGGAGCTCGGCAACCTCGACGCGAAGCGCGACTGGGGCTTCGCCGGCGACTACGTCGACGCGATGTGGCGCATGCTGCAGCAGCCCGAGGGCGACGACTACGTGGTCGCGACCGGCGAGACCCACGAGATCCGCGAGTACCTCGACATCGCCTTCAACCACGTCGGCATCGAGGACTGGACCCCGTACGTGACCCAGAACCCCGCGTTCATGCGTCCCGCCGAGGTGGACCTGCTGATCGGCGACCCGGCGAAGGCGCGCGACGTCCTCGGCTGGGAGCCGAAGGTCTCGTTCCCCGAGCTCGTGGCGATGATGGTCGAGAACGACCTCGCCGAGCAGTCCGCGCTGATCAAGTAGTCATGCCTGCCGCTCTCGTCACCGGAGCGAGCGGTCAGGACGGGGGCTACCTCGTCGAGCGCCTGCTCGCCGACGGCTGGGAGGTCTCCGCGCTCGTGCGCGGGACCGACGACGCCGCTCTTCCCGCCGCCGTCCGCGCCTTCGAGGGCGATCTCCGCGACGCCTCCGGCCTCGGCCGCATCGTCGCGGAGGCGCAGCCGGACACGGTCTTCCACCTCGCCGGCCTCTCCTCCGTCGCGCTCTCGTGGAAGGAGCCCGTGCTCACGGCCGAGGTGACCGGCACCGCGGTCGCCGCGCTCCTGGAGGCCTCGCTGGCGCTCCAGGAGTCGGCGGGCCGGGAGGTCCGCTTCGTCCAGGCCTCCTCCTCCGAGATCTTCGGGGCCGCGACCGAGAACCCGCAGACCGAGCGGACCCCGATCCGCCCCGTCTCCCCTTACGGAGCCGCGAAGGCGTTCGCGCACCACCTCGTCGCGGTCTACCGCGGCCGAGGGCTCCACGCCTCGTCCGGCATCCTCTACAACCACGAGTCGCCGCGTCGGCCGCTCGGCTTCGTCACCCGCAAGATCACCGCCGGAGTCGCGGCGATCGCGACGGGCGCCGAGTCGGAGCTCTCGCTCGGCAATCTCGACGCGCGCCGCGACTGGGGCTGGGCTCCCGACTACGTGGACGCCCTCGTGCGCGCTTCGCGCGCCGAGGAGGCGGGCGACTACGTCGTGGCGACCGGAGTCGCGCACTCGGTCCGCGACTTCGTCCGTGCCGCCTTCACCGCGGCCGGCATCGACGACTGGGAGCAGCGGGTCACGATCGACCCGCGGTTCGCGCGCCCCGTGGACGCCCCCGAGATGCGCGGGGACGCCTCCCGGGCCCGCGAAGTGCTCGGCTGGGCGCCGACCGTCGGCTTCGAGGAGATCGTCGCCCGCATGGTCGAGAACGACCTCGAGCTGGCGCGCCGCTCCCGCTGAGCCGCGCGCACCGCGTGCAGAAGGCCCTCGCTGCTGGAGCGGGGGCCTTCTGCACGCGGTGGATCGAGGACGCCTAGGCGGTCGCGTCCGACTGCTCGGCCCGGGCCCGCTCGTCGACGCCGTCTCCCTCGACGAGGTACGACCAGACGCGGGCGGCGTACTCGTCCCAGGTGCCGCCGTCGATCGCGAGCGCCTCCGCCGAGAGCCGCGCGTGCAGCTCGTCGTCGGTCAGCAACCGCTCGAGGGCCGCGGCGATGTCGTGGTCGTCGTGCGGATCGACGAACAGCGCGCCGCCCGAGGCGGAGACCTCGTGCATGCTGCCGAATCCGGAGGTCACGACCGGGGTGCCGACCGAGATCGACTCCACGATCGGGAGACCGTAGCCCTCGTTGATCGAGGGGAACACGGTGCACCGGGCCAGGCGGTAGGCGCTCCAGAGCAGCGCGTCGGTGATCTTGGAGAGCGAGCGGACCGGACGGCCCTGGCCCTCGAGGACCTCGAGTCGGTACTCGAACTCGGCGCTGCTCCAGGCGTTGCCGCCGATGAAGACCAGGCTGAAGCGCACGCCCCGGCGCCAGAGCAGCTCGGCGGCCTGGAGCACCGCCAGGTGGTTCTTCCGCGGCTCGTGGCTGCCGACGCAGACGACGAGCGGGAGGTCACCGGTCACCAGCGAGCGCGCGGCGGTGGCCAGCTCCTCGTCCGAGACGCTCTCCGGCTGCGAGGGCAGCAGGATCGGCCGGATGTCCGGCCCCTGCATCCCGACGCTGCCGAGCATGTGGCGCCAGCCGGAGTACTCGGTCGCGGCCGCCTCGGAGATGGTCGCGATGCGGTCCATGTGCGACACAGCGACGAGCGTGCGCGAGAAGGCGGCGCTGATGCCGGTGCTCGCCGTCTCGGCGGTGGTGACCGGCACGCAGTCGAAGCCGATGGTGCCCGTGCGGTTGCCGCTGAACTCGGCGAGGGCGGAGACGCGCGACGTCCGCTCGTCCTCCACGGCGAGCTCGGGCAGGAGGTAGGTGCCCTGCCACGGGACGATCACGCGGGAGCGGTCCTCCGCGGCGTCGGGCACGTCGCCCGAGACGGCGTTCCGGCTCTGCTCCGGGGTGAGCATGACGAGCGACTCGTGGGTCGAGTCCCAGCCGGCGAGCAGGATCTCGTGGTCGCGCGTCCAGCGGACGAGGCTCTGGCGCACCACGCGCTGGATGCCCGTGGCCAGTCCCGTGCGCGCGGTGTGGTGAACGTCGACGACGACCGCGCCGACGACCACCTCGACCTCGGGGTGGTGGAAGCGGGCGAAGACCCGGTTCGAGGCGATGGTGGACGCGGCGTGGGTGAGCAGACCGGCGGTGCCGTCCAGCCGGGCCCGGCGGCGGCCGTCGACGACGTCCTCCCGGCGCGGGAGCGTGCCGCGGAGGACGGCGAGCACCAGCCAGACCTCGCGGTCGGTGGGGGCGGGCAGCAGAACGCTCAGCTGTCCCGTGAGGGCGTCGACGCTGCCCAGCGGCTCCACGGTGGGGGCCAGGGTGCGCACCAGGGTGGCGAGACGGTCGACCAGGTACTGCTTAGAGCGCACGGGGCGCCTCCTCGTGCTCGATGAGGGCCGAGGGGCCGATCAGGGCGGCCCACAGCTCCCGGGCGTAGTCGTCCCAGGTGCGCTCGGGCCGCTCGGCCGCCTCGAGGCGGAGCTCGTCGACGAGCTCCGGCGACGTCAGCAGGCGGCGCATGCCGTCGGTGATCTCCTCGTCGGACTCCGGGTCGATCAGGACGCATCCGCCGTGCTCGGCGATCTGCGCCGTGCTGCCGTAGCGCGAGGTCAGCACGGGGAGCCCGATCGACAGCGCCTCGGCGACCGGCAGGCCGTACCCCTCGTGCAGCGACGGGAACGCCAGGAACAGCGCCTCCCGGTAGCTCGCGATCAGGACGTCGTCGTCGGCTCCGCGGAGCACCTCGACCGGGCGTCCGGCGGCGACCAGCTCGCGCACGCGAGGATCGAAGACCTGGTGCGCCCACGGGTTGGCCCCGCCGATGAAGCGGACGCGGAAGCGCAGGCCCTCGCGCCAGAGGACCTCGGCGGCGTGCAGCACCGCGAGGTGGTTCTTGCGGGGCTCCTGGCTGCCGACGCAGAGCACGAGCGGCAGGCCGGACGCGCTCCGGCCCTCGGAGCGCAGGCCGTCCGGGAGCTCCACGGGCAGCGGGACCGGGACGACGGTCGGGCCGGTGAGGCCCTGAGCGGGGAGCGCTCGCACGAAGCCCTCGAACTCCAGCGCGGCCGCGGTGCTCACCGTGGCGACGCGCTCGGCGTGCTTGACCACGGAGAGGAAGTTGACGAAGCGCACCGTCTCCTCCGGCGGCACCGTGTCGGCGCTGACGACGGGGATGGCGTCGTGGCCGAGGACGACGACCTCGTTGCCGGAGTACTCGGCGAGGGCCGCGAGCGGCCCGCACTGGTTGTAGTCCGGCACCGAGGGGATGACGACGACGCTGCGGTAGGGCACGACGAACTCGATGCGCTCCGGATCGCCGTGCTCCCAGTCGCGCCGCCCGGCGGAGGACCAGTCGACGACGCGCTCGTGCTCGATCGCGCTCAGCCGCCGGAAGGACATCGATCCGTGGACCCAGGCGACCGGGACGATCTCGTGCTCGGCGTCCCAGCGGGACACGGTCTGGCGCACGACCCGCTGGACGCCGGTGTTGTGCCCGTGGCGGGCGGGGAAGTCGACGTCGATCAGGACGGCCCCGGTGACGACCTCGACGCGGGCGTCCAGATCGGCGAACCCGGTCGCGGTGCGGGAGCCGGCCTCGAGGAAGATGCGCAGCGCCGCCTCCTCGGAGGCGAGCTCGAGGGCGCGGCGGAACCAGTCGAACAGCTCGCTCGTCGGGTACGCGGCCGTGAACGACACCAGCGCGACCCAGGTCAGCTCGTCGTCCTGGCGCGAGCGGATCTCTCGGGCCACCTCGTCGAGGTACGGGCCGGGCCCGCGGGTGCGCAGCGAGGCGCGGCGCTCCGCGTCGAAGAGGAGCGCGCCGATCTGCTCCAGGCGCTGCAGCATCGCCTCCGTGCGGTGGGCGCGCGCGGCGGCCGAGCCGGCGGCCGAGACCTGCGACCGGTCGCTCATCGCGCCCGACCGGACAGGCGGCGCTTCACGAAGCGCGCGCTGTGGCCGACGGCGCCCGACAGCCCGAGCTGCTCGACGCGGATCTGGAAGGTGCGCACCAGGCGGAGCGGCTTCGTCACCCGCCAGGAGAGGGTGCGCTCGAAGCCGGAGGCGGTCACTCCGCCCACCTGGATTCGCTCGACCCACTCGTCGAAGGGGTCGTTGAGGAGGGAGTCGACCTGCGCGCGCAGGCGGGCGAGCTCCTCGTCCGGGGACTCGGGCTCGGCGAGACGGGGCTCGATGGGTGCCCCGGACGTGCGGGCGGGCTCGGCCGGGACGGCGGCGGGAGCGGCGTCGCCGACGGCCGACTCGAGGCTCGGGTCGGGAGCGGGAGGAGCGTCCTCGCCCGTGCCGCCGAGGACGGGGGCGGGGTCCCCAGCGCTCTGCGGCGCCGGGTCCAGGGGGACGTCGGATGGCTGCGTGGGCATGGCGAACACCTCGTTCGTGTCGTTCAGTCGGCGAGCGGGAGCAAGACTACCCGCCATGCGCCGCGCACCGGCACGCCAGCCAGGGGGCTCCAGGGTGGGCCGCACGTATAATGATGCGGTCCGTCGCCCGGCGGAGGCCGAGAGCTTGGAGTTCCATGCCCAGCAAAGCTGTGGATCGCGCGCGCGCGATCGCCGACGAGCCGTTCCAGATCGCCGGCACCACGTCGGCCGTCGGCGGCGGCTCGGGCGGCTTCGTCGCCTCCCTCGCCGAGATCCTGCGGCACCGCGAGCTGCTCCGCCTGCTCGTGGGGCGCGAGCTGAAGTCGCGCTACAAGGACAGCAGCCTGGGCTTCGTCTGGAGCCTCGTCCGGCCGCTGATCATGCTCCTCATCTACTACGTGGCGATCGGCCAGATCCTCGGGGCCTCTCGCGGCGTCCCGAACTTCGCGATCTTCGTCTTCTCGGGGCTCACCCTCTGGGGCCTGTTCAGCGAGATCGTGACCGCGGGCACCACGTCGATCCTCGGCAACGGCGGGCTGATCAAGAAGGTGTACCTGCCGCGGGAGATCTTCCCGGTGGCGGCCATCGGCTCGGCCCTCTTCAACTTCGGTGTGCAGTTCGTCGTCCTGATCGCGGGAGCCGTCCTCACGGGCTCGCTGATCTTCGGCGTCCAGCTCCTCTACATCGTGCCCGCGCTGGCGATCGTGCTCGTGTACGGCCTCGCGCTGGCCCTGGCCCTCTCGGCCCTCAACGTCTACCTCCGCGACGTCCAGTTCCTCGTCGAGGTCGGGCTGCAGATCTTCTTCTGGCTCTCCCCCATCGTCTACGCGTGGAACTTCGTCGTCGCCGCCTCCACCGGAGCGGGCCACGGCTGGGCCGAGCAGCTCTACCTGATCAACCCGATCTCGAACGCGATTCTCGCCTTCCAGCGCGCGATCTGGGGAGACGGCTCGCGCGTCAGCATCATCGACGGCAACGAGATCGCCCCCCAGGTGTGGCCGCCGGACATGGAGCTGCGCCTTCTCATCGTCCTCGTCGTCGGGCTGGTGTTCGTGTGGATCGGCCACCGGATCTTCCGCCGCCTCGAGGGCAACTTCGCCCAGGAGATCTGATCGTGACCCTCACCAGCAAGCAGGAGTCCGTGCCCGCCTCCTCCGGCACCCCGACCGTCGTCCGGGTGCGCAACGCCTCCAAGCGCTTCGTCATCCGCAAGGACAAGTCGTTCAAGGAGCGGATCGTCAACTTCGGCCGCGGGCGCAAGCACCGCGACGAGTTCTGGGCACTCCGCGACGTCGACCTCGAGATCCCACTGGGCTCGACCGTCGGCCTCATCGGCGCGAACGGATCGGGCAAGAGCACGCTCCTCAAGCTCATCGGCGGCATCGTGCAGCCGACGACCGGCACCGTGGAGCGCCGCGGACGCCTCGCCGCGCTCCTCGAGCTCGGAGCGGGCTTCCACCCCGACCTCACCGGGCGCGAGAACGTCTACCTCAACGGCGCGATCCTCGGACTCTCGCGCAGCGAGCTGGACAGCAAGTTCGACTCGATCGTCGACTTCTCCGAGATCGCCGAGTTCATCGACACCCAGGTCAAGTTCTACTCGTCGGGCATGTACGTGCGGCTCGCCTTCGCTATCGCGATCCACACCGATCCCGACCTGCTGCTGGTCGACGAGGTGCTCGCCGTCGGCGACGAGCCGTTCCAGCGCAAGTGCATGGACCGCATCCGCGCCTTCCAGCGCGCGGGGAAGACCATCGTGCTGGTCACCCACTCGCTCGAGCAGGTCGGCGAGCTCTGCGACCGCACCATCGTCCTCGAGAAGGGCACCGTCGTCTTCGACGGCGAGACCTCCGAGGGACTCCAGGTCCTCCGCGAGAGCTTCGAGGACCGGCGGGCCGCCCGCCAGGAGCGCGAGGCCGAGGCCGCCGAGGCCGCGGACGAGCCCGCCCCCCAGCTCATCGAGATCCTGGGCTGCCGACTGCGCGGCGGATCGATCGAGCACGGCGGCACGGTCGTCCGCAGCGGCGAGACCCTCGAGTTCGACGTCACGGTGCGCACCAGCCGCCCGGTCGACGACTGGAACATCGGCATGGGCATCGACACCCCCCTCGGCCAGCGCGTCTTCGGGACGAACACGGAGCGCATCGGCACGCCGCTGAGCGCGGTCGACGGAGAGATGACGGTCACGTTCACCCTCCCCGACCTGCACCTCGGCGCCGGCAACTACGCCGTGCACGCCTCCTCGGCCACCTTCTCGCAGGGCGAGACCATGCGGATCCCGGTCGCCGCGACCTTCACGGTCGAGCGGGCCTCCGTGCACGACGGCGTCGTCGACATCGACTCCACCGTCCGCCTCAGCAGGCCGTGACCGCGCGGCGCCGCCGCCTCCTGGTCGACGCGACCGCCCTCGCGGCGCCGCGCCTGACCGGGGTCGGCCGCGTCCTGCTCGGCCTGCTGCACGCGCTGGACACCGACGCGACCGCCGCAGAGGTCGAGGTGCTCCTCGTCGTCCCGGCGAGCGAAGCGGGCTCGCTCGGGCGCTTCGGCTTCCGTACGCTGCGCGTCCGACCGGTGCCGCTGCCCCGGCCGGTGTGGAGCGCACTGACCCGAGTGCCCGCGCCGGGGATCGACCTCCTGCTCGGCCGCGGCGCCTACTTCTTCCCGAACTTCCGGAGCTGGCCGCTCGCCCGCTCCCGCTCGATCACCTTCGTGCACGACGTCTGCTTCGCTGTGATGCCCGAGCTCGTTCCGCGCGAGCGCCGAGAGCTGCTGTCGCGGTCCGTGCCCCGGTGGATCCGGCGCAGCGACCTGGTCCTGACCGGCACCCCGTCCTCCGCGGCCGAGGTCGAGAGCGCTCTGGGCGTCGATCCGGCGCGCGTCCGCGTGCTGCCGACCACGATCGACGCCGACCTCTTCCATGCCCGCGGCGAGGAGGAGGTGGCGCGGGTCCGCGCGGAGCACGGGCTCGGGTCCTACCTGCTCTTCGTCGGATCGATCGAGCGCCGCAAGAACCTCGTCACCCTGGTGAACGCGTACCGGCAGGCCGAGCGGCCGGAGAACCACACCCTGCTCCTGGTCGGCGGGGACGGCTGGGACAACGAGGACGTCCACTCCGCCGTCGCCCGCGCGGTCGCCGCAGGAGCCGACGTGCGCTTCGCCTCCTTCTACGTCGCCGACGAGGATCTGCCGGCCCTGCTCACGGGCGCCGACGCCGTCGCCATGCCCTCCTGGCACGAGGGCTTCGGCCTGCCCGCCCTCGAGGCCGTCGCCTGCGGCACTCCGGTGCTCGCGGCAGACATCCCCGGCCTCCGCGACGCGCTCGCCGGGCGGGAGTCCGCCGCCGTCTTCATCGACCCGGCGGACCGCACCGGGTGGTCGGCCGCGATCGGAGAGGCGCTGCGCCGTCCCCGGCGACTCGCACCGGAGCCCATCCCGGGGTGGGACCGCACCGCCCGGCGCCTGCTCGAGCTGGCCTTCGACGACCGCTGATCAGCGCCGGGTCGTGAACAGCAGCCAGCGCCCGGAGGCGGAGGCGACCTCGGGCTCGACGTCCCCCGTCGCCGCCTCGACGTAGGCCCGCCAGCCGTCGGGGTCGTCGGTGTAGCCGGCTGTGTCCACGTAGACGGCGCAGGCGCCGCTGCCCGCCACCGCGTCGGCGAACTCCGCGGGGTCGTCGACGTCGCCCCAGACGTCCCAGCCGTAGGTGCCCTCCACAGCCCCGTAGCTCCAGCGGAGGCGTCCCTCCTCGGTCGCGAGGTAGGGCAGTGCCTCGTCGTAGTCGGAGAGCGCTCCGATCCGCCCGCTGTCGGGGAAGCTCTTCAGGGGGAGCTCCACCACTCCGCAGCCGTCGTCCAGCTGCGCGTCGGCCTCCGACACGAACGAGCGCATCTCGGAGTCGTCGGTCGGAGCGATCGGCACCGCGGCCGATACTCCGGCCAGCTGATCGATGACGGCGACGGCGGCGAGCAGCGCCGCCACGAGGATCCGGACACCGCCACGGGCCGTGATCCGATCGAGCAGGAGCGCGAGCACGCCGAGGACGAGGACCGCGATGACGATCGACATCCGCGCCCACGCACGGATCGTCGGCCCCGCCACCAGCGAGACCACGACGCCCAGGCCCGTCACCGTGTAGAAGAGGAGCGCGGCCAGTGTCGCCACGGCGAGGACGCGCACGCGGGCGTCCGAGAAGAACCGGCCGACCGCGGTCGCACGGAGCGCCCGTCCGCCGCCGAGCGCGGTGATCGGAAGCGCCACGAGCGTGATCAGGAGCGCGACGCTGGCGAGGATCGAGAATCCGGGCGGCTCCGTCGTCGGCGCCACGCCGGACTGGCCCGCGTAGGTGTTCAGCAGGCCGTACCCCTGCGGCAGCCCGGTCCCCGACCAGGGCAGGCCCAGCAGCACGAGCTTGCCGGCGTAGGCCTCCGACTCCCCCACGGTCCGCGACGTGAAGTACGGGCTGTAGCGCTCCCCGAAGTCGAGCGAGAGCAGCAGCAGCGAGAGCCCGACGAACACGCCGAGCGCGAGGATCGGCACCGACGAGACCGCGAGCACGCGCAGCCGCTCGCGGGAGAGGAGCCCGGCGGCCGTGCTCACCGCCCAGGTCGCTCCGAGGACCAGGACCGCGAAGACGTAGTAGTAGCCGCCCGTGCTCGCCACCAGGAGCCCGAGCACGACTCCCGGGACGACGGAGCGCAGTACGCGGATAGTCGGCGTAGCGCCCCGCTTGGACCAGGCTCGGAGAGGATCGGTGCGCGGTCCGGCGACCATCAGCACCATCACGCCCAGGAGCGGGATCGCCCAGTAGTTGGCGAGGAACGCGTGGCCGAATCCGATCCGGAGGAAGTGGTACGGCAGCAGCGACAGCAGGACCGCGGAGAACGCCGCGACCCAGGGCCGCGTGCGGAGGGCGCGGAAGAACACGTAGCCGGTGACGGCGACCGTCGCGAACGTGCCCAGGTAGAAGACGTTCAGGAGCGTCGTCCCGTCGCGCACCACGAGGGCCAGGACCGACACGGCGAGGGCGGAGGCGACGTCGAACTGCGCGCTGAAGAAGGCGTTGAACCCGTCGGGGAAGCCGAGCGCTGCGTTGCCGTCGAACGGGAACGCCTGCGTGGCACTGGTGAAGAGCGTGTAGTGCAGGATCTGGTCGTCGCCGCCCACGGTCCAGCGGGCCGTCAGGTCCTGCGGCCCGATCCCGAGCGCGAGCACGGCGGCGACGACCGGGACGAGGGCGGCGACGAGGGCCCATCCGAGCTCGACGAGCGTCCGGCGCCGCCGACTCGCCGTCCGCGGGCCGCGCACGTCAGTAGCCGCGCTCACGGCGCTGCTCCTCCACGCTGGTCTGGACGATCCGGTTCAGCTCGGTCTCGCCGTCGGTGCCCGCGTAGTCGTAGATGTCGAACCCCCCGCAGGCGACGATATCGGAGGGAGCGCCGAGCGTTCCGCGCGCGAGCCCCGCCCAGTCGGGCGAGCGGTCGGCCAGGACGAAGCTGTACTGCCGGTCGCGGTAGTCGCTCAGGTTGTTCATCCACAGCTGCACCGTGAAGTCGAAGTTGACCTGCTGGACGTGCAGCGAGGCCGGCCCGTAGAGGTCCAGCGGCCGCGTGGACCAGAACGAGCCGACGCCCGCGAGCTCGCGGCCGTCGATCCAGCGGTCCAGGCAGTCGGTGTCCGGGTCCGATCGCGCCTCGGCCGCCGCGGAGGCGACCGCCGTTGTGGCCGGCACGGCGGCGACGACGAGGCCTGCGGCGGCCAGCGGAGCGACGACGCGGACGACCGGCGCCAGCCGCGCGCCCGCAGCACGCCGGTGCGCCGCCGCGGCGCCGATCAGGGCGATCACGACCACGGTCGCGGTCACCGGGATCGGCATCAGGTAGCGGCTGACCGAGCTGCCGGTGAAGACCTGCACCACCAGGAGCACCGCCGTCTGCGCCGGCAGGAACGCGCACACCGCGAAGCGCGCACGGGCCGCCTCATCGAGGGCGGCTCCCCGCGCCAGGCGGGCGACACCGGCCACGACGACGGCGAGGGCCGCCAGCAGCAGCAGACCCAGCAGCGCCACCTCGAGCTTGCCGATCAGCGGCGCCTTCAGCACCAGGAACTGCACGATCAGGTCGTCCAGGGCCGTCCCAGCGAGCGGCAGCCGGAGGTACCCGCCGGCGTCGGTCCCGATCAGGAAGCCGAGCGGGATCCGCAGCGCGGCCCCGAGCGCGGCGGCCCCGAGGACCGTGCCCGCGACGATCAGCACCGCTCGGGGAGCAGCGAGAGCGAGCACCAGCAGCACGACGAGGACCACCAGCAGGGGGCCGACGAACTGCACGAGGAGGAGCGGATCGGAGAGGGTCGTCGCGGCGACGGCCGCTCCGACCAGGAGCAGCGGACGCGCGGCCGGACGGCGCTCGCGCAGCGCGCCCAGGGCGACGGCGAGCCCGGCGAGGCCTGTGAGCACCGCGCCGTAGTAGTAGGTCGTGAGGAGGAAGGTGGTCGCCAGGGCCCCCTCGTTGTTGAGCGCGCGGCCCTCCGTCAGGCAGAGAACCAGCAGCACGGCGATGCCGGCGAGCGCGGCGGCGGGCCGCAGCCGGCGGTGCCGGTCCGCGACGAGCCGTCGCGCGAGCATCCGGAGCACGCCGTAGAGGAGGACGACGTTGAGCACGGCGTTGACAGCGAGCGCCGCCGCGGGATCGCCACCGGTCAGCATCCACGCGACGCCGAAGACGGGGAGCTCGGGGAAGAGGAAGAGCTGGCTCGTCATCACCCACGCCGCGGGGCGGCCCTCGGCGAAGGACTGCAGGATCAGCGGCAGCGCCAGCGAGTCGCCGTCGCGGAAGAGCAGCGGCCGCCACGGCGTGCCGACCATGAATCCGAGCACGAGCAGGGTCCCGCTGACGACGACGGCGAGGGCGGCGAGCTCGAGGAGGGCCCTCCGGGTCCGAGGGGATCCCGTCGGACCCGCCGTCACCGGTGCTTCCCGCCGAACCGGATGGCCAGGACGAGCAGGAGGTTCTTCAGGAGGGTGTCGCTCGGGATCTTGGAGTTGCCGACCGTGCGGTCGAGGAAGACGATCGGGATCTCCTTCACTCCGCGGGCCCGGCGCAGCGCCCGGTACTTGAGCACGATCTGGAAGCCGTAGCCGGCTGCGCGGATCGTATCGAGGTGGAGGGTGCGCAGGAGGTCGGCGCTGAAGAGGTTGAAGCCGCCGGTCCAGTCGGTGATCTTCGAGCCGAGGAAGAGGCGCGTGTAGAGGTTGCCGCCACCGCTCAGCAGCTTGCGGTCGAGCGTCCAGTCGGGAGTGCCCCCGCCCGCGATGTAGCGGGAGGCGACCACGAAGTCGGCGCCCGCGCGCACCTCGCGGAGGAAGGCGTCGATGTAGTCCGGGTCGTGCGAGAGGTCGGCGTCCATCTGCAGCAGGTAGTCGTAGCGGCGCTCGGCCGCGAGGAGGTGCTGGAAGGCCCAGATGTACGCCGCGCCGAGCCCCTCCTTCTTCTCGCGCGAGAGCACGAGGACCTCGAAGGTGTCGGACCCGAGCTCGGCCGCGAGCTCGCGCGCGCGGTCCGCGGTGCCGTCGGGGGAGCTGTCGTCGATGACGGCGACGGTCACGTGGAAGTCGGGGTTGAGGGACGCCGCGAGCGCGACCCGCGGCAGCGCCGTCGCGATGTTCGCGACTTCGTTGTAGGTGGGGACGACGACGGCGAGGGAGCGCATGAGGCGGGGAGGATCCGTTCTTCCGGTGCACCGGCTGACCGGTGAGAGCCCTGCGAGTATAACGAGGCGGTGCTCGCGAGCCTCCGAGCGCGCCCCGCGGCCCGCCGCCCCGTCCGCGCACTCTCTCAGGAACATGGCACCGGCTGTTCGACCGCCCGGCTGGGGTCCACGGTTACGATGGACGACAGTGCACGGCGGTTCACCCCTTGTTCGCCTGCCCCGATGGACGCCCGTCGGAGCCCGACGGTCGGGCATCGACGCCAGAGGGGGACGGGAAAGAGCACCGCAGATGAAGAGACTCCTCGAATCGCAGAAGGTCCGCTTCCTCATCGCGGGCTGCACCAACACGGCGATCGACTTCCTCATCCTCAACACGCTCGTGCTCCTGCTCGGTCTGCCGACCCTCGTCGCCAACGTCTTCTCCGTCCTGGTCGGCATCACGATCTCGTACGCGCTGAACCACTTCTTCGTCTTCCGCCACCCGGGCAGGGTCTCGGTCGCCACGTTCGCGAAGTTCTTCCTCGTCACCGGGTTCAGCTCGCTGGTCCTGCAGTCGGCGATCATCTACGGCTTCGAGGTCTTCTTCGACACCCGCTTCGGCAACTCGCTGCTCTTCCTCCCCAGCTCCGGCGAGAACGCCTTCCTCGCGATCAACATCGCCAAGGCCGTCGCCGTCCTCGTGGGACTGGTGTGGAACTTCTGCATGTACAAGTTCGTCGTCTTCCGCCGTCCGGCGCACGATGCGCTGCCTGCGATCGAGACGGTCTCCCCCGCCGCCGTGGCCGTCAGCACCGAGCCCGTCGACATCGTCCGCTGAGGGCCGCAGGCTCCCGGGCACCGCTCGAGCCGCGTGCTAGCCTCGTCGAGTTCTTCCGACGGGGCACTCCTCCCGTCGACGCCGCACCACCCGGAGGCTCCCATCGCCCGCTCGACGTTGCCCATCGCGGTCGTCGTCGTCACCCACTTCTCGGGTGAGGTCCTCCGCGCGTGCCTCGAGTCTGTGCCGGAGGCGACGGAGCACGACGTGCGCATCGTGGTGGTCGACAACCTGACCACGGACGACTCCGTCCGCAGCGTCGTCGAGCGCCTGCCGCAGGTCGAGTTCCACGAGACCGGGCAGAACCTCGGCTACGGCCGGGCCGTCAACTACGCGGTCGACCGCCTCGGGCCCGAGGTCGAGTGGATCCTGGTCACCAACCCGGACACGGTCTTCCTCCCCGGCTCGATCGACGCCCTCTACGCCGCGGCGACGGCGGACGACCGGATCGGCTCGATCGGGCCCCGGATCCTCGACTCCGACGGCACGATCTACCCCTCGGCCCGCGCTCTGCCCTCGCTCGGCACGGGCGTCGGGCACGCCGTCTTCGCCCACGTCTGGCCCGGCAACCCGTGGTCGGCGACCTACCGGCGCTCGCGCGCGGTCGAGACCCTCCGCCACGGCCGGATGGAGGCGGGCTGGCTCTCCGGCGCCTGCGTGATGGTGCGCCGCACGGCCTTCGAGGAGATCGGCGGGTTCGACGACCGCTACTTCATGTACTTCGAGGACGTCCAGCTGGGCGACTCGCTCGGACAGCGCGGGTGGACCAACGTCTACCTCGCCGACGCGGTCGTCTCCCACCTCGGCGGGCACTCCACCCGCCTGGCCTCGGCGCGGATGCTCGCGGTCCACCACCGCAGCGCCTACCTCTACCTCGCGCAGAAGTACGGCGCCTGGTATCAGGCGCCGATCCGCGCGGCGGTCCGCGCCGGGCTGGGCGCCCGGGTCGCGCTGATGCGCCTGCGCTCGAAGAGCTGATCCGCTCCGATCGGGCGGGCCGCCTGGCCGGCGCCGGGCGGCCCGCCCACCGGATCGGCGGTCAGGACGCGGAGTCGAGCTCCGTGTAGAAGGCCCGCGCCTCGTCCCAGGTCGGCAGCAGGCCCTGCGCCTCGGCCTCGGCCAGCGTCGGTGCGTCGGTGTCCTTCGGCGAGAGGAGCAGCTCGCCGGCCTCCTCCGGGAAGCGCAGGCCGATCTGCTCGTCGAGCGGGTCGATCCCCTTCTCCCGCACCGGGTCGAAGGTGGCGTTCACGAGGTACGAGACCACGGCGCCCTCGGTCAGCGCCACGAAGGCGTGCGCGACCCCCTCGGCGATGTAGACGGAGCGGCGGTCGACGTCGTCGAGCAGGATCGACTCCCAGCGCCCGAAGGTCGGCGACCCGACGCGCACGTCGATCACGTAGTCGAAGACCGCACCGGAGAAGCACGAGACGTACTTGGCCTGCGACGGCGGGATCTGCGCGAAGTGGATGCCGCGGACGGTGCCGCGCCGCGAGACGGAGGTGTTGCCCTGCCGGAGCGAGAGCGGGTGCCCGACCTTCTCGGCCAGGCGGTCGAAGCGGTAGAACTCGTAGAAGACCCCGCGATCGTCGGGGAACTGGCGCGGAGTCACTTCGTAGACGTCGGGGATGTCGAGCTCTCGGATCTGCACGGTCGCCAGTGTAACGACGGCGTGTCACGGGCCCGCGACGCCTCTCTGCGCCACCCGGCGGCGTGCCGGAGCGCCGACCGTCGGCCGACGGACCGCTCGGGCATGATGAGGAGGTGACCTTCCTCATCACGGGCGCCTCCGGCATGCTCGGCACCGACCTGCGCGCGGCCCTCGGCTCCCGCCCCAGCACCGCCCTCGGCCGCTCCGACCTCGACGTGACCGACCTCGACGCCGTGCGCGCCGCCGTCGCGGGACACGACGCCGTGGTGAACTGCGCCGCGTACACCCGCGTCGACGACGCCGAGACCGACGAGGAGGAGGCGCACCGCGTCAACGCCGTCGGAGCGCGCAACCTCGCCCTCGCCACCGCCGAGACGGGAGCCGCACTCGTGCAGGTCTCCACCGACTACGTCTTCGACGGCTCCGCGACGACCCCCTACTCCGAGGACCACCCCCGGAACCCGATCTCGGCCTACGGCCGCACGAAGGCCGAGGGCGAGCGCCTGGTGCTCGAGGCCAACCCGGAGCGCGGGTACGTCGTCCGCACGGCCTGGCTCTACGGCGAGCACGGCGGCAACTTCGCGAAGACGATGGTGCGACTGGCGGGCGCGCACGAGACGCTGACCGTGGTCGACGACCAGCACGGCCAGCCCACCTGGACCGCCGACCTCGCCGCGCGCCTGATCGAGCTGGTCGACGCGGAGGCCCCTGCCGGCGTCTACCACGGCACCAGCTCCGGCGAGACGACCTGGCTCGGCTTCGCCCGTGCCGTCTTCGCCAAGGCGGGCCTGGATCCCGAGCGCCTGCGCCCGACCGACAGCGGCTCGTTCGTCCGCCCCGCTCCGCGTCCGGCCTACTCGGTCCTCGGACACGACGGCTGGAGCCGGGCGGGCCTGCCGCCGCTGCGCTCCTGGCAGGACGCGCTCGCCGCCGCACCCCTCGAGGCGGTGACCCCGTGACCACCACTCTCCGCGTCGTCGTCGACCAGATGCTCGCCCGCGTGCCCGGCGGCATCGGCCGCTACACCGAGGAGCTCACCCGCGAGCTGATCGCGACGGCTCCCCGCGACTGCGAGGTGGAGGCCGTCGTCTCCGCCCACCCGCCCGAGAAGGAGGAGGAGCTGCGCCTGCGCCTGCCCGGCCTCGCGCGCATCCACCGGCTGCCGCTCGGGCGCCGCGAGCTCTCGCGCGCCTGGCAGTACGGGATCGCCATCCCGGCCGGCGGCGGCATGATCCACGCCCCGAGCCTCTTCGCCCCGCTGCGCAGCCACGACGGGAGCGAGGGCGAGCAGATCGCCGTCACGATCCACGACACGGTGCCGTGGACGCATCCCGAGACCCTCACCCCGCACGGCGCGAAGTGGCACCGGGCGATGGCGAAGCGCGCCCGCAAGCACGCGGACGCCGTCGTCGTCCCCACCCACGCCGTCGCCCACCAGCTCTCCCAGCTGATGGACTTCGGCGATCGACTGCGCGTGATCGGCGGAGCCGTCGGCTCCGGCCTGGTCGTCCCGGAGGACGCCGACGAGCGCGCCACGGCGCTGGGCCTCCCCCCGGAGTACGTGCTGAGCGTCGGCACGCTGGAGCCGCGCAAGGGCCTGGTCTCGCTGATCGCGGCCTTCGGAGGAGCGTCCGCGCCGGCGATCCCGCTGCTCCTGGTCGGCCCGACCGGCTGGGGCGACCTGGACGTGGCCTCCGTCGCCGACGAGCAGGGCCTCGACGAGACGCGCGTGCGCGCCCTGGGAGTCCTCAGCGACGCCGACCTCGCCGTCGTCCTCTCCCGGGCCACCCTCTTCGTCTACCCGAGCATCGCCGAGGGCTTCGGCCTGCCCGTGCTCGAGGCGATGCACTTCGGAGTGCCGGTGGTGCACTCCGACGACCCCGCGCTGATGGAGGTCGCCGCGGACGCCGGCGTCGCCGTCGAGCGCGGCGACGCGAAGGACTACCCGGACCGCCTCGCCCTCGCCATGAGCAGCGTGCTCGCCGACACCGGTCTGCGCGAGCGGATGTCGGTGGCCGGCCGCGACCGCTCCCGCGCCTTCAGCTGGCGCGACTCCGCCGAGCGGGTCTGGGCGCTGCACGCCGACCTCTGAGGCGTGCGGCACCCGGCCGTCTACGGCGCGGAGTCGCCCGACAGTCCGGCACTCACCAGCGAGTGCACGACGTCGTAGTCCGGGTCCTCCGGGTCGACGGCCGGCGGGACCAGCTCGATCGGATCCACTGGCTGCGACTTCGTCTTGAGCCCCAGCTGCACGAAGTAGCCGAGCATCCCCTGCGGGACGTCCGTCTTGATGACCTGGGACCCGGCGGACGCGACGTCCTGGAACTTGGCGAGGACGTTGCCCGGCTCGAACTGGGCGAGCAGCGCCTCCTGCACCTGCCGCTGGCGCGCCATCCGGTCGTAGTCGCTCGTGGTGTAGCGCGAGCGGGCGTAGGCGAGGGCCTGCTCGCCGTTGAAGTGCCAGTGCCCGGGATCGATCCACTGGTTGACGCCCTGCATCACGCCGTCGGAGTCGGGCAGCCCGCCCAGGGGCAGCGGCTCGTCGGCCACGTAGTCGATGTCGATGCCGCCGAGCGCATCGATCAGCTGGGCGAAGCCCTCCATGTCGATCAGCGCGTAGTACTGGATCCTCAGGTCGAGGATGCCCTCGACCGCGTCGCGCATCGCCTCGATGCCGGGCTCGCTGCCGTGGTCGACGGCGTCAGGGTAGAGCTCCGGGTGCTTCAGCTCGACCTCGGTGTAGACCGAGTTGAGCTTGCAGACGTCGACGGCGCAGTTGTCGGTGTCGTAGCCGTCGGGGTAGAGCTCGTGCATCGGGCTGGTCTCGGGGAACGGGAAGTCGACGAACTCGCGCGAGACGCCGATGATCGAGGCCTTGCCGCTCGACGCGTCGATGCTGACCACCGAGATGCTGTCTGGGCGCAGACCGACGCGGTCCTCTCCCGCGTCGCCGCCGAGGAGCATCACGTTGTAGCGGCCGTCGATCGGCTGCTCGATCGCTCCGCCGCCGAAGATCGACGACAGCGTCCCCCGTGTCACGCCGAGCAGGTAGGTGCCGTAGGCGGTGGTGCCGACCGAGATCGCCATCAGCGCGATCGTCGCGAACGCGAGCACGCCGCGCATCCGCGGGCGCACCCGGACGACGCGGATCAGGCGGAGGGTGTCGAGCGTCAGCACGGCCCAGACCACCCCGTAGACGACGAGCGCGGCCTGGAGCGCGAGCATCGAGACGTCGAAGGTCGCGAGCGTGTAGAGGCCGGTCGGGAAGACGAAGTAGAGGAGCACCGCGACCAGGAGGGCGACCCAGAGCCCGAGGGTGAAGCCGAGCCCCAGGCGCCCGAGCCGGCGGTTGCCCGCGAGGACCTGAGCGGACCCGGGCACCAGCAGGTTGACGATCAGCAGCCACCACGCCCGCCGCGTCATGAAGGCGCGGGAGGCGACGTCCGGGTGCCGCAGCGGCAGGGCGACGGCCGTCACAGGCCCGCCACCAGGGCGTCGTTCTTCGCGGCGACCTGCACCTCGAGGTCGGCGGCGAAGGCGTCGAGCGCTGCGGAGAGGGCGTCGTCCGCGGTCGCGAGGATCTTCACCGCGAGCAGTCCGGCGTTCCGCGCTCCGCCGATGGAGACGGTGGCGACGGGGACGCCCGCGGGCATCTGCACGATCGAGAGGAGGGAGTCGAGCCCGTCGAGGCGGGCGAGCGGGACCGGCACTCCGACGACGGGGAGCGAGGTCACGGCGGCGAGCATGCCGGGGAGGTGGGCGGCTCCGCCCGCCCCGGCGATGACGACCTTCAGGCCGCGGCCGCGGGCCTCGCGGCCGTACGCGATCATCGCCTCCGGGGTGCGGTGCGCGGAGACGACCCGGACCTCGTGCGCCACGCCGAACTCGGCGAGGACGGTGGACGCCGCCTGCATGACGGACCAGTCCGAGTCCGACCCCATCACGACGCCGACGAGCGGCGCGGGCCCGTTCACGAGCGCGTCCGCGCTCACGAGAGGGCTCCGGCAGGGGTCGGGGAGGTCGGCAGGCTCGTCACGGCGACCATCGTACGGGTCAGTCCGTGAGAACGGCCGCCGCCGCGCGAGCCTCGTAGACCACGAGGTCGAGGTCGTCGCCGGTGGCGTTCACGTGCCCGACCTTGCGGCCCGGTCGCGGCTCCTTGCCGTAGTTGTGCACCTTCACACCCGGGTGATCGGCGAGCACCCGCGGATAGCGGTCGGTCAGCGACTCCCCCACCGGGCCGCCGAGCACGTTGACCATCACGGTCCACGGATCGCGGCAGCCCGTCGCGCCGAGCGGCAGGTCGAGGACCGCGCGCAGGTGCTGCTCGAACTGCGACGTGGTCGATCCGTCCATCGTCCAGTGGCCGCTGTTGTGCGGGCGCATGGCCAGCTCGTTGACCAGGATCCGGTCGTCCGTCGTCTCGAACAGCTCGACGGCCAGGACGCCGGTGACCCCGAGGCTGTCGGCGATCGTCTGCGCGATCTCGGCCGCGGCTGATGCGAGCCGGCCGGCGGACGCGGGGGCCGGAGCGATCACCTCGGCGCAGACGCCGTCGCGCTGCACCGACTCCACCACCGGCCAGAGGATGCTCTCGCCGGAGGGACGCCGGGCGACGAGCTGCGCGAGCTCGCGGCGGAAGCCCACCAGCTCCTCGACCAGGAGCGAGCCGCCCCGGCCGTCCTCGGCGAGGGCGGTGAACCAGTCGTCCGCCTCGTGGGCGCCGCGCACCACGCGAACGCCCTTGCCGTCGTAGCCGCCGCGCGCGGTCTTCACCACGCCGCTGCCGCCGTGTTCGGCCAGGAACGCCCCCAGCTCCTCGGCGGAGGAGACCTCGGCCCACTCGGGCACGGGCACGCCGAGCTCGGTCAGGCGGCGCCGCATCATCAGCTTGTCCTGGGCGAACAGCAGGGCGTCGGGGCCGGGGTGCACGGCGACGCCGCGGGCGACGAGCTCGCGGAGGATCGGCTGGGGAACGTGCTCGTGGTCGAACGTCACCACGTCCACGGTCTCGGCGAAGGCGAGCAGGGTCGCCTCGTCGCGGTAGTCGCCGACCCGTGTCGCGGCGAGCCCCGCCGGGGCGCCCTCGCTCTCGGCGAGCACGGCGATCTCGATGCCGAGCTCCACCGCCGCGGGGATCATCATCCGGGCGAGCTGGCCGCCCCCGATCACGCCGACGCGCATGGCGCTCCTCCGTCTCCGCCCGCTGGCGCGGGGCGGCTCCATGCTACCGAGGCCCCGACGCGCTCACGCGGGCGGCGGCCACTCCGGCTCGAGAACGGGAGCCGCGCCGATCGCCTCCCGCAGCAGGTCGGCCGTGAGCTCCGGATCCGGCAGGTCCCGCAGCACGAACACCTCGGCTCCCGCCTGCAGGATCCGGACGTCCCCGCACCGGGCGAGGCGCTGGCCGAGGGAGCGCTCGACCACGACCTCCATCCTCCGATCGAAGACCACCTCGGCCCGCCGGATCGACGCCACGCCCCGGCGCGCGCTGAGGCCGGAGGCGGTGACGCGGTAGCGCACGCTCGCCCAGCCCGCGATCCCGGGAGCGCAGAGGAGAAGCACCAGAAGTGCGGTGCCGAGCCCGATGATCCAGCGCTGCAGGGCGAGCTCGAACTGCGCGGCGAAGTAGAAGCCCGTCCAGGTGAGCAGGAGGAGACCGACGACCGGTGCGACCGCCCGGCGGGCGCGCGGGGTCAGCCGCGCCAGCTCGCGGTCGGCGGGGTCGGTCCTGGCCATCAGGAGCGCAGATGCGTGACGTCGCCGGCCGTGAACGAGCGCAGCGCGCCGCCCTGCTCGAGCAGGAGGGAGCCGTCCGGGGCGAGTGCGGCGGCGGTCCCCTCCTCCTGCGTGCCGTCGGGCAGCTCGAGCCGGACGCGCGTTCCGAGGGTGCCGCAGGAGGCGCGGACGGCGGCGGCCGCTCCGGAGGCCTGGGGGTCGCCCTGGGCGAGCAGCGGAGCCAGCAGACCCTGGAACCCGGTCAGGAACGCGGCGAGCACCTCGTCGGCGCTCGTCGTCCGCGCTCCGGCGAGGGCGAGCGAGGTGGCGGTCGGGACCGGCAGCTCCGCCTCCGTCAGCAGCAGGTTCACGCCGGTGCCGACGACGACCCGCCCGTCCGGCAGGCGCTCGGCGAGGACCCCCGCGACCTTCCGGCCGTCGATCAGGACGTCGTTGGGCCACTTGACGACGACGTCCCCGTCGACGAGGGGTGCGAGGGCCCGGGCGAGAGCGGCGCCGGCCACGAGCGGCAGCCAGCCGGAGGCCTCGGCGCCGAGGGCGGAGGCATCGACCAGAGTCGAGGCCGCGAGCGTGCGGCCCGCGGGCGCCTGCCAGACGCGCCCCAGCCGGCCGCGCCCGGCTCGCTGGTCGCCGGTGGCGACGACGGAGAGGTGCGGCCACGCGGCGGGGTCGGCGGCCGCCCGCTCGCGGAGCTCGTCGTTCGTCGACCCCGCCGACTCGAGCGCGAGGACGCGGGGGGAGACGGCGGAGGAGAGCGGGAGGAGCATGCCGCCACGGTAGCGGCGGCTCCCGCGAGGCCGCTCCGAGCGCCGCGCGCGACGGCCCGCCCTTGTCCGGATCCTCCCGTCGGGAGCGGCCCTCCCTGTGCGAGTGCGACAAGAGGAGGCGTCCGCCCCGCCGGTAGGGTGAGCGGGTGACCGCGAACACCGAACGTCCCGCGCCCGATCTGTACACGACCGCGGGGAAGATCGCGGACCTCAGGAACCGCTACCACGAGGCCGTCACGGCCAGTGGCGAGGCGGCGATCGAGAAGCAGCACGCCAAGGGCAAGATGACCGCACGGGAGCGGATCGACACCCTCCTCGACCCGGGCTCGTTCGTCGAGCTGGACGAGTTCGTGCGCCACCGCACCCACGCGTTCGGCATGGAGAAGAAGCGCCCCTACGGCGACGCCGTCGTCACCGGGACCGGCACCATCCACGGCCGCCAGGTCGCCGTGTACTCGCAGGACTTCACGATCTTCGGCGGCTCGCTCGGCGAGGTGGCCGGCGAGAAGATCATCAAGGTGATGGACCTCGCCCTGAAGACCGGCGTCCCGATCATCGGCATCCTCGACTCCGGCGGAGCACGGATCCAGGAGGGCGTGGTCGCCCTCGGCAAGTACGGCGAGATCTTCCGCCGCAACACCGCGGCGAGCGGCGTGATCCCCCAGATCTCGATCATCTGCGGCCCGGCCGCGGGAGGCGCGGTCTACTCCCCCGCCCTGACCGACTTCGTGATCATGGTCGACAAGACCAGCCAGATGTTCGTCACCGGGCCCGACGTGATCAAGACCGTCACCGGCGAGGACGTCGGCATGGAGGAGCTCGGCGGTGCGCTGACCCACAACAAGATCTCGGGCGTCTCGCACTACCTCGCGAGCGACGAGAACGACGCGCTCGACTACGCGCGGACGCTCCTCTCCTTCCTCCCGGACAACAACCTGTCGCCTGTCCCCGTCTTCGAGACCGAGGTCGACCTCGAGACGACCGACGCGGACCGCTTCCTCGACACGGTCATCCCGGACAGCCCGAACCAGCCGTACGATATGCGCGCCGTCATCGAGCACATCGTCGACGAGGGCGACTTCCTCGAGGTGCAGCCGCTGTTCGCGCCGAACATCGTGATCGGCTTCGGCCGCGTCGAGGGCCGCTCCGTCGGCATCATCGCGAACCAGCCGAGCGCCATGGCGGGCACGCTGAACATCGAGGCGGGCGAGAAGGCGTCCCGCTTCGTCCGCTTCTGCGACGCGTTCTCGCTGCCGATCCTGACCCTGGTCGACGTCCCGGGCTACCTGCCCGGCACCGACCAGGAGTGGACCGGCGTCATCCGCCGCGGCGCGAAGCTGCTCTACGCCTACGCCGAGGCGACCGTGCCGCTGGTCACGGTCATCCTGCGCAAGGCGTACGGCGGCGCGTACATCGTGATGGGGTCCAAGCAGCTGGGAGCCGACATCAACCTCGCGTGGCCGACCGCCGAGATCGCCGTCATGGGCGGCCAGGGCGCGGTGAACATCCTCTACCGCAACGAGATCCGCAAGGCGGAGGAGGCCGGCGAGGACGTCGCAGCTGTCCGGACGCGCCTGGCGAACGAGTACACCTACAACGTCGCGAGCCCGTTCCTCGCGGCCGAGCGCGGCGAGCTCGACGGCGTGATCGAGCCCTCGGCGACGCGTGTCTCCGTCATCAAGGCGCTGCGTGCGCTGCGCACCAAGCGCGCCAACCTGCCCGCGAAGAAGCACGGCAACATCCCGCTCTGACCCGGCTCGCTCGGACGCCGCGGCAGGAGACGGGAGACCGTCCGTGCCGCGGTGTTCCGCTGCGCCCACCTCCTCACGGGGCGGAGGGGCGGAACGATCAGTCGGAGGAGCCGGGGCCGGTCCGTCGGGCAGCGGACTCCGCGGGAGCATCGGGCCGCACGACGGGAGCGGCCGGCTCCGCGGCCGGAGCACCCGGCTCCCCTGTCGCGGAATCGGGCTCCGCTTCCCGGGCATCCGCCCTCGCAGCCGGAGCACCCGCCTTCACCGCAGGACCACCCGCCTTCACCCCAGGACCGTCCGGCTCGGCTGTCGGAGCACCCGCCTTCGCCGCAGGAGCGCCTGCCCTGGCGGCCGGAGCATCCGGCTTCGCCGCGGACGCCTCGGACGGCTTCTCCTCCGGCTTCGCCCCGACCACCCGCGCGAACGCCAGCGCCTGCGCGGCGGAGAGGTCGGGCAGATAGGCGCGACCCAGCGCGGCTCCGATCCGGGGCAGCTGCAGCGCGTCGGGGTAGGTCATCCAGAGGCCCGCGTAGCGCGGGTGGAACTTGGCCTTGAAGCGGAACAGCGACGTGAAGCCGTAGGCCGGCTCGAGCGTCCGCGAGAGGAACTCGAGCAGGCGCGAGAGGACCGTCGGCTCCGGAGGCTCCTCCCCCTCCTCGACCGGTGCGGTGGCGAGCGGTGCGCCCGAGAGCGAGAGGAACTCGGCGCCCTCCTCCTTGACGCGCAGCGCCGCGGAGGCGATGAGGAACTCCATGATGCCGGGCATCGAGTCGTCGGAGCGGCGCATGAAGTCGAGGGTCCAGCCGACCACGCGCCCCTCCCGGTGCACGGGCAGCCAGCTCGTCACCCCCTGCAGCACGCCGTCCGGTCCGACCGCGAGCAGGAGGGCGACGTCGGGATCGCGGACCTCGTCGATCCCACCGAGGGTGAAGCCCATCTCGGGCAGCGCCTTCTCGGCGACCCAGCGCTCCGACAGGTCGACGATCTGGTTGGCCATGCCGAGGGAGAGCTCGGGCCAGCTGGTCCACTGCGCCTCGATGCCCAGCTTGATGCCGCGCGTGAGCGGGTAGCGCACCTTCTGCCACCGCTTGCCGGTGAGCTCGAAGGAGGAGAGCTCGATGATCGTCTCCTCGCCGACCGAGAGGCGCGACCAGCCGAGCCGGTCGAAGACGGGGAGCAGCTCGTCGTGGATGCTGTAGAAGACGGGCGTCCAGCTGCGCTCGTCGCAGAAACGCACGAACTCGGCCACGACGTCCTCCCGCCGCTCGGGAGCGCAGGCCGGGTCGGAGAGGGTGATCGCCACGCCGCCGATCACCCGGTAGGCGACTCCGCCGGTCCCGTCGGCCGAGATCCAGTGCGCGTTGCCCTCCCAGGTCCCCTGATGGCCGAGGCTGCCGGCGCCGTGCAGGGACAGGAGCGCGCGGTACCGCGCCTCGTCGCCGCGGTTCCGCTGCACGTCGGTGGCCCGGAGCAGGGCGACCACCGCGACGACGACCACGAGCCAGAACACCGGGCCGACCCACTCGAAGACGATCCGCGCGACGGGCTCCCGCGGCACGGCGAGCAGTCCGGCGCCGCCGAGGAAGCTCACCGGGACGAAGCGCAGCAGCCCGTCCAGGAGGAGTCTCCCGAGGCCCAGGAGCGGCTCGAAGCTCGTGCGCACGCCGGCCGAGAGCGCCAGGTAGCCGCCGAGGGACACGACGAAGGCGATGGCGACGACCCGCGTCCAGAGCCTCGCAGCGGCACGGGGCGCGCGGATGCGGAAGTGCCTCCTCCCGATCACGAGCATCGCCACGACGGCCAGCGGCACCAGCACCGTCGTCGCCACCCAGAGCAGGTACTCGGCGTAGTACAGGAACTCGGGGTGACGGGCGGCGCGCTGGAGGGAGAAGACCTCCAGGATCGCGATCGCGATGTTCACCCCGACCGCCAGCAGCAGGCCCAGGCGGCGCCCGGAGCGCAGGCCGTAGGCGGCGACGAGCAGGAGGAGGAGCGGGACGAACGTCAGCAGGATCGGCCCGGGGGCGACCAGGCTCAGCTTCACGTGGTGCGCGCAGTGCCGGAGGGCGCGGCTGCACGGGTCCTCGAGGTCCGTCGTCCCCGTGAAGGCACTCTGCAGCAGTCGGCCGAGGAACGAGAACGGACCGTAGCCCGAGTCCGAGAGGACGGCGACGAGCGGACCGATGGCGGTGACGACGACGACCGCCGCCAGCAGCCCCCGGGACTCGCGGTGCGAGCTCGGGGCCGGACGCTGCGGACGCAGTCCCGACGCTCCCCGCGCGAGCACCGCGCCGAGCACGAGCCCCGAGCCGCCCGCGAGGAGCCGGTACGCGTCGGCGGAGTCGCCCGCGTAGAGCACGAACATCAGCACGACGGCGAAGACGGTCACCCGGAGCCGGCGACGCCACAGAGCGCCCATGAAGGCGGTCGAGGCGATGAGGGCGCCGACCGCGCCGATCAGCGGGTCGAAGGTGTGGTCGCCGACGGTGTCGCCCGCCCACCACTCGCCGGCGAGAGCGCCGATCGACTGCACGGAGGACCCGACGACGATCCCGACGGCGCCGGTCACGAGGAAGGCGAGGAGGGTGCGGGCCGAGCCGAGGCGGCGCTCCGCGGCGAGGAGCATCGGGAGCACCAGCACGACGTCCAGGAGCAGCTGCAGCGGGTCCGCCGCGATCAGGAGGGCGGTCACCCCTGTCCACGGACGGCCGTCGAGGGTCGTCATCGGGCCCGCCGCCCACCAGGACGTCGTCTCGGCTCCTGCGGGGGCGACGAGCGTCCCCGTGATCGCGCTCGCGGCCAGGAGGACCAGGACGACCGAGACGGCCGCGGGCGACCTCCGGACCAGCAGACGCAGGGGGCGCAGCGCCGCGGCACCGCTCCTCGGGAACCACGTCGGCATGCGGGGACGCTCCTGTTCGCAACGGACGGACGACGCTCCGGCGGCATCCGGCGTCAGCATAGCCATGCCCCGCCGACCGGCGCCGTGAACAGCATGCGATAGCGTCACGGGATGACCGCCTCCGACTCCGCACCCGCCGTCGTCATCTCCACCCCCGGCCTCGACGCCGCCGAGATCGCCGCCGTCACGGCCGTCGTCACCGCACTGACCTCGCGCACCGAGGCCGAGCCGGAGACCCCGCTGGAGCTCAGCGGGGGCTGGAACGACCGCGCCGCGGCGGTCCGCAGGCCGCTCCGGCCGGCACCCGGAGCGTGGCGCTCCTTCTCCGGCTGAGCGGTCTCGCAGACGCAGCCCGTCGGGGAACGAGCGATCCGCGACGCGGAACGTGAAATTTGTCCCCCGATTAGTCCCCTAAAGTGCTGACTATGCGCCTCCTGGCGGAGCGAGCACACTAGTGGACGTACGGTGCTCCTCCTTCGGAAGGGGCACCGCCAATCACTCGCCGACCAGGGTAAGCAGGCGGGTGTGTTGGGGGCGAGTGAGGGTAATATTCGGGTTGTTACCCTCACTCGGGGTTTGACGGCGGGCCGGGCCCCCTCTTCGGAGGAGTGGACGGCCCGCCGCACTCCGTTAACGGGCTCTTCTCATCACGCGCTGTGCGCTCGACGGGCCCTGCTCATGACGGCTCTGCTCACCCTCGTGCCGCGCCGTCGATCGGTCCGCGCCGAGAGACCGGGCGAGCCGGGACCTGAGCCGTGCTGAGAGCCGGAGCGTACCGCCCGCGGCACCGATCCGAGATACGCACGCCCTCCGGGGCGGGTCGCCGCCGGTCGCTGCGCATGCGGACGGCCGCGCCGTCCCGCGCGCTCTCCGCCGCTCAGACGTCCCGTCCGCCGACGCCGTCGCGCCGGATCTCGACCCAGGCGTCGACCTCGTCCCCCGCGTCGTCGGAGCCGAGGGCGCCCGCGCTGCCGTCGCCGGCCGTCCGCAGGCCCACCACGGTGACCGCCGAGGCCGAGTCGGCCGACGCGGTGCGCACCACCACGCGGTCGACCTCCTCGCGGATCCCGCTCAGAGCCTGGGCGAGCTCCCCCAGCACCCGTCGGCTCTCGCCCTCGGAGGTGCGGTCGAGGCCGCCGTCGTCGAGCACCGAGACGGTCACCCCCCGCCGCCGCGCGTCGAGCACGAGACGCCGCACCTCGTCGTCCAGCAGCCGCCGGCCGCGGATCTCGTCGCGCACGGCCGCCTCGAGCAGCCGGCACTCGCGCCGCTCCTCGTCGGTGAGGCCCGGTCCCGGCTCGGCGATGCGCAGCAGCATGTCGGCGGCGAGGGCACGGGTCTGCTCCAGCCGGACCTCGCGCTCCGTGAGGTGCGCCTCCTCCGCGGCCCGCCACGACGCGGCCGCGCGCTCGGCCGCCTCGAGCACGCGCGCCTCGGAGCCCGCGCGCCCGAGCTCGACGATGAGCAGCTGCGCGATCGCGACCCAGGCGATCCCCCCGACGACGCCGAGAGTGGCCAGCGCGGCCGGGCCGGCCCAGAACACGGTGTGCACGATCAGGAAGCCGACGCCGACCCAGGCGCAGGCCGCGCGCCGGCGGGCGCACACGATCGTCATGAGGGTGCCGACCGCGGCGATGTACCAGGTGGAGTAGCCGTTGGAGGCGCCCGGATCGAGCGACGGCGCGACCAGCAGCGGCAGAGCGACGGCGACCGCGGTCATCCCGACCGCGACGGGCAGGGCGAGCCGGGTCGTCGCTCCCGGCCAGAGGGCGACGACGGTCGCCGCGACGTACAGCGCGACCGCGACGAGGTCGGCCGGCGTGGCCGGGGAGATGCGGAAGGAGAAGAAGGCGAGCACCACGTGGTACAGCGAGAAGCCGGCGCCGAGCGCCTGGAGCAGGGGGCGCGGGTAGGCGATCACGGCCCTCCTCCCGCGTCCGCCCGCCAGGAGAGGACGACACGGGTGCCCTCGCCCGGAGTCGAGTCGACCCGCGCCGATCCCCGCGCGTTGTGCACCCGCTCGAGGATGGAGAGCCGGATGCCCAGCCGCTCGCGCGGGACGTCGGCGAGCCGGAAGCCGCGGCCGTCGTCCTCCACCACGACCTCCACCGCGCCGTCGCCCAGCAGCCCGTGCACGGCGCGGTGGACGCTGCCGCTCGGACCCGCGTGCTGAACGCTGTTGGCGAGCGCCTGCCAGACCGCGCCGAGCAGCGCCTCGGCCACCGGGCGCGGCAGCGTCGTCGCGCGCGGATCCACTCCGTCGGCCGTCGCGACTGAGATCTCGGTCCCGAAGGTGGACGCCGCGTGGGCGAGCTGGCGCTGCAGGAGCTCGAGCGGGACCAGCCCCTCGGGCGGCTCCGGCTCGTGGTCGGGCAGCAGCACGGCGAGGGTGCGCTGCGCCATCGAGGAGACCAGCGCACGCTCGGCCGGCGACTCGGCGGAGGCGGCGGAGAGCAGCGTCGCAAGCACGTTGTCGTGCACCAGGGCGTCGACCTCGACCCGCTCCACCTCGCCGGCGTGCTGGCGCATCGCCGCCTCGTACTGCTCCATGGCCGTCGTCTGCGCGCGATCGATCTGGTCGGCCGACTGCCGGAGCACGGTGATCAGCACCAGCATCACGAAGCCGACGATGCCCACGTAGGCGGCGTCGAGGATCGCGCGGGTCGGCTCCGCCCCGCCGCCGGAGGGGAGGACGCGCAGCAGCCCGAACAGCACGGTCGTCACCGACACGTACGCGATCGCGATCCGGAGGGGAGCCGCGATCGTGCAGAAGGCGGTGCCGATGGTCAGCAGGTACCAGATCCACGGGGTCTCGCGGTCCGCGCCCCCGGTGGAGACGGCGGCCGGCCAGGTCAGGAGGGCGATGAGGACACCGACGGCGACCAGGACCGCCGTGATCCGCGTGCCCCGCCGCAGCACGGCGGTGACCACGGCGGCGGTGAGCGATCCGAAGACCAGCACCAGCACCGGCCAGGCCACCTCGGGGCGCAGGAGGGGCAGCTGCGCGAGGATCGGCGGGACGGTCTGCACGCCGAAGCCGAAGCCGAAGAACGACACGACCGTGCTGATGATCCGGTCGATGCGCTCGCGCCCGGCGTTGCGGCGGGCGATCGGCGCCTCAGCGCCCGCCATCGCCGTCGTCCGGGTCGATGCCCGGCAGGATGCCGTCCTCCACCGCGCGCCGCAGCAGATCGACCTTCGTCGGGGCGGGACGGCCGATCTCGACGTACTTGTCGCGGATCCGGTCGAGGTACTCCTTCGCCGTCGACACCGAGATCTGCAGCCGCTCGGCCACCAGCTTCAGCGGCAGCCCCGAGGCGTAGAGGTGCAGGACGTCGCGCTCGCGACGACCGAGCACGGCCCGCGCGAAGTCGTCGTCGGCGTCGATGGCCGAGGCCCACTCCAGATTGTTGAGGACCTCGCCGCGGGCGACGGTGCGGATGGCGGCGACGACCGTCGACATGGGCGAGGACTTCGGGATGACGCCGGCCGCTCCCGCGGCGAGCGCCTCCCGCACGGCCACGACGCGGTCGGCGATGCTGTGGACGAGGACGGCGGAGCCGCGCACCTGCCCCCACTTGACGTTGCTGGTGATGCTCGAGCCGTCGTTCAGGGACAGGTCGAGGACGAGCACCTCGATCTCGGCGCCGCCGATCGTGCTCTCGAGGGCCTGGACGGTCTCGGCGGCGGCGACCACCTGCATCCCCGCGCTCTCGACGGCGGCGGCCACGCCCAGGCGCACCGACTCGTGGTCGTCCACGATCGCCACGCGCACGCGCGGGGCCTCGGCTGCGTCGACGTGGGGCTCCATCCCGCCCATGGTACGCAGGCGCGGGCCCGCGGTCAGTCCTCTCGGCGGACCAGTCGCGCAACGGCCTCCACGTGGGAGGTGTGCGGGAAGAGGTCGAAGCCCTCGAGGCGCTCCAGCTCGTAGCCGGCCCCGGTCAGGGCGCCCACGTCGCGGGCGAGCGCGACCGGGTCGCAGGCGACGTAGACGAGCTGCGCCGGCCGCAGCTCCGCCAGAGCGTCGGTGACCGCTCGGCCGGCGCCCGAGCGCGGCGGGTCGAGGACCACGGTCGCCGCGCGCCACCGCGCCCGCTCGCGCGCATCGGCCTGGGCGACGACGTCGCGGAGGTAGCGGTCGACGCGGGCGGTCACCGCGCGGGCGCCGACCTGGTCGGCCAGGTTCTCGAGCGCGTGCTCGGTGGCGCGGGAGTCGCTCTCGACGCTGGTCACGCGCACTCCGGCGCCGAGGCGGTCGGCCAGCGCCGCGGCGAGCAGGCCCACCCCGCCGTAGAGGTCGTGGTTGGCGGCCGACGGGTCCGCCGCATCCGCGTCGACGGCGGCCTGCACGGCCTCGAAGAGCGCGGCGGCGGCTCCGCGGTGCACCTGCCAGAAGCCGGTGCGGTCGACCCGGAAGGTGCGGTCGGCGACGAACTCGCTCACCACCGTGCGGTCGCGGCGGGCGCGCTTGTCGGAGGGGTCGTGCACGAGCACCGCGGCCCCCTCGGACCCGGCCGCGTCGACGAGGTCGACCACCGAGCCGGGAGCGAGGCGCTCGCCGAGCGGTGCGGCCAGGGAGGAGTCGGCGGTCGCGAGGGGCAGCGACTCCACGGTGACGACGTGGTGGCTGCGTGCCGCGTAGGGGCCGACCCGTCCGTCGTCGTCGACGTGGAGGCGGTTCCGCGTGCGCCAGCCGAGGCCGCCGGACGCGTCGTCCCCGCCGATCGGCGAGACCTCCACCTCGACCTCGCGACGGGCGAAGCGGGAGAAGGAGTCGACGAGCACGAGGCGCTTCAGCTCGCGCTGGTAGGCCAGGTCGGCGTGGCCGAGCTCGGCGCCGCCGACGCGCTCCCCCGGGCGGCGGTCGAGGGCGGCCTCGGGCCAGACGTGCTCCACCCGGTGCTCGGACGCCTCGAGCACCTCGAGCGCCTCGGCACGCCAGAAGCTGTCGTGCCGGACCTCGCTGATCCGCGCCCGCACGCGCTCGCCGGGGAGGACGTCCGGGACGAAGACGACGCGGCCCTCGTGCCGGGCGACGAACACGCCGCCGTGGGCGACGTTGCTAATGTCGAGCTCGATCTCGGTCCCGAGTGCGTCGTCGGCCCCGTCGGGGCGGGCGGATGCTCGGGACGGGGTCTGTGCCATCCGTCGAGCATCCCACAGCGTGGGCCCGGCCGCAGGGAGCCCTCGTGCGCCTCTACCTCGCCTCCACCTCCCCCGCGCGCCTCGCGCTGCTGCGGGCCTCCGGGATCGAGCCCGTCGTCGTCCCCTCCGAGGTGGACGAGCCCGCGGCCGTCGCCCGGGCCGAGCAGGAGCGGGGCGCGGCGCTGGACGCGGACGCCACCGTCTCGCTGCTCGCCCGCGCCAAGGCGCACGCCGTCCTGCGCCCGGACATCGACGGTCTGGTGCTCGGCGGCGACTCCGCGTTCGTCCTCGACGGCGTCGTCCACGGCAAGCCGCACGAGCCCGAGCGGGCCCGGGAGCGCTGGCGCGCCCAGCGCGGACGCACCGGCCGCCTCCACTCCGGCCACTGGCTCGTCGACCACCGCGGCGGGAGGATCGTCGCCGAGGCCGGAGCGGTCACCTCCGCCGCCGTCACGTTCGCCGACGACATCGACGACGCCGAGATCGACGCCTACGTCGCCACCGGCGAGCCCCTCGAGGTGGCCGGCGCCTTCACCATCGACGGCCGCGGCGCCGGCTTCATCACCGCGATCGAGGGCGACCCCTCGACGGTGATCGGGATGTCGGTGCCGACCCTCCGCACTCTGGTGCGGAGCCTCGGCGTCGACTGGACCGCGCTCTGGAACCGCTGAGGCCCGTCCCGCCCTTGTGAGGAACCGACGAAGGCCCTCCGCTTCTTTGTGGTGAGCCGCGCCGGGCCGGGCGGAGCCGCCCCCTAGGGTTGGGGACCATGCCGAAGATTACGAAGGTGCTCGTCGCCAACCGGGGCGAGATCGCCGTCCGAGTCATCCGCGCCGCCCGCGACAGCGGGATCGCCTCCGTGGCCGTCTACGCCGACCAGGACCGCGACGCCGTGCACAGCCGCCTCGCCGACGAGGCCTACGCCCTCGGCGGGACGACCAGCGCCGAGACCTACCTCGTCATCGACAAGCTGCTCTCGGTGGCGCGCCGCTCCGGTGCCGACGCCGTGCACCCCGGCTACGGCTTCCTCGCCGAGAACGCCGACTTCGCCCGCGCCGTCATCGACGCCGGCCTGATCTGGATCGGCCCCGGCCCCGAGGCCATCGAGCGCCTCGGCGACAAGGTCTCGGCCCGCCACGTCGCCGAGAAGGTCGGCGCGCCGCTCGCCCCGGGAACCCTCAACCCCGTCTCCGGCGCCGCCGAGGTGCTCGAGTTCGTGGACCAGTACGGCCTCCCCGTCGCGATCAAGGCGGCCTTCGGCGGCGGCGGTCGCGGCCTCAAGGTCGCCCGCGAGCGCGACGAGGTCGAGGAGCTGTTCGCCTCCGCCACGCGCGAGGCCGTCGCCGCCTTCGGCCGCGGCGAGTGCTTCGTCGAGAAGTACCTCGACCAGCCGCGCCACGTCGAGACCCAGTGCCTGGCCGACGCGCACGGCAACGTCGTCGTGGTCTCCACCCGCGACTGCTCCCTCCAGCGCCGCCACCAGAAGCTCGTCGAGGAGGCGCCCGCGCCGTTCCTGACGGACACGCAGAACACCGAGCTCTACCGCGCCTCGAAGGCGATCCTGCAGGAGGTCGGCTACCTCGGCGCCGGGACCTGCGAGTTCCTGATCGGCAAGGACGGCACGGTGTCCTTCCTCGAGGTGAACACCCGCCTCCAGGTCGAGCACCCCGTGTCGGAGGAGATCACCGGCATCGACCTCGTGCGCGAGCAGTTCCGCCTCGCCGAGGGCGGCGTGCTCGACTACGACGACCCGGCGCCCCGCGGCCACTCCTTCGAGTTCCGCATCAACGGCGAGGACGCGGGCCGCGGCTTCCTCCCCGCTCCGGGCCCGGTGCACGTCTTCAAGGCCCCCGGCGGACCCGGCGTCCGCGTCGACTCCGGCGTCGTCGCCGGCGACGTGATCTCCGGCTCCTTCGACTCGCTCCTCGCGAAGCTGATCGTCACCGGCGACAGCCGCGAGCAGGCGCTGGAGCGCTCGCGCCGCGCCCTCGCCGAGTTCGAGGTCACCGGACTGCCGACCGTCCTCCCCTTCCACCGCGCGATCGTCGAGGACCCGGCCTTCGCCCCCGAGGGCGGCGCGCCCTTCACGATCTACACCCGCTGGATCGAGACCGAGTTCGAGAACACGATCCCGGCCTGGAGCGGCGAGCCCGGAGCGACCGACGAGCCGGCGGCCCGCCGGAACGTGGTCGTCGAGGTCGACGGGCGCCGCGTCGAGGTCACGCTCCCCGGCGACCTGGTCGGCTCGGGACCCGCCCGCGGGGCCGCTGCCGCCTCCCCGAAGCGCCGCGGCTCCTCCTCCGTCAGCACCGTCACGGGCGACTCCGTCGCCTCGCCCATGCAGGCCACCATCGTCAAGGTCGCCGTCGCCGAGGGCGACACGGTCGTCACCGGCGACCTGGTCGTCGTCCTCGAGGCGATGAAGATGGAGCAGCCGCTCACCGCCCACAAGGACGGCGTCGTGAAGGGCCTCGACGCGACGGCCGGAGCGACCGTCCCCGCGGGACACGTGCTCCTCCAGATCGTCTGAGCCCGTTCCGGGCCGCTCCCCGCGCGGCCCGGCGCGGTCGGCTCCTCGACGTGAGTGGTACCGCCGAGCGGGTCGCGTCGCGCTGCCGTCAATCGCTTCGCACGCGATTCCCGGTCGTGCGCTCTGCCGATGAAGGGCCGCACCCCGCGCGGCCCGGCGGAGTGGCGCGTCAGGTGACGATGTGCATGGCGCGCGCGGCGTCCGAGATCGAGCCGGTGAGGCTCGGGTAGACGGTGAAGGCCCGCGCGACCTGGTCGACGGTCAGGCGGTGCTCCACGGCGAGGGCGAGCGGGAAGATCAGCTCGCTCGCCTTCGGAGCGACGATGACGCCTCCGATGACGGTGCCGGAGCCGGTGCGCGCGAACAGCTTGACGAAGCCGTCGCGGATGCCCATCATCTTCGCCCGCGGGTTCGCGGCGAGCGGGAGCTTGTAGATCTCGCCCTGCGCGATGCCCTCCTCGATCTCGCGCTGGCTCCACCCGACGGTCGCGATCTCGGGCTGCGTGAAGATGTTCGCCGCGACGTTGCGCACCTCGGTCGGGTTCACGGCGTCGCCCATCGCGTGGAACACGCCGGTGCGGCCCTGCATGGCGGCGACGGAGGCGAGCGGGAGGAACGTGGTGCAGTCCCCGGCCGCGTAGATCGAGGGGACGCTGGTGCGGGCGACGCGGTTGACGCGGATGTGCCCCGACTCCGTCAGCTGCACCCCCGCGTCCTCGAGGCCGATGCCCGCCGTGTTCGGCACGGAGCCGACGGCCATCAGGCAGTGCGAGCCCTCGACGACGCGTCCGTCCGAGAGCACGGCCTGCACGCCCTTCTCGGTCCGCTCGACGCGGTCGGCGCGCGACTTCGAGAGCACGACCATGCCGTTGCGCTTGAAGACGTTCTCGATCACGGCGGCCGCGTCGGCGTCCTCGCCGGGCAGCACCTGGTCGCGGGAGGAGATGAGGGTCACGCGGGCGCCGAGCGCACGGTAGGCGGAGGCGAACTCCGCGCCGGTCACGCCGGAGCCCACCACGATCAGGTGCTCGGGGACGGACTTGAGGTTGTAGAGCTGGGTCCAGCTGAGGATGCGCTCGCCGTCGGGAGCCGCGGTCGGGAGCACACGGGGGCTGGCGCCCACCGAGACCACGATCGTGTCCGCCTCGATGCGGTCGAAGTCCATGCCCTCGCCGCCGGCCGCCGTGGAGACGATCAAGGCGTTCGAGCCGTCCAGGCGCCCGTCCCCCTGGACGATGCGCACGCCGTGGTGCACCAGGTTCGCGCGCATGTCCTCGGACTGCTGGCGCGCGAGCCCGAGCAGGCGCTTGTTCACCGTCGCCAGGTTGACCGCCACGTCCGGGCGCACCGGCTTGTTCTGCTCCGAGCGGGTGAAGAACTGCACGCCCAGGTCGGCGGCCTCGCCGATGGCGTTGGTGGCCTCCGCCGTCGCGATGAGCGACTTCGACGGGACGACGTCGGTGATGACGGCCGAGCCGCCCACTCCGACCCGCTCGACCAGGGTGACCTCGGCGCCGAGCTGCGCTCCCGCGATGGCGGCTTCGTAGCCGCCCGGCCCCCCTCCGAGTACAGCGATCCTCTGCGCGCGCTCGAACTCGTAAGCCATGCTTCCCATTGTCCTCTCTCACTGAGTGTTCGCCCAATCGCGGGGTGTCGGATCGGCCGCGGGAGTCGCCCTCCGCCGCCGCGCAGCCCGTCGGTAGGGTGGGAGGATGTCCGACCAGACCCTGCACCCGCTCGACGCCCCCGACGCCGATCCCTTCGAGATCGCGGCCCGCGCGGCCGCTCAGATCGCCGAGGCGACAGGGGTCGAGAAGCACGACATCGCCCTCACCCTCGGCAGCGGCTGGGGCAAGGCCGCCGACGCGATCGGCGAGACGACCGCGACGGTGGAGGCCACCGAGATCCTCGGCTTCTCCAAGCCGGCCGTGCACGGGCACGGCGGCACCCTGCGCTCCGTCCTGCTCCCCACCGGCAGGCGCGCGCTGATCATCGGCGCCCGCACCCACTACTACGAGGGCTACGGCGTGCGCCGCGTCGCGCACAGCGTCCGCACCGCCGCCGCGACGGGCGCGACGGTGATGATCCTCACCAACGGCGCGGGCGGCATCAAGGAGCACTGGACGCCCGGGACCCCCGTGCTGATCAGCGACCACATCAACCTCACCGCCGACTCGCCGCTCGAGGGCGCGACGTTCGTCGACCTCACCGACCTCTACTCCTCGCGCCTGCGCGACCTCGCCCGGGGGACGCGTCCTGAGCTGGACGAGGGCGTGTACGTGCAGTTCCGCGGGCCGCACTACGAGAGCCCGGCCGAGGTGCAGATGGCGAGGATCATCGGCGGCCACATCGTCGGCATGTCGACCGCCCTCGAGGCCATCGCCGCGCGCGAGGCGGGCATGGAGGTGCTGGGCATGTCGCTCATCACGAACCTCGCCGCCGGCATCCAGAAGACCCCCCTCAGCCACGAGGAGGTGCTCGAGGCCGGCCGCGACGCCGAGGACGACCTCGCCCGCCTGCTCGCCGGGATCACGGGCGCCCTGTGAGCGCCGACGTCCGGGAGCTCGCCGAGGCCTGGCTCGCCCAGGACCCCGACCCGGAGACGCGGGAGGAGCTGGTCGGCCTGCTGACCGCCTCCGACTCGGGGGACGCTTCCGCCCGCGCCGAGCTCGAGGACCGCTTCGGCGCCCGCCTGGCGTTCGGCACCGCGGGCCTGCGCGGCGCCATCGCGGCGGGATCCAACCGGATGAACCGCGTGCTGGTCTCGCAGGCCGCCGTCGGCCTGGCCGACTTCCTGCTGGCGCAGGGCGTCCAGCGGCCCGTGGTCGTGATCGGCTACGACGGCCGGAAGAACTCGCGCGTCTTCGCCGAGGACTCCGCCGCGCTGATGGCGGGCGCCGGCGTGGACGCGGTGCTGCTGCCCCGGCTCCTGCCCACCCCCGTGCTGGCCTTCGCCGTGCGCCACCTCGGCGCCGACGCCGGAGTGATGGTCACGGCGAGCCACAACCCGCCGCAGGACAACGGCTACAAGGTGTACCTCGGCGGCGCCGACGAGGGCTCGCAGATCGTGCCGCCGGTCGACTCCGAGATCGCCGAGCGGATCCTCGCGGTCGCGCGGGACCGGCGCGTTCCGGAGCTTCCGCGCGGCGAGTACCGGCTCGCGGACGAGTCCGTGGTCGCCGCCTACATCGAGGCGACGGCCGCCGTCGGCCGCCAGTCCGCTCCGCTGCGCATCGTCTACACGGCGATGCACGGGGTCGGCTGGGAGACGGCGCACCGGGTGCTCTCCGCGGCGGGATTCGACGAGCCGGCCGTCGTGGTCGAGCAGATCGAGCCCGACGCGGCGTTCCCCACGGTCGCGTTCCCGAACCCGGAGGAGGCGGGCGCCCTCGACCTCGCCTTCTCGACCGCGCGCTCCGGTCGCGCGCAGCTGATCGTGGCGAACGACCCGGACGCCGACCGCTTCGCCGCCGCCGTGCCCGACGCCTCCGCCCCGGAGGGCTTCCGGCGCCTCACCGGCAACGAGGTCGGAGCGCTGCTCGGCTGGCGCGCCGCCGAGCAGGCCCGCCGCGAGGGCCGCACCGAAGGAGCGCTCGCCTGCTCGATCGTCTCCTCCCCCGCCCTCGGTGCTGTGGCGGCCGACTACGGCCTCGACTTCGCCGAGACGCTCACGGGCTTCAAGTGGATCTCGCGCGTCCCCGACCTCGTCTTCGGCTACGAGGAGGCGCTCGGCTACCTGGTGAACCCCGGGACGGTCCGCGACAAGGACGGCGTCTCGGCCGCGCTCGCCTTCCTCTCCCTCGCGAGCGCGCTCGCCGCCGAGGAGCGCACGATCGACGACGAGCTGGAGTCGTTCGCCGAGCGGTTCGGGCTCTTCGGATCGGAGCAGATCTCGCTCCGCGTCACCGACCTCTCCGAGATCGGCCGGATCATGGCCGGACTGCGCGCGACGCCTCCGACCGCGATCGGCGGGCTCGCCGTCGAGCGGAGCGAGGACCTGCTCGCCGAGGGCGGCGCGCTGCCTCCGACCGACGCGCTCCGCTTCTCCCTGGACGGTGCCCGTCTCATCGCGCGCCCGAGCGGCACGGAGCCGAAGGTCAAGCTCTACCTCGACGCCTGGTCGCACGACTCCGACGCCGACGCCCGCCGGTCGGCCGTCTCGTCCCGCCTCGCCGCCCTGCGCACCGGCGCCGCGGAGCTCCTCGCGTAGGTCCCCCTCCGGTCAGCGGGGCGCGCGGACACCGATCCGCTCGCCCCGCTTCCAGAGCCACTCCACCGGACCGAGCTCGAACCGGCGCAGCCACAGGTGCGCCGCGAGCACGACGACCGCCGCGATGAGCAGGAACGCTCCGACGGTCGCCGGGACGCGCCACTGCGCGGCGGTCACCGCCAGCCCGAGTCCCCAGCCGTAGAAGAGGGCGCCGCCGAGCAGGTTCTGCAGGAGGTAGGCGCTCAGGGCGACCCGGCCGACCTCCCGCGCCCGGCGTGCCGCCCAGCCCTCGGCGCCCCGGCGGAGGCAGGCCTCGGCGAGGGCCGCGAGCAGGCCGAGCCCGACCAGGGGCGCGACGAGGTAGCGCTCGGCGAGCAGACCGGCGGCACTCCCCCCGACGCCCAGCGCGAGGTCGACGGGGAGGGCGAGGGCGCCGAGGACCATCATGCGACGGCGGAGTGACGCGCCCTCGGCGGCGAGGACCCCCGCCCGATGGAGGCGCGCGCCGAGGAGGAACATCGCGAGGCTGAGGAGCCCGATGAGCACCGGCTCCGCACGGAAGACGCCCGCGTTCTGCAGCCGGAAGAGGGCGAGGCCGAGGAACGACGCGTCCGCGTAGGGGCTCCGGCCGGTCGGCCCCTGTCCGGCACCGTCCGGACTCACCGCCACGAGCGCCACGAGCGCCGAGATCAGGACGACGTGCAGAGCGCCGCAGACGAGGATCACGCGGCGCTGCGTCGTCGGCCGGGTGAGCAGCAGCCAGGCGACGACCGCTCCGGTGACGGCGTATCCCATGAGGACGTCGAACTCCGCGATCAGCACGTAGTTGACCGCGCCGTCCAGGAGGAGGAGCGTCGCGCGCCAGAGGTAGCGGCCCGGCCAGCGCGTCCCGCGCCGGACCGCGGAGGCGTGCTGGATCGCGAGGCCCACCCCGAAGGCGAGGGAGAGGAGGGCGAGGAACTTGCCCTGCGCCAGCGCCATCAGCAGGAGCTGCGCAGTCCCGGCGGAGGAGGAGGTCTCCGGCGTCACCGGGACGGAGAGCAGTCCGAGCATCCCCCAGGGGTGGGAGAAGATCCAGATGTTCGTGCCGAGGGTCCCGATGATCGCGACACCGCGGACGACGTCCAGGGTCGCGATTCGGCGGCCGGCTCCGGCACGGGGTGGCAATACGGTCGTATTGGTCATGTCCGAGAGCGTAGCCTGCTCGAGCAGTCGAACGAGAGGGACGCCATGCCGGATCGGCGCGAGAGCAGGAGCGACATCCTCTCGGCGGTCGTCGCCGTCCTCTCGACCCGCGGGGCGGAGCACCTCAGCATCCGCACCGTCGCGGCCGAGGCCGGCGTCTCGGTGGGGGCCGTCCAGCACCACTTCCCGACGAAGCAGGCGCTGCTGGCCGGCGCGATGGCCCGGGTCGAGGAGCGCTTCCGCGAGCGGATGCGGAGCCGCCTGGAGGCCGAACCCTCGGCCGAGGTGCGGCTGCGCGTCTTCTGCGACGAGATCGCGTGCGTCGCGGACGAGGACGTGCCCGACGCGATCGTGTGGACCGCCTTCGCCTCCCGCGCCGGCACCGATCCGGAGATCCGCGCGATCCACACCGCCGGCTGGTCGCGCACGGAGGACGTCGTCCTGGAGCTGCTGCGCGCCGCGCATCCCGCGGCGTCGTTCGGCGCCGACGACGCCGCGCTGCTCCTCGCGGTCCTCGACGGCATCGCGGTCTCCCGCGCGGCCGAGCGGCCCGCCCGCCTCTCCCCCGCCCGCGCCCGCCGCCTGATCGGCACCGTCCTGGAGCAGCTCGCCGCCCGCTGACCCCCCGAGGTCCGGGCAGCCGTCCGCGCGGGAACCCGGCTCTCGGCACGCCGCTCCGCGGCCACTCGACCAGCAGGGGCGGACGACGGACGCCCTCCCACCGCACGGTAGACACATCGCGCCCTGGAAATGGGAGTCTTGATACGCCGCTCTGCGGCTACTCGACCAGCAGGAGGAGGGAGCGCCCTCTCACCGCAAGGTGGAGGGCGCGTCCGAGAATCGCGTGGCAGCGATTCGAGGCAGCCCGACGGAATACGCTCTGCGGAACGCGCCCCGTCGGGAGGCCGACCGCGCTGAGCCGCGCAGGGAGCGGCTCAGAGTCGAGCTCAGCCCAGCGCTCGCTCGATCTTCTCCGTGATCTCGTTCTGGTCGAGGTAGTTGTCGATGACGACGACCTCGGCGAAGGTGCGGCCGATGCGGTCGACGAGCTCGCCGGAGGTGAGGATGACCTGCGCGTCGGCGGCGAGCGCGTCGACGGAGGCCAGGTCGGAGGCGATCACCTCGGCCTCGAGGTCGAGGGTCTCGAGGGCGCGCTCGGCGCCGAGCTTGAGGATGGCGGAGGTGCCGATTCCGGCGCCGCAGAGGGTGACGATCTTCATGCGCTTCTTCCGTGGTGCGGGTGGTGCGGGGTGCTGTCGGTGAGGACGGCGTTGATGCTGCGGACGGTGCGGGCGGCGGCGAGGGCGCCGACCGCGTCCGGACGGCTGAGCACGTCGGCGAGCCCGGAGACGAAGCCGACGTGTCCGTGCGCCTGGGTGGTGGCGATCCCGATGACGACCGACACCGGGTCGTTGGTGCTGTGGCCGAAGGCGACGGGCTCGGCCAGCGTGACGACGGAGAGGCCGTCCGCGAGGACGTCGTTGCCGGGCCGGGCGTGCGCGAGGGCGAGCCCGGGCGCGATGACGATGTACGGCCCGAGCACGTCGACCTGCTCGACCATGCGCCGGGAGTAGGCGGCGTCCACCGCGCCGGTCCGCTCGAGCGCACGGCCCGCCTCGAGGACGGCCTCCCGCCAGGATCCGGCGGAGTGGCGGAGGGCCACCGCCTCCTCGGGGAGCGCGTCGAGCGGCACCGTCAGGCCGCCTCGAAGCCGGCGCTGATCGTCTCGACGAGCTCGCGGCGCTCGTCGAGCGGCAGGAAGGCGGCGTGAGCCGCGTTCAGCTGGAAGGCCTCGAAGTCGTCGAGGTCGTACCCGAACGCGTCGGACAGGAGGGCGAGCTCGCGGCTGAGGGTCGTCGCGCTCATCAGGCGGTTGTCGGTGTTCACCGTGACGCGGAAGCCCAGCTGGTAGAGCAGGTCGAAGGGGTGGTCGGCGAGCTCGGCACCCCACGCTGCGACGGCTCCGGTCTGCAGGTTGGAGGAGGGGCTGAGCTCGAGGGCGATCTCGCGGTCCTTCACCCACTCCGAGAGCTCGCCGAGGGTCACGTAGCTCGCGTCGTCGTCCTGGCGCTCGATGCGGATGTCCTCCGCGATCCGGACGCCGTGGCCCAGGCGCAGCGCGCGGCCGTCGAGCAGGGCCGAGCGGATGCTGTCGAGGCCGTCCGCCTCCCCCGCGTGGACCGTGGTCGGGAAGTGAGCCGCCGCGAGCAGCTCGAAGGCGTGACGGTGCCGCGAGGCGGGGAAGCCCGCCTCGGCTCCGGCGATGTCGAAGCCGATCGCACCGCGCTCGCGGTGGCGCAGCGCCAGCTCGGCGACCTCGAGCGAGCGGTCGGCGTGCCGCATCGCGGTGATCAGCTGGCCGACGCGGATGCGGTGTCCCTCCGCCGCCGCCTCCTGCACGCCCTGCTGCAGCCCCTCCTGGACCGCCTCGACAGCCGCGTCGAGCGAGAGCCCGGCGCGCTGGTGCTGCTCCGGCGCCCAGCGCACCTCGCCGTGCACGACTCCGTCGGCGGCGAGGTCGAGCACGAACTCGCGGGCCACGCGCTCGAGCGCCGGCGCGGTCTGCATCACGGCGACCGTCGTCTCGAAGGTGGCGATGTAGTCGGTGAGGGAGCCGGAGTCGGCCGTGGCGCGGAACCACTCGGCGAGCGCGTCCGGCTCCTCGGCCGGGAGCGGCACGCCCGTCTCGCGGGCGATCTCGAGGACCGTCCCGGCCCGCAGCCCCCCGTCGAGGTGGTCGTGCAACGACACCTTGGGGAGCTCGTCGATGAGGACGCCCTCGCCCGGGAGGAGGTACTCCTCGGTCTGATCGGTCACGGTGCTCCTCGCAGGTCGGCGGTGGTTCGCCGACCACCCTAGAGGGTCGGCGGGAGCGGCTCGCCGGGCGGCGCCTCCTCCGTGCCGGGCGGCGCGGGGCTAGGAGACGCGCTCCGCCACGAGGGGGCCGCCGTCGAGCACCTCGTCGCCGTCGTCGCCGATCCGGTAGGCACCGTCGAGCGCCTCGAGCGCCCGGGCGAAGCGCTCCGGCTCGTCGGCCGACAGCGTGAGCAGGGGCCGGCCCGCGCGGACGCGGTCGCCCGGCTTCGCGTGCAGGTCGATCCCCGCCGCGTGCTGCACCGCGTCGGACTGTCGGGCGCGTCCGGCGCCCAGGCGCCAGGCGGCGATGCCGAACGGCAGCGCCTGCTGCTCCACCAGGACGCCGTCGCGCTCGGCGACCACGACGTGGGTCTCGCGGGCCTCGGGGAGCGCCGCATCCGCGTCCCCTCCCTGAGCGCGGATGACCGCGCGCCAGGTGTCCATCGCCGCGCCGCCGTCGAGGGCGCGCTCGACGTCCGCGTCCGGCTGCCCGGCGAGGGCCAGCATCTCGCGGGCCAGGGCCAGCGTCAGCTCCCGGACGTCCGAGGGGCCGCCGCCGGCGAGCACCTCGACCGACTCCCGCACCTCGTTCGCGTTGCCGATGGCCAGACCGAGCGGCACGTTCATGTTGGTCAGCAGCGCGGTGGTCCGCACCCCCGCGTCGTTGCCGAGGTCGACCATCGCCCGCGCCAGCTCCCGCGAGCGCTCGATGTCGACCATGAACGCCCCGGAGCCGAACTTCACGTCGAGCACCAGGGCGTCGGTCCCCTCGGCGATCTTCTTCGACATGATCGAGGACGCGATCAGCGGGATCGCCTCGACGGTCCCGGTGATGTCCCGGAGCGCGTAGAGCTTCTTGTCGGCGGGGGCGAGGCCCGAGCCCGCGGCGCAGATCACGCCGCCGACCGTCCGCAGCTGCTCCAGCATCTCCTCGTTGCCGAGGTCGGCCCGCCAGCCCGGGATCGACTCCAGCTTGTCGAGCGTTCCGCCCGTGTGGCCGAGCCCGCGTCCCGAGAGCTGGGGCACCGCCACGCCGAAGGAGGCGACCAGCGGCATCAGCGGCAGCGTGATCTTGTCGCCGACCCCGCCCGTGGAGTGCTTGTCGACCGTGCGCTTGCCGAGTCCGTCGAACCGCATGCGCTCGCCGCTGGCGATCATCGCCAGGGTGAGGTCGCGGATCTCGTCGCGCTCCATCCCGTTCAGCAGGACCGCCATCGCGAAGGCCGCCATCTGCTCGTCAGCGACGTAGCCGCGGGTGTAGGCGTCGATCAGCCAGTCGATCTGCGCGGTCGAGAGCGTGCCGCGGTCGCGCTTGGTGCGGATGATGTCGACGGCGTCGAAGTCCTCGACGGGGGTGGTGCGGGTCATGCGGGGTCCTCGGTTCGGGAGTGGGAGCGGTGACGGCGGCCCTAGGAGGCGGCGTAGGCCTCGAGCGTGCGCGGGCCGAAGGCGTCGGGGATGACCTCGTCGATCGTCTTCACGCCCGACACGGTCTGGAGGAGCATGCCCTCGGCCGAGTGCTCGAAGAGCAGCTGGCGGCAGCGCCCGCAGGGCATCAGGACGCCGCCCTTCCCGTCGACGCAGGTGAAGGCGACGAGCCGGCCGCCGCCCGTCATATGCAGAGAGGACACCAGCGCGCACTCGGCGCAGAGCGTGAGCCCGTAGGAGGCGTTCTCGACGTTGCAGCCCGAGATCGTCCGGCCGTCGTCCACGAGCGCGGCGACCCCGACGGGGAACTTCGAGTACGGGACGTAGGCGTGGCTCATGGCCTCGAGCGCGGCCTCGCGCAGCGCCTCCCAGTCGATGTCGGTCACGACGGCTCCTCTCAGGACTTCAGGTACGGCTTGCCGGCGGCGGCCGGTCCGCGGGACTGGCCGACGAGACCGGCCACCGCGAAGATCGTCACGACGTACGGCAGCATCAGCATGAACTCGCTGGGCACGGGCGAGCCGATGACGCCGAGCACGTTCTGCAGGTTGGTCGCGAAGCCGAACAGGAGCGACGCGAGCGTCGCCTTGATCGGGTCCCAGCGGCCGAAGATGACGGCGGCCAGGGCGATGAAGCCCGCACCCGCGGTCATCTCCTTGCCGAACGCGCCGACCGCGTCGAGCGTGTAGTACGCGCCGCCGACTCCGGCGATCGCCCCGGCGAGGGAGACGTTCCAGAAGCGCGTGCGGGCGACATCGATGCCCACGGTGTCCGCGGCCTGCGGGTGCTCGCCCACGGCGCGCAGGCGGAGGCCCCACTTGGTCTTGAACAGGCCCCACCACACCGCGAAGATCGCGAAGTACATCAGGTAGACGATCACCGTCTGGTTGAACAGGACGGCGCCCACGATCGGCACCTGGCTGAGCACCGGGATCGGGAGGCGGTCGAACTTCACCGGCGAGTTGAACGTCGACGCATCGGCGGAGAGGACCTGGGAGTAGAGGAAGCTCGTCAGGCCGGTCACCAGCACGTTCAGCACGACTCCGACGATCACCTGGTCGACCAGGTACTTGATCGCGAAGGCGGCCAGCACGAACGACACCAGGACGCTCGCGACCATCGCCGCGAGCAGGCCGAGCACCGGCTGGCGGGTGAGGGAGCCGACCATCGCCGCGGTGAAGGCGCCGGCGAGCAGCTGCCCCTCGATCGCGACGTTGACGACTCCGACACGCTCCGAGATGACGCCGCCGAGCGAGCCGAAGATCAGCGGAGTGGCGAGCCCGACGGTCCCGAGCAGCAGTCCCGAGACGGGCAGCGCGGCACCGGCCGACGCCCAGACGAGGAACCCGATCAGGAAGACCAGGGCGAAGACCGCCGAGAGCCAGAGCGGGATCCGGCGGCCGGCGCGGGTGAGCCCGGCCGACGCGACGGCCAGGGCGACCAGGAGGATCGCGACGACCACGCCCGTCCCCCGCGTCGGGAACGGGATGTCCGGCAGCGCGAAGAAGTCGGTCCCCGCGGCGAGGCGGAACGAGCTCGTCCCGTCGCGGCCGAGGGCCACGAAGAGGACGACGGCGAGCAGCGCGAAGACGCCGAACGCGATCGGCGCCTTCCAGCTGCGGATCACGACGCGGTCGGGGGCGGTGGCGACGGCGGTGCTCATGCGGACACCTCCGAGGTGCGGCGGGTGCGGCGCTTCGGGGCTGCCCCGGGCGTCGGGAGGCGGAAGATCGCGCGCACCAGCGGCGGTGCGGCGATGAAGAGGACGATCAGCGACTGGACGACGAGGACCACGTCGATCGGCACGCCCTCGGCGGCCTGCATCGAGTAGCCGCCCGCCTTGAAGGCGCCGAAGAGGATGCCGGCGAAGAACACGCCCCAGGGTCGGGAGCGGCCCAGCAGCGCGACCGTGATCGCGTCGAAGCCGATGCCCGCGTCGATCCCGGAGGTGAAGCCGGTCGTGACCGTCCCCATCACCTGGGCGCTGCCGGCCAGGCCGAGCAGGCCGCCGGAGAGCAGCATCGCGTACACGTAGCTGTTCTTCACGTCGATGCCCGCGACCCGTGCCGCGTGCGGGTTCTCCCCCACCGCGCGGAACTTGAAGCCGATCGTCGAGCGGTTCAGGAGCCACCAGACGAACACGGTCGCGAGGACCGCGAAGACGAAGCCGAGCGTGAGCGAGTATCCGGGGCCGAGGAGCGCCGGGAAGACCGCGGTCTCCTTCATCCCGGGCGACTTCGGGTTGTTCGAGCCGGGCGCCTGCAGCGCGCCGGGCGTCCGCAGGAGGTAGGAGATCAGGTAGAACGCGACGTAGTTGAGCATGATCGTGAGGATCACCTCGTGCGCGCCGGTGCGGGCCTTGAGCAGTCCCACGAGTCCGCCCCAGAGCGCGCCGCCCAGGATGCCGGCGGCGAGCGCGACGATCAGGTGCACGCCCCACGGGAGGTCGAAGGAGAAGCCGACCCAGCCCGCGCAGGCGGCGGCGATCAGCATCTGGCCGCGGCCGCCGATGTTGAACAGGCCGACGCGGAAGGCCAGCGCCACTCCGAGGCCGCCGGCGATCAGCGGGGTCGCGAAGGCCAGGGTGTCCGTCAGCGGCTTGATGCCGTTGGCGAAGCCCTCGCGGCGGAAGTTGTAGACCGAGCCCTGGAAGAGCGAGGAGTAGGCACCGGAGACGGACTGCCAGATCGCCTGCAGGGTGTCGAGCGGCCGGGCGAAGAAGTAGCCCGACGCCGCCTGGACGTCCTTGTCGGTCGCGGCGATCAGCACGCCGCCCGCGATGAGGGAGAGGAGCACGGCGAGCACCGACATCAGCGCGGTGCCGGAGAGGATCTCGCGCAGGACGCGGGAGGCGCCGCTCTCGAGCGGGCCGGAGCGCACCTCCTGATCCGGCTTCTGGCCGGGCTCGAGCCCGGACGCCTTCTCGGTCTCCGCGTCGGGATCGACCGCGGGCAGTTGCGCGTCGCTCACGCCGCCGCTCCCTTCTCGGCGGGCGCCTGCCCGGCCATCATGAGCCCCAGGACCTCGCGGGGCGTGTCGGCGGGGACGATGCCGATGATCCCGCCCTTGTACATGACCGCGATGCGGTCGGCGAGCGCCGCGACCTCGTCGAGCTCCGTCGACACCACGATCACGGGGACCCCGGTGTCGCGCGTCTCGACGATGCGCTTGTGGACGAACTCGATGGAGCCGACGTCGATGCCGCGGGTGGGCTGCGCCGCGATGAACAGCCGCAGCTCCCGGCTGAGCTCGCGCGCGAGCACCACCTTCTGCTGGTTGCCTCCGGAGAGGCGGCCGACGTGGGTGCCGATCCCCTGGGCGCGCACGTCGAACTCGCGCACCCGCTCCTCGGCGAAGCGCTCGAGCTCCTTCAGCCGCAGGCCCAGTCCCTTCACGAACGGACCGCGGTCGCTGCGGTCGAGCATGAGGTTCTCGGCGATCGTGAACTCGGCGACCAGACCGTCCTCGGTGCGGTCCTCGGGGACGAAGCCGACCCCCGACTCGAGGACGCGGCGCACGGACAGCCCGTCGAGGCGGCGCCCGTCCAGGGTCACCGAGCCCTCGACCCGCTCCTGCAGGCCCATGATCGCCTCGGTGAGCTCGGTCTGGCCGTTGCCCTGCACGCCCGCGATCGCGAGGATCTCGCCGCGGCGGACCTCGAAGGAGACGTCGTCGACGACGGCCTGGCCGTTGGCGTCGCGCACGGTGAGGTTCGAGACGACGAGGGCCTCGTCGCCCGGCACCGCCTGCTCCTTCTGCACCGTCAGCTCGACGGCGCGGCCCACCATCAGCGAGGCGAGCTCGGCGTTGCTCGCCGTCGGCGACGCCTCCCCCACGACTCTGCCGAGGCGGATGACGGTGATGCGGTCTCCGACCTCGCGCACCTCGCGGAGCTTGTGCGTGATGAAGACGATGGCGGTCCCGGCCGCACGCAGCTGGCGCATGATCGCGATCAGCTCGTCGGTCTCCTGCGGGGTCAGCACCGCGGTCGGCTCGTCGAACACGAGCACCCGGGCGTCGCGGGAGAGGGCCTTGATGATCTCGACCCGCTGCTGGACGCCGACGGGGAGGTCCTCGACCAGGGCGTCGGGATCCACGTCGAAGCCGAAGCGGTCCGAGATCTCGCGCACCCGGGCGCGCGCGGCAGCGAGGTCCAGGCGCCCGCCGGCCTTCGTCTCCTCGTGGCCCAGCATGACGTTCTCGGCGACGGTGAATACGGGGACGAGCATGAAGTGCTGGTGGACCATCCCGATGCCCGCCTTCATGGCGTCACCCGGACCGGAGAAGTGCTGGACCGCGTCGTCCAGCAGGATCTCCCCCTCCTCGGCCTGGTACAGGCCGTAGAGCACGTTCATGAGCGTCGACTTGCCCGCGCCGTTCTCGCCGAGGAGGCAGTGGATCTCACCGGGTTCGACGGTGAGATCGATGTGGTCGTTGGCCACGAGCGCGCCGAAGCGCTTCGTGATGCCACGCAGTTCGAGCTTCATGGGACCAATCTAACTTTCGGTTCGCGCCACGATGCGCCGTCGGCCGGGATCGATGGCCGCAGCGGAGCCGATCCGCCCGCCGGACCGACGAAGAGGCCGGCGGGCCCGAGGTGTGCTCGGGCCCGCCGGCCTCTTCGAGGAAGCGGCTAGGACGCCGCGGGAGCGGACGGGGAGGTGACGGTGATGGAGCCGTCGATGATGCCCGCCTTGATGGTGTCGAGCTCGCCCTGCAGGTCGCCCGAGACCTTCGACTCGAAGTCGTGGAACGGCGCGATGCCGACTCCGTCGTTCTCGAGGGTGCCCACGAAGGGAGTGGGGTCGAAGTCGTCGGCTCCGGCGGAGCTGGTGACGTCGGTCGTGCCGGCCTCGATGCCCTTGAGGATCGAGGTCAGGTACAGGTCGGCGCCGTCGGGGTAGGTCTCGTACAGGTCCGCGTCCACGCCGACCATCGCGATGTCCTTGCCGGAGTCGCGGATCGCCTCGATCGCCGACTGGAAGATCGGACCGCCGACGGGGAGGATGACGTCCGCGTTCTGGTCGATCAGCGACTGCGCGGCCGACTTGGCCTCGACGCCCGCCGCGAAGCCGCCGGTGAAGGAGCCGGTCTGCGCGTCGACGTCCCAGCCGACGACCTTGACGTCCTTCCCCTTCTGCTCGTTGTAGTACTTCACGCCGTCGGCGTAGCCGTCCATGAAGATCGTGACGGTCGGGAACTGCTGGCCGCCGTAGGTGCCGACGACGCCGGTCTTGGAGTACGACGCGGCCGCGTAGCCGGCGAGGAACGCCGCCTGCGAGGTGTCGAAGGTGATCGGCTTGACGTTCGGCAGGTCGATCGACGCGTCGTCGATGATCGCGAAGTCGATGTCCGTGTTCGCCTCGGCCGCGGCCGACGTGGCCTCGGCCAGCGCGAAGCCGACGGTGATGATCAGGTTGCAGCCCTGGTCGACGAGGCTGGTCAGGTTCGGGGCGTAGTCCGTCTCGGACTCCGAGGTGACGGTCTTCGGCGTGACACCGAGGTCCTCCGAGGCCTTCACGAGGCCGTTGTAGCCGAGCTCGTTGAACGACTTGTCGTCGAACCCGCCCGCGTCGGAGACCATGCAGGGCAGGAAGTCGCCACCGGCGGCGGCGCTGGAGCCGCTCTCCTCGGGGGCGGAGGCGCAACCGGCGAGAAGCGCGGTGACGCCGAGGGCGGCGAGACCGCCGAACGCGGCCTTACGCGAGGTGATAGTCAAGATGTCGTCCTCCAGGAATGCGGCCCCGCGCGACGAGCGCAACAGGGCGTCGATTCCCACACGTTACCCAATGTGACAAGCCGCTCAGCCGCCCGGACGGTAGACCTCAGGAAGCGTTACACAGTGTTGATCTTCGCGACACGCGGAGCGTGTCGCGGGGTGCGGTCGGCTGTGCTCGATTGCGAGCCGCGGAGCGGCTCGGCGCGGTCGGCTGGGCTCGATTCCGAGCCGCGGAGCGGCTCGGCGCGGTCGGCTTCGCGACGGGTGCGTTCCGCAGAGCGGGTCGCGTCGGGCTGGCCTGAATCGCTTGGCACGCGATTCCGGCTCGCGGCCCTCTCCCCTGCTGCCGGACGTCGAGAGTGCTCGTGGGAGCTCCGCGCTGCGCGCGGTCGGGCACGGACGGGTGCTTCCACGGTGGTCGAGTTGCCGCGCGAGCGGAGACCCGCCCGCCAGCACCGAACGGGACGGCCGAGGCCCTCATCGAGGGTGGTCGAGTGGCCGCGCGAACGGCGTATCAGGACCGCCGCACGCGCATGAGGCGAGGGGCGGAACGGCGAGGGGCGGAACGGCGAAGCGCGGCGCCTCCGAGGGGAGGGCCGCGCTTCGCCGGGTGTGACGGAGGGCTAGAGGACGTCGGTGCGGCCGGAGAGGCGCAGGGCGTCGACGACGCCCTTGACCTTCTGGGCGTTCTCGGTCGTGGTCACCAGGAGTGCGTCGGGGGTGTCCACGACGACGATGTCCTTCACTCCGATGAGGGCGATGGTGCGGTTGCCGCCGCTGACGACGATGCCCGTCGCGGAGTCGGCCAGAACACGCGCGTCCTCGCCGAGGATGGCGAGGTCCGAGCGGAGTCCGCTCGAGTGCAGCTTCGCGATCGAGGCGAAGTCGCCCACGTCGTCCCAGGAGAAGTGGCCGGGCACGACGGCCAGCTTGCCCGCGGCCGCGGCCGGCTCGGCGACGGAGTAGTCGATCGCGATCTTCTCCAGGCCCGGCCAGATGCGGTCGACGACCGCGCCGCGCTCCGGGGTGTCCCACGCGGCGGCGAGCTCGAGCAGTCCGGCGAGCAGCTTCGGCTTGGCGCGGCCGAGCTCCTCGAGGAGGCGGTCGGCGCGGGCGATGAACATGCCCGCGTTCCAGAGGTACTGACCGCTGGAGAGGTAGGCGCGCGCGGTGTCGGCGTCGGGCTTCTCGACGAAGGAGTCGACGGCGAGCGTGTGCGTCGCCCCGTCGATCCCGAGGTGCTTCCCCGTGCGGATGTAGCCGAAGCCCACGGCAGGCTCGGTCGGCGTGATGCCGATGGTCGCGATGTAGCCCGCGTCCGCCGCGACGACGGCCTCGGCGACCGCGTCGTGGAACAGCTGCTGACCGCTGATGACGTGGTCGGCGGCGAACGAGCCGATGATCACGCCCGGCTGGCGGCGCTCGAGGATGGCGGCGGCCAGGCCGATCGCGGCGGACGAGTCGCGCGGCTCGCTCTCGAGGACGACGTTGAGGTCCTCGAGGCTCTCGAGCTGCTCCTCGACGGCGGCGCGGTGCGCGCGGCCGGTCACGACCATGATCCGGTCGGCGCCCGAGATGGGCGCGAGGCGGTCCCAGGTGTCGCGGAGGAGGGTCTGTCCCGATCCCGTCAGATCGTGCAGGAACTTCGGGGCGTCGGCCCGGGAGAGCGGCCACAGCCTCGAGCCGATCCCGCCGGCGGGGATCACGCTGTAGAAGCGGTCGAGCGGGGCGCGGCCATCGGTCTCAGGTGATGTCATGTCCGCAGGATACAAGGGAGCCCGAGCGCGACCGTCCGTTCACCCGGGCGCGCGCCGCCGTTCATCCCGCCGCCGTAGCGTCCGGGGCGTGAGAGTCGCGGTCGTCACCGAGAGCTTCCTGCCGTCGTTGAACGGCGTGACCACGAGCGTCCTGCGGGTGCTCGACGAGTTCGCGGAGCGCGGGATCGAGGCGCTCGTCGTCTGCCCGGCCGCGGGGGCGCCGGGCCACTACGCGGGCCACCGCGTCGTGGAGCACCCGGCGATCGCCTACCGCGACTTCCCGGTCGGGATCCCCACGCTCGCCCTCACCCGGGAGCTGGCCGACTTCGAGCCCGACGTGGTGCACGTCGCCTCGCCCTTCCTCCTCGGCGCCCGCGCCATCGCCTCGGCCGGTCGGCTCGGGGTGCCGAGTGTCGCGATCTACCAGACGGACGTCGCGCGATTCGCGGCCCGCTACGGCATCCGCGGCGCCCGCGCCCTCGCCTGGCGGGTGATCCGCCAGATCCACGCCGGGGCGGACCTGACCCTCGCCCCCTCCACCAGCGCCCTCGACGACCTCGCCGCCGCCGGCATCGAGCGCACCGCGCTGTGGGGCCGCGGCGTGCAGAGCGACCGCTTCCACCCGCGCCGCCGATCCTCCCCCTACGCGCAGGCCGTCCGGGCCGGACTCGGCGCGGACGACGCGCTCGTCGGCTACATCGGGCGCCTCTCCCCCGAGAAGAGAGTGGAGCGGATGGCGGCACTCGCCTCCCTCCCGCACGCGGAGCTGGTCGTGGGCGGCTACGGCCCCTCCTCCGCCCGGGTCGCCGCCGCCCTCGGCCCGGCGGCGCGGATGCTCGGCCGGCTCGACGGCGACCGGCTGCCGGCGGTCTTCGCCGCGCTCGACGTCTTCGTGCACACCGGAACGGAGGAGACGTTCGGCCAGACGGTGCAGGAGGCGCAGGCGTCCGGCACCGCGGTGGTCGCGCCGCACGCGGGCGGCCCCACCGACCTCATCGAGCACGGCGTGGACGGCCTGCTCTACGCGCCCGAGAGCGACTCCGACCTCCGCCGGCAGGTGGAGCGCCTGGTCCGAGATCCCGCACTGCGCGCCCGGCTCGGCGAGGCGGGCCGCCGCCGCGTGCTCCACCGCACCTGGAGCGCGCTCACCGACGAGCTCCTCGCGCACTACGCGACCGCGGGGGCGCCCGCCCTCGCCCTGCCCCGCAGCTAAGGCTCGCCTAAGCCGCGCCCGCCTGCGAGCGCGCTTAGAATCGGAGGGCGAGTTTCTCGTCGCTCCCCGCCCCGTCCCCGTCCACGCGACGTGGGAACAGGTCAGGCCGTCGGAGCACAACCAGGGAGGGTTGTTCGTGTCAGTTCAAGCTGCTCAAACCCTCGCACCCCGGAAGCAGGGGAAGATCCGGCGTCCGGCCGGCACCCTGTACCGCGGTCGCGAAGGCATGTGGTCGTGGGTGCTCCACCGGATCACCGGTGTCGCCATCTTCTTCTTCCTCCTCGTCCACGTCCTCGACTCCGCTCTCATCGCCGTGAGCCCCGAGGCGTACAACGCGGTCATCGGCACGTACAAGAACCCGATCATGGGACTCGGCGAGACCGGGCTCGTGGGCGCCATCGCGTTCCACGCGCTGAACGGCCTGCGGATCATCCTGGTCGACTTCTGGAGCTGGGCGACCCGCAACCAGCGCGTCCTCTTCTGGGTCGTCATGGGCCTCTGGGTCGTGCTGATGCTCGGCTTCGCGCCGCGCCACCTGATCAACGTCTTCAGCGAGGGGGGTGCGCATTGAGCACCGTCGCCGCACCGCGGACCCCGCACACCCCGACCCGCTCCTCCGGCACCAACTGGGAGAAGTGGGGCTGGATCTACATGCGCGCCTCCGGCGTCGTGCTGATCGTCCTGATCTTCGGGCACCTCATCTACAACCTGCTGCTGGGCGACGGCATCAAGGCCATCGACTTCGGCTTCGTCGGCGGCAAACTGGCGAACCCGTTCTGGCAGTGGTGGGACGTCCTCATGCTGTGGCTCGCGCTGATCCACGGCGGCAACGGCATGCGCACGCTGGTCAACGACTACGCGACCTCGCCCCTGCTGGCCAAGGCCTTCAAGGGCGGCATCCTCGTCGCCGTCGTCGCGCTGATCGCGCTCGGCACCTGGGTCGTCTTCGCGTTCGACCCGTGCCCCGCCGGCACCGCCGCGGACCTGCTGCCCTCCTTCTGCGCAGCGTGACCACGGTGCCGCGGATCGGAGAGGGGCCCGCGCCCCTCCCGGTCCGCGGCACCGCGTCCCGGCACCTCCCCCTCCCATCCCCGTACGACGGAGCACCCACCCCGTGAGCACACCAGGCCACTCCCACACCGGCGCCGACCAGAGCGCCTTCGCGCAGACCGTCGGACCCGACGGCGTCCACTACCACCAGTTCGACGTCGTCATCGTCGGCGCCGGCGGTGCCGGGATGCGCGCGGCCATCGAGGCCGGCCCCAAGGCGAGGACGGCCGTGATCTCGAAGCTGTACCCGACCCGCTCCCACACCGGAGCGGCGCAGGGCGGCATGGCCGCCGCCCTCGCGAACGTCGAGGAGGACAGCTGGGAGTGGCACACCTTCGACACCGTCAAGGGCGGCGACTACCTCGTCGACCAGGACGCGGCCGAGATCCTCGCGAAGGAGGCCATCGACGCGGTCATCGACCTCGAGAACATGGGCCTTCCCTTCAACCGCACCGAGGAGGGCAAGATCGACCAGCGCCGCTTCGGCGGCCACACCCGCGACCACGGCAAGGCGCCCGTCCGCCGGGCCTGCTACGCGGCCGACCGCACCGGCCACATGATCCTGCAGACGCTGTTCCAGAACTGCGTCCGGCTCGGCATCAACTTCTACAACGAGTTCTACGTCCTCGACCTGGTGATGACCGAGGTCGACGGAATGGCCAAGCCCTCCGGCGTCGTCGCCTACGAGCTGGCCACGGGCGAGCTGCACGTCTTCCAGGCGAAGGCGATCATCTTCGCGACCGGCGGCTTCGGCAAGATCTACAAGACCACCTCCAACGCGCACACCCTCACCGGCGACGGCGTCGGCATCATCTGGCGCAAGGGCCTCCCCCTGGAGGACATGGAGTTCTTCCAGTTCCACCCGACCGGCCTCGCCGGCCTCGGCATCCTCCTCACCGAGGGAGCGCGAGGAGAGGGTGCGATCCTCCGCAACGCCTCGGGCGAGCGCTTCATGGAGCGCTACGCCCCCACCATCAAGGACCTCGCGCCGCGCGACATCGTCGCCCGCTGCATGGTCCAGGAGGTGGCGGAGGGCCGCGGCGCCGGACCGCACAAGGACTACGTGCTGCTGGACTGCACCCACCTGGGCGCCGAGGTCCTCGAGACCAAGCTCCCCGACATCACCGAGTTCGCCCGCACCTACCTGGGCGTCGACCCCGTCGTCGAGCCGGTCCCCGTCATGCCGACCGCGCATTACGCGATGGGCGGCATCCCGACCAACGTCAAGGCCGAGGTGCTCTCGGACAACACGACCGTCGTCCCCGGCCTCTACGCCGCCGGCGAGTGCGCGTGCGTCTCGGTGCACGGCTCCAACCGCCTCGGCACCAACTCCCTCCTCGACATCAACGTCTTCGGCAAGCGCAGCGGCAACAACGCCGCCGACTACGCGAAGACGGTCGACTTCACCCCCCTGCCCGCCGACCCGGCCGGCGCGATCCGCGACATGCTCGCCTCGCTCCGCTCCGCGACCGGCACCGAGCGGATCGCCGCGATCCGCAAGGAGCTGCAGGACGAGATGGACAAGAACGCCCAGGTGTTCCGCACCGACGAATCCCTCGAGGCCGTCACCGGGACCATCCAGCGCCTGCGCGACCGGTTCCGCAACATCTCGGTGCAGGACAAGGGCAAGCGCTTCAACACCGACCTCCTCGAGGCCGTCGAGCTGGGCTTCCTGCTCGACCTCGCCGAGGTCGTCGTCTACTCGGCGCGCAACCGCAAGGAGAGCCGCGGCGGCCACATGCGCGACGACTTCCCGAAGCGCGACGACGAGAACTACATGCAGCACACGATGGCGTACCTCTCCGGTGACGCCCACTCCTCCGACGCCGGTGACCACATCCGGCTCGACTGGAAGCCCGTCGTGATCACCCGGTACCAGCCGATGGAGAGGAAGTACTAGCCATGTCGACCGCTACCCTCGAGCAGCCGCCCGCAGCCCCCGCGGCCCCGGAGGCGTTCACCGTCACGTTCATCATCCGCCGCTTCGACCCCGAGGTGGACGCCGAGCCGCGCTGGCAGGACTTCGACGTCGAGATGTACTCGACCGACCGCGTCCTCGACGCCCTGCACCGCATCAAGTGGGACCAGGACGGATCGCTGACCTTCCGCCGCTCGTGCGCGCACGGCATCTGCGGATCCGACGCGATGCGGATCAACGGCCGCAACCGCCTGGCCTGCAAGACGCTGATCAAGGATCTCGACATCTCGCAGCCGATCTACATCGAGGCGATCAAGGGCCTGCCCCTCGAGAAGGACCTCGTCGTCGACATGGAGCCGTTCTTCGCCTCCTACCGCGAGGTTCAGCCGTTCCTGGTCGCCAACACCCCGGCACCCAAGGGCAAGGAGCGCGTGCAGTCGGTCGCCGACCGCGCCCGCTTCGACGACACCACGAAGTGCATCCTCTGCGCCGCGTGCACGTCGTCCTGCCCCGTGTTCTGGACCGACGGGCAGTACTTCGGCCCCGCGGCGATCGTGAACGCCCACCGCTTCATCTTCGACTCGCGCGACGACGCCGGTGGAGCGCGCCTGGACATCCTCAACGACAAGGAGGGCGTGTGGCGCTGCCGCACGACCTTCAACTGCACGGAGGCGTGCCCGCGCGGCATCCAGATCACGCAGGCGATCGCCGAGGTGAAGCAGGCCGTCATCCGCGGCCGCGCCTGATCCTCCCCCTCGCGAACGCGTCCGGCCCGCCGGGATCCTCGGATCCCGCGGGCCGGACGCGTTCCTGCGTGCAGGCGGGCACGTGCACGGGAGCGCCGCGAGGCCTCAGTACGCTGGAGGAATGACCGAGGCGGCCGACACTCCCCGCGGGATCCCGGGCCTGTTCGAGCGGGTCATGCGGACGCGGCCGGTGCGGGTGATGCTCCACTACTCCGAGACCGGCGGGCCCCTCTTCGCCTCCGGACTCGCCTTCCAGGCCCTGTTCGCGGTCTTCGCGGCGCTCTTCGTCTTCTTCGCCGTCTTCGGCTTCTGGGTGCGCGACGACTCGGTGCTGCGCGACTCCCTCCTCGACCTGGTGACCCGCTCCGTCCCCGGCCTGATCGGCGGGAAGAACGCCCTCGTGTCGGTCGACGACCTGCTCGACTCGTCGATCCTCGGCTGGACGGGTGCGATCGCGGCCGCCGGCCTGCTCTGGACGGCGCTCAACTTCCTGGGGAGCCTGCGCCAGGCGGTCCGGCTGCTCTTCTCGCTCCCCGGACCCACGACCCTCTTCGTCCTGCTCAAGCTCAAGGACGCGGGGCTCGCCCTGGTCTTCGGGGCGGTGCTGCTGGTCTCGGCCGGTCTCTCCGTGTTCTCGACCTCGCTGGTGGACGTGGCGTTCGGCTTCCTCGGGATCGGCAGCGAGTCGATGCCGGCCCGTCTCGCCGGCAGCGCGGTCGGCCTGCTGATCATGCTCGCCCTGGACACGGGCACCCTGGCCGGCTCCTTCCGCATCCTCTCGGGCATCTCGATCCCCTGGAAGAACCTCTGGGCGGGGTCGCTGCTCGGCGGGATCGCTCTCGGCGCGCTCAAGGTCCTCGGAACGCAGCTGCTGGGCGGCGCCTCCCGCAATCCGCTGCTCGCCTCGTTCGCGGTCCTCATCGGTCTGCTGATCTGGTTCAACCTCGTCTGCCAGGTGATCCTGATCGCCGCGTCGTGGATCTCCGTCGGGATGAGCGACGCCGGGATCTCGGCGCGCAAGCTCACGCCGGAGGAGCGCGAGAAGGAGCGGGAGGAGCAGCTGCGCACCGCGCGCCGCACCCTCGCCGAGGCCGAGCGCGAGCGGCTTCGCGCCGCGCTGCCGGAGGCGTCCCTCCTGAAACGACGGCGCCTGGAGCGCCAGCTCGCGCAGCTCGAGGAGGAGCTCGAGCAGCTCGCCGCCTGACCCGGCGGTCCTCCTTCCGTCCAGCCCTGCGTCGCCGGGCCCGATTCCGCCTGCCGAGTCTGTCCGTTTCTGTTGACTTCCCTCCCGAACGGGTCTAAAAAGAGGTAAACGCAGATCCGAGGTCGGCAACGACACCGCGGATCCGGCGCACCACCCACGGCGAGACGACGGAGTCCACATGTACGCACCGGAGCGGCACCAGGCGATCCTGGACCGCGCCCGCACCGACGGGCGCGTCGAGGTCCGCGACCTCGCCCTCTCCCTCGCCGTGACGCCGGAGACGATCCGCCGCGATCTCACCAGCCTCGAGAAGCGGGGCCTGCTGCGCCGTGCGCACGGCGGCGCCATCCCCGTCGAGCGCCTGGGCATCGAGCCCGAGGTCGCCGCCCGCGAGGGACACCTCGCCGGCGAGAAGGACCGCATCGCCACCGCGGCCCTCGCTGAGGTGCCCGACGGCGGCTCGATCGCCATCGACGCCGGCACCACCACGGTGCGGCTGGCGGAGCTGCTCCCCCTGGACCGCCGGCTGACGGTCGTCACCCACTCCCTCCCCGTCGCGATGGCGCTCGTCGGCCGGCCCAACATCGACCTCCACCTCATCGGCGGGCACCTGCGCGGAGTCACGCAGGCCGCCGTCGGACCGTGGGCCGCCCAGGCCCTCTCCACGGTCTCGGTGGACGTCGCCTTCATCGGCACGAACGGCCTCAGCCTCGAGCGCGGGCTCACCACCCCCGATCTCGACGAGGCCGTCGTCAAGTCCGCGATCATCGCCTCCGCGCGCCGGGTCGTGGTCCTCGCCGACCACTCGAAGTTCGGCCGGCAGGACTTCGGGCACGTCGCTCCGCTGTCCGCGGTCGACACCGTCATCACCGACGCCGATGTCGACGACGAGCTCGCCGACGACATCGAGTCGGCCGGCCCGGAGGTCGTCCGCGCATGATCGTCACCGTCACCGCCAACCCGAGCATCGACGTCACCCTCTCCACGAGCGGCTTCGCCGTCGGCGAGGTCAACCGCGCGCACGACGTGCGGCGCGACCCGGCCGGCAAGGGCGTCAACGTCGCCCGTGCCCTCGCCCGCAACGGCGTCGAGGCGACCGCGGTCTACCCGGCCGACGCCTCCACCGGCCTCGACCTGTCCACCATGCTCCGGGTCGCCGGAGTCCGCTCGGCCAGTGCGGCGATCGCCCACCCGATCCGCACCAACATCACCGTGGTCGACGACAAGACGGGCCGCACCACCAAGATCAACGAGCCCGGCCCCGCCGTCACGGAGGAGGAGGCCCACGCCCTCTCCGAGCTGATCGGCGAGCACGTCTCGGCCTCGCCCCGCTGGCTCGTCGCCTGCGGCAGCGTCCCCCCGGGACTGGGAGCGGACTTCTACCCCGCGCTCGGCCGCCTCGCCCTGCACTTCGGCGTCCCCCTCGCCGTCGACACCTCGGGAGCCCCCCTGACCGCGATCATCGCGGCCGGCACCGCCACCCTGGTGAAGCCCAACCTCGAGGAGCTCGAAGAGCTCCTCGGCCGCTCCCTGACGACGGTCGGAGACGTCGTCGCCGGAGCCCGTGAACTCCTGCAGCTGCCCGACGCGCGAGCGCTCGTCAGCCTCGGAGAGCACGGCGCCCTCCTCGTCACGGCGCATGCGTCGTGGTGGGCGGGCGCCCCCGCCGTCGTGCCTCTCAGCACCGTCGGCGCCGGCGACAGCACGCTCGCCGGCTACCTCTCGGCCGTCGACGCCACGGAGGCGGAGCGCCTCGCGACAGCAGTCGCGTGGGGTACCGCCGCCGTCCAGCTCCCGGGCAGCGAAGCCCCGGGTCCCGACTCCCTCCGCCTCGACGACGTCTCCGTCGTCGAGAACCCCGACCCCACCCTCCCGATTGGAGAACTGAGCGCATGACTGCTCTCACCGAGGCGTCGACGGTCATCGTCGACCTCACCGCCGCCACGAAGGACGAGGCCACCGCGCAGCTCGCGAAGACGCTCGCCGACGCCGGCCGCGTCACCGACCTCGACGGCTTCCTCGCCGACGTCCGCGACCGCGAGTCGCAGATGGCGACCGGCATGCCCGGCGGCATCGGGATCCCCCACGCCCGCTCCTCCCACGTCGTCTCGCCCAGCGTGGCGGTCGGCATCGCGAAGCAGGGCGTCGACTTCGGCGCCCCCGACGGCCCGGCCGACCTGATCTTCCTGATCGCGGCTCCGGACGGCGCCGACCAGGCGCACCTCAAGATCCTCGCCCAGCTCGCCCGCAAGCTGATCCACGAGTCCTTCACCGGTTCCCTCCGCGCCGCCGCCAGCGGCCAGGAGGTCGCGGACATCATCGCCCGAGAGGTCGTCGTCTCATGAGGATCGTCGCCGTCACGAGCTGCATCGCCGGCATCGCGCACACCTACATGGCGGCCGAGGCCCTCGAGCAGGCCGCGAAGAAGAAGGGGTACGAGATCCAGGTCGAGACCCAGGGCGCCGCGGGCTCCGATCCCATGTCGGACCGGACCATCGCCGACGCCGACGTCGTGATCCTCGCCGCCGACCTCGAGGTCCGCGGCAAGGAGCGCTTCGCCGGGAAGCCCACCCTCGAGGTGGGCACGTCGGAGGCGCTCGCGAAGGCGGCCGACGTCATCGACCGCGCCGTCGCGAAGGTGCAGGACGCGCCCGCCGCGAGCCCCGCCTCCGGCCCGCGCTTCGTCGCCGTGACCAGCTGCATCGCGGGCATCGCCCACACGTACATGGCGGCGGAGGCGCTCGAGCAGGCCGCGAAGAAGCGCGGCTACCCGATCCACGTCGAGACCCAGGGCGCGGCCGGCTCGGACGAGATGACCGCGGCCGACATCGCCGCCGCGGACGTCGTCATCCTCGCCGCCGACCTCGAGGTCCGCGGCAAGGACCGCTTCGCCGGCAAGCCGATCCTCCAGGTGGGCGTCGCCGAGGCCCTGTCCAAGCCGGACGAGGTCCTCGACCGCGCTCTGGCCCTCCGCGGCTCCGGCTCCGCCGCGTCCGCCCCCGCCCGCTCGACTCCGGCCGCGGCCCCCGCCGCGCCGAAGAAGGTCGGCGTCGGAACACGCATCCGCCAGAACCTGATGACCGGCGTCTCCTACATGATCCCGTTCGTCGCGGCGGGCGGTCTGCTGATCGCGCTGTCGTTCCTGTTCGGCGGCTACCGGATCGTCGACTTCACGGCCCAGCAGATCATCGACGACGGCTTCAACGTGGCGAACATCACCGACTGGGCCGGAGTGATGTTCCTCATCGGAAGCGCGACCTTCGCCTTCCTGGTGCCGGTGCTCTCGGGCTTCATCGCCTTCGGCATCGCCGATCGTCCCGGCATCGCGCCGGGCTTCCTCGGCGGCGCGGTCGCGGTCACCGTCGGCGCGGGCTTCCTGGGCGGCCTCGCCTCCGGCTTCATCGCCGGCTACGCGGCCCTCTACATCTCGCGGATCAAGCTCCCCGCGGCGTTCAAGTCGCTGATGCCCGTCGTGATCATCCCCCTGATCGCCACCTTCATCACCGGCTTCCTGATGTTCGTGGTGCTCGGAGCGCCGCTCCGCGCACTGAGCGAGGGCCTGTCGTCCTGGCTCTCGGGCCTCTCGGGCGGCAACCTGATCATCCTGGGGATCATCCTCGGCCTCATGATGGCGTTCGACATGGGCGGTCCGGTCAACAAGGTGGCCTACGCCTTCGCGACCACCGGCCTCGCCTCCGTCCCCGCCGACGGCGACCCGAACTCCGTGCAGTTCAAGGTGATGGCGATCGTCATGGCCGCCGGCATGACCCCGCCGCTGGGTCTGGCCCTGGCCACGACGCTCCGCAAGCGCCTGTTCACCGACGCCGAGCGCCAGAACGGCAAGGCCGCCTACCTGCTGGGCGCGTCCTTCATCTCGGAGGGGGCCATCCCGTTCGCCGCGGTCGACCCGCTGCGCGTGATCCCGTCCGCCATGGTCGGCTCGGCCGTCACGGGTGCGCTCGTCGCGCTCTTCGGCTCCACCCTCCGCGCCCCGCACGGCGGCGTCTGGGTCACCGGTCTCGTCGGGCAGCCGATCCTCTACCTGGTCGCCATCCTGGTGGGCATGGTCGTCACGGCCGTCTGCGTGATCATCGCGAAGAGCATCAAGCGCGCCCCGGTGGTCGCCGAGGTGCCCGAGCCCGCCACCGCGCAGGCCGTCCCCGCCTGATCCCCTCCGACCGACCGTCCTGAGCGGTCCCGCCGGCGGTCGCCTCCGCGCTCCTCCCCCTCTCCGAGGGAGTGGCGCGAGGCGGCCGCCGGCTTCCGCGTTCCGGGGTGCGAGCGCGGCCGGGCGGCCCGCTCCGCGGCTCCGAATAGACTGCTCCGGTGACTCGCAGCACCCTCCGCATCGCCTCCGTCAACGTGAACGGCGTCCGCGCCGCCTACCGCAAGGGGATGGGCGACTGGCTCGCCGCTCGCGACGTCGACGTCCTGGCCCTGCAGGAGGTCCGCGCCTCCACGGACGACCTCACGGGGCTCCTCGGGGACGAGTGGGACGTGCTGCACGACGAGGCGACCGCCAAGGGGCGCGCCGGAGTCGCTCTCGCCTCGCGCAGGCTCGCCACGATCCACCGCGTGACCTTCGGCGCCGACGACTTCGACTCGGCCGGACGCTGGCTCGAGGCCGACTACGAGGTCGGCGGCCGCTCGCTCACCGTCGTCTCCACCTACGTCCACTCCGGCGAGGTCGGCACCCCCAAGCAGGTCGAGAAGTACCGCTTCCTCGACGCGATGGAAGCGCGCCTGCCCGAGATCCGGGCGCACAGCGAGCTCGCCGTGGTGATGGGCGACCTCAACGTCGGCCACCGCACGCTCGACATCAAGAACTGGAAGGGCAACGTCAAGAAGGCAGGCTTCCTCCCGGAGGAGCGCGCCTACGTCGACCGCTTCGTCGGCGCCGAGGGCGACCCGGACTACAACGCCGGTGCCGGACTGGGCTGGGTCGACCTCGGCCGCCGGTTCGCGGGCGAGGTGCCCGGACCGTACACGTGGTGGTCGCAGCGCGGCCAGGCCTTCGACACCGACACCGGCTGGCGCCTCGACTACCAGCTCGCCACGCCCGCGCTCGCCGACCTCGCCCGCAGCTACGAGGTCGACCGCGCCGCCTCCTACGACACCCGCTGGTCCGACCACTCCCCCGTGGTCGTCGACTACGAGCTCTGACCCTCTCCCCCGCGAACCGACCCCTCGAGGCCACCCATGACTCCCAGCACCCCGGGCGCCAAGCCCGTCATCTTCTCCGGCATGCAGCCCTCCTCCGGGTCGCTGCACCTCGGCAACTACATCGGCGCGCTGACCCAGTGGGTCGCGATGCAGGAGGACTTCGACGCCTACTTCTGCGTCGTCGACCTGCACGCGATCACGGTCCCGCAGGACCCGCAGCAGCTCCGCGAGCGCACCCGCGCGACCGCCGCGCAGTACATCGCCGCGGGCATCGACCCCACGCGCTCGACCCTCTTCATCCAGTCCCACGTACCCGCTCACGCCGAGCTCGCCTGGGTCCTCAACACCCTGACCGGCTTCGGCGAGGCCAGCCGGATGACGCAGTTCAAGGACAAGTCGGCGAAGCAGGGCGCTGAGGCCGCCTCGGTGGGCCTGTTCACCTACCCGATCCTGATGGCGGCCGACATCCTGCTGTACCAGACGGACGCGGTGCCGGTCGGCGAGGACCAGCGCCAGCACCTGGAGCTCACCCGCGATCTCGCCGCGCGCTTCAACTCGCGCTTCGGCGAGACCTTCGCCGTGCCGGAGCCCCACATCGTGCGCGAGACCGCGAAGATCTTCGACCTGCAGAACCCGGGCGCCAAGATGTCGAAGTCGGCGGAGTCGGATGCGGGCCTGCTCAGCGTGCTCGACGAGCCGAAGGCGACCGCGAAGAAGATCATGCGCGCCGTGACGGACACCGAGTCGGAGGTGCGCTTCGACCGGGCGGCGAAGCCCGGCGTCTCGAACCTGCTGACGATCTACTCGGTCCTCGCCGACCGCTCCGTCGAGTCGCTGGAGCAGGAGTACGCGGGCCGCGGCTACGGGGACCTCAAGAAGGGCCTCGTCGAGGTGGTCGCCGCCACCTTCGACCCGATCCGCGCGCGGACCGCGGAGCTGCTCGCCGACCCGGCCGAGCTCGACCGGGTCCTCTCCCTCGCCGCCGACCGCGCGTCCGAGACCGCGGAGCGCACGCTCGCCGCCGTCTACGACTCCGTCGGCCTCCTCCGCCGCGTCCGCTGAGGCGGCCGTGCTGCGGCTCGCGCTCTTCGACCTCGACGACACCCTCTTCGCCCATGCCCGCGCTGTGCGGGAGGGGATCGTCGCGTACGCCGCCTCGCTCGGCGCCGCCTACGCCGGCGAGCCGGCCGACGTGCAGCGCCGCTGGCACCTGCTCGAGGAGGAGCACTACCACCGCTACCTCGCGGGCGAGCTCGACTACGAGGGCCAGCGCCGGGCGCGCGCCACGGACTTCGCCGCGGAGGCCGGAGTCGGGCTGACTCCCGAGGAGGCGAGCTCCTGGTTCCGCGGGTACCTCGAGCACTACGTCGCCGCCTGGACCCTCCACGACGACGCGCTGCCCGTCCTCGACCGGCTCGACGCCGCCGGAGTCCGCCTCGGCGTCATCACCAACGGCGTGCTCGACTTCCAGCGGGGGAAGATCGAGGGCACGGGCCTCTCCGGTCGCTTCGAGCACGTGATCGCCTCCGGCGACGTCGGCGTCGCCAAGCCGGACGCGCGGATCTTCGCGATCGCCTGCGAGCGGTTCGGGGTCTCTCCGGAGGAGGCCCTCTACGTCGGCGACCGGCTCGGCACCGACGCCGTCGGAGCGGCCGCTGCGGGCCTGCGCGGCGTCTGGCTCGACCGCGTCGGCGGTCCCGAGCACGGCCGCGAGCTGCCGCCCGAGGCGGTCGAGCTGGGCGTGCGCCGGATCGGCTCCCTGGACGAGCTGGACGCGCAGCTCGGGCTGTCGGCGGGCTGAGGCCTCACCCGGTCCGGGTCTCGATAAACCGCCTGCAGCGACTACGCGACCAGCATGCAGGTCCGAATTGCCGGGTCTCGATGAGCCGTCTGCGGCGACCACTCGACCAGCATGCAGGTCCGAATTGCCGGGTCTCGATGAGCCGTCTGCGGCGACCACTCGACCAGCATGGGTGTCCCCGAACCACCCCGTTGCGATTCCCGTTGCACCGTCGTCGGAACGACGAAGCGCCCCACCCGACCCGAGGGTCGGACAGGGCGCTTCACCGTGAACGGACTCACGCCATCCGCTCGTCGCACAAGGCGAACGGGGAGGACGCGTGTCAGCGTCGTCCCCTAGCCGGACGCGACCCGCTCCCCGAGACGCGACCACCTCGATGAGCCGACCGCGCCGCGGCAGGCAGGGACTGCCGCGGAGAAAACTACTGCACGTCCTCGTCGATCCAGTCGAAGGTCTTGGTGACGGCCTTCTTCCAGAGGCGGTACTGGCGGGCGGCCTCGTCCTGGTCCATCTGCGGGGTCCAGCGCGAGTCCTCCTGCCAGTTCTGGCGCAGGTCGTCGAGGTTCTCCCAGAAGCCGACCGCGAGACCGGCCGCGTAGGCCGCTCCGAGCGCGGTGGTCTCCGCGACGACCGGTCGGACGACCGGGACGCCGAGGATGTCGGCCTGGAACTGCATGAGCAGGTTGTTGGCGATCATTCCGCCGTCGACCTTGAGCTCCTGCAGGGGGACGCCGGAGTCGGCGTTGACCGCGTCCAGGACCTCGCGGGTCTGGAAGGCGGTCGCCTCGAGCGCGGCGCGGGCGATGTGGCCCTTGTTGACGTAGCGGGTGAGGCCGACGAGGGCTCCGCGGGCGTCGGAGCGCCAGTAGGGGGCGAACAGACCCGAGAAGGCGGGGACGAAGTACGCGCCTCCGTTGTCCTCGACCGTGGCGGCCAGCGCCTCGACCTCGGGGGCCGAGCCGATGAGGCCCAGGTTGTCGCGCAGCCACTGGATCAGCGAGCCGGAGACCGCGATCGAGCCCTCGAGCGCGTAGTGCACCTCGCCGTCGCCGAGCTTGTAGCCGATGGTGGTGAGCAGACCGTTCTTCGAGTGGACGATCTCGGTGCCCGTGTTGAAGATCAGGAAGTTGCCGGTGCCGTAGGTGTTCTTCGCCTCGCCCGGGTCGAACGCCGCCTGGCCGAAGGTCGCGGCCTGCTGGTCGCCGAGGATGCCGGCGATCGGGACCTCGCGCAGCAGCGACGACGACTCGACGTGGCCGTAGACCTCGGAGGAGGAGCAGACCTCGGGGAGCATCGACTTCGGGACCCCGAAGGCCTCGAGGATGTCGTCGCGCCACTCGAGGGTCTCGAGGTCGAGGAACAGGGTGCGGGAGGCGTTGGTGACGTCGGTCTTGTGGACGCCGCCGTCGATGCCGCCGGTCAGGTTCCAGAGGACCCAGGTGTCCGTCGTGCCGAAGATCAGGTCGCCCGCCTCGGCCCTCTCGCGAGCACCCTCGACGTTCTCGAGGATCCAGACGATCTTGGTGCCGGAGAAGTAGGTCGCGAGCGGGAGGCCCACGATCGACTTGAAGCGGTCAGCGCCCTCGTCGCCCGCGAGGCGGTCGACGATCGACTGGGTGCGGGTGTCCTGCCAGACGATCGCGTTGTAGACCGGCTTGCCGGTCGTCCTGTCCCAGACGACAGCGGTCTCGCGCTGGTTGGTGATGCCGACGGAGGCGATGTCGTGGCGGGTCAGGTCGGCGCGGGAGAGAGCCTGGCCGATCACCTCGCGGACGTTGTTCCAGATCTCGATCGGGTCGTGCTCGACCCAGCCGGCGCGCGGGAAGATCTGCTCGTGCTCCTTCTGGCCGGTGGAGACGATCGATCCCTTCTTGTCGAAGATGATCGCGCGGGACGACGTGGTCCCCTGGTCGATAGCGATGACGTAGTCAGCCATGAATGATTACTCCTTCGTAACGGGGGTGAAAGGAAGCGCGGCGGTCTAGAGGACCGGGAGCAGCACGAGCGAGGCGAGGCCCGCGAGCACTCCACCGACGATCGGGCCGGCGACGGGCACCCAGGCGTAGCTCCAGTCGCTCGAGCCCTTGCCCTTGATCGGCAGCAGCGCGTGCGCGATGCGGGGGCCGAGGTCGCGGGCGGGGTTGATGGCGTAGCCGGTCGGGCCGCCGAGGGAGGCGCCGATCGCGATCACCAGGATGGCGACGGGCAGCGCGCCGAGCGCGGCCAGACCGCCGTCGCCCTGACGTCCGCCGCCGAAGCCGATGACGACGAAGACGAGGACGAAGGTGCCGATGACCTCGGTGACGAAGTTCCAGCCGTACGAGCGGATCGCCGGGCCGGTCGAGAAGACGCCGAGCTTGTTCGCCGCGTCGGGCTCCTCGTCGAAGTGCTGCTTGTAGGCGAGCCAGCAGAAGACGGCACCGAGGATCGCACCGATCATCTGGGCGAGGATGTAGACGAGGATCGAGACGATGTCGACGGGCACGCCGGATCCGAACTCGGTCGCTCCGCTCGCGACGAGGCCCAGGGTGACCGCGGGGTTGAGGTGCGCCCCCGAGTTGTACGAGACGATCACACCGGCGAAGACCGCGAAGCCCCAGCCGATGTTGACCATGAGGGTTCCGCCGTTGAGACCCTTGCTCTTCACGAGCGCGACGTTGGCGACGACACCGCAGCCGAGGAGCACGAGCATGGCCGTTCCCACGACTTCGGCGAGGAAGACCACTCCGAGATTGTCCACGTTGACCTTTTCCTTTTCGTAAGACGGACGCGCACAGGCGTCCGCGGCGGGCTTCGATGCCCGACGGTGTGAAGTTATCGGCGCCCTGTCCTAGCGACAAGGAACGGCGCGTGCACGTTTGTGCGTTGTCACGACGGAAGCCCCGGTCGAGGTGGTCCTCGGTCCGGGGCTTCCGTCGATCCGCGCCTGATCGCCGATCAGGAGGCGGGCACGGCCGTCGGGGTCTGCACCGAGGTGCCCCCGACGTCGACGCCGTTGTACTCCTTGAGGTGCGCGATGGTCGCGTCGACCTCCGACGCGCGGGCGGCGTCGTCCCAGCCCAGCACGGCGCCCGTGTGCTCGGCGAGCTCCTCGAGGAGCTCGCGGCTCAGGCCGCCCGTGAAGGCGTGGTTGGTGCGGCGCATCACCAGGTCGATGAGGTGCACCACGCTCTCGCGCTGGGCGAGGTAGCGGATCTCACCGGTGGTGAAGTCCTTGTCGAAGTCGAGCGCCTCGTCGTGTCCGTCGGCCAGGGCCTCGATGACCTCCTGCGCGCGGGTGCCGTAGCGCTCGAGCAGCTGGCCCGTGCGGGCCGAGGAGAGCCCGGAGCGGTGCTGGCTGATCCACTGCGCGCGGGACGCGTCGGTGCGCGGGAAGCCCTTGCCGCCTCCGATGGGGGTCTTCACGGTGGAGACGCGACGGGTCACGCCGATCCGCTTGAAGACCTCGTTCGAGAGGTGCTCCGACAGGGCGCGGAACGTCGTCCACTTGCCGCCGACCAGGCTGAGCACGGGCGAGCCGTTGCCGGGGAGCGTCGAGGGCTCGATGCGGTAGTCGCGGGAGACGAAGCCCGGGGCCTCGTCGTCGTGGCGGGGCAACGGGCGGATGCCGGAGAACTTGAAGACGATCTGCGAACGGTCCACGCGGATGGCCGGGAAGACGTGGTTGACGAGCTCGAAGAAGTAGTCGATCTCCTCCTCCGTGCACACCGCCGGCTTCGTGGGGTCGGCGTCGATGTCGGTCGTGCCGACCATCACGCGGCCCTTGAGCGGGTAGATGAGGACGATGCGTCCGTCGCTGTGCTCGAAGAACATCTCGCGACCCTCGCAGGCCTCGACCAGCTCGGGGTTGTCGAGCACGATGTGCGAGCCCTTGGTGCCGCCCATGAATTTCGTGGACGTGCCGAGGGCCGTGTTGGTGAAGTCGGTCCACGGTCCGGAGACGTTGACGACGACGTCCGCCGCGAAGGTGAACTCCTCGCCGGACTCGCGGTCGCGGAGGACCACGCCCTTCTCGTCGGCGCCGACGGCCTCGACGTAGTTGGCCGCGCGGGCCTTCCTGCCGCCGATCAGCGCGTCGTGGAGCACGTCGAGCGCGAGGCGCTCGGGCTCGTGCACGGAGGCGTCGAAGTAGGTGGCGGTGTACTTGATCTTCGGGTCGAGCTTGGGGAGCTCGTTCAGCGAGCGCTTGCGCCCGTGGAACTGGTGGCGCGGGACCGTGCCGCCGTCGCGGGAGAAGAAGTCGTACATCGTGAGGCCGACCTTGATCAGCAGCGCACCGCGCTCCTGCGGCTTGCCCGACTTGTGGGTCAGGAAGCGCAGCGGAGCCGCGAGGATGCCCGAGAACGTCGAGTAGATCGGGATCGTCGTCTGCAGCGGCTTCACGTAATGGGGAGCGATCTTCAGCAGGCCGTTGCGCTCGTGCACGCCCTCGTTGACGAGTCGGAACTCGCCGTTCTCGAGGTAGCGGATGCCGCCGTGGATCATGTGGCTCGAGGCGCTCGAGGCACCGGAGACGTAGTCGCCGCGCTCGACGAGGGCGACGTCGACGCCGTTGAGCGCGAGCTCGCGGAAGGTCCCGATGCCGTTGATGCCACCGCCGATGACCAGGACCGTGGCGCGGGGGTTGTCGCGGAGAGCAGCGACGCTCTCGCGCAGAGCGGAGTTTCCGGGAGTTCCGTCGGACTGTGCCACTTCGTACTCGCCTTCGTGTCGTAGGGGTGTCGTCGAGGCCTCCGCACCAGCGTGCACCGGGGAGATGACCGATTGATTTCGCGGAGGAATACAGCCATCCTTGACCCGACAACACATCCGGTCAAGACGGGTGGAAATCCGTGCAGGGAGTGCTATGACCCCGGTGAGACCGGTCGTCGAACTCGACGAGACGACCCACGCGACCCATCCCGACAAGACGCGGGACGCGCTGCGTGCGGCCCAGCTGTACTACATGCAGGATCTGACGATGGACGCGATCGCGCACGAGCTGCACACGTCGCGCTCCTCCGTCTCGCGCCTGCTCTCGCACGCCCGCGCGACCGGCCTGGTCGACATCCAGATCCGCTCCCCCCTCGACCGGGCGAGCGCCCTCTCGGCCGAGGTGCGGTCCCACTTCGACATCACGGCGCACATCGTGCCGGTGCCGGACCACACCAGCGAGATCGACCGGCTCGAGCGGGTCGCCCTGTCCGCAGCGAGGATCCTCGGGCAGTTCATCGACTCGAACATGATCGTCGGCATCGCCTGGGGCTCCACGATGAGCGCGATCAGCCGCCACCTGATCGCCAAGGAGACGCACAACACGCAGATCGTGCAGCTGAACGGCGCCGGCAACACCGAGACCACGGGCATCAACTACTCGAGCGAGATCCTCCGCCGCTTCGGTGACGCCTACGCGGCGAAGGTCCAGCAGTTCCCGGTGCCGGCGTTCTTCGACGACCCGACCACCAAGCAGGCGGTGTGGCGCGAGCGCTCCACCCGACGGGTCCTGGAGCTGCAGCAGCGGATGGACGTGGCGCTGTTCGGGCTCGGGTCGCCGTTCGCGGCGGTCCCCTCGAAGGTCTACATCGGCGGCTACCTGGAGCCGAGCGACTTCACCTCGCTCAGCGGCTCCGGGGTCGTCGGCGACGTCGCGACGGTGTTCTACCGGTCCGACGGCAGCTGGGACGACATCCCCATGAACGAACGTGCAAGCGGTCCGGACCTCTCCACCGTGCGCCGCGCGTCGCGCCGGATCTGCGTCGTCTCGGGCGCCTCGAAGCTGCCGGGCCTGCGCGGCGCCCTGGCGGCCGGCCTCATCACCGACCTCATCCTCGACGAGGGAACGGCCCGCGCCCTCATCTCGGACTGACGCCTCCCGCCCCCTCCGCGGGACGCCGCTCGGGTACGCGGCACGCCGACCCAGGCGCACCGGAGCGGCGTCTCGCGGGAGCGGTCAGGACTCGCGAGCGTGCGCGTCGAGGAACTCGTAGACCTCGGCGTCGTCGATGCCGGGGAAGGTCCCCGACGGCAGCGGCGCGAGCACGTGCGCGTGCAGGCGCGCGCTCGGCCAGGCGTTGCCGTCCCAGCGCGCGGCGAGCTCCGACGGGGCGCGTCGGCAGCAGGACTCGTCGGGGCAGCGGGAGAGCTCGCGGCGGTCGGTGTCGCGGCCTCGGAAGAAGCGGGCCTCGGCGAACGGGACGCCCACGGTGATCGAGAACTCCTCGGTGGCGGTCGTGCCGGTCTGCGACGCCGACCAGAAGGTGCCCGCCGGAGTGTCGACGTACTGGTAGTACTCCGTCGTCCGGTTGGTCCGGGTGAACGCGGAGCGCGCCGACCAGTAGCGGCAGACGACCTGGCCCTCGACGGCCCCGGTGACGTCGGTCGGCAGCGGCAGCCCGTCGTTCTCGTAGGCCTTCTGGATCGAGCCGTCTCCCAGCACCCGCAGGAAGTGCATCCGGATGTCGAGGTGCGAGGTGAGCAGGTTCGTGAAGCGCAGGGCGGCGGCCTCGTGGGTGACGCCGAAGCCGTCGCGGAAGTCCTCCACCGAGATGTCCCGCTCGCGCTTCGCCTCCTGGAGGAACGCGACCGCCGGCTCCAGCGGCATCAGGCACGCGGCGGCGAAGTAGTTGATCTCGAGGCGCTGGCGGAGGAAGTCGGCGTAGGTCACCGGCCGCTCGTGCCCGAGGAGGCGGTGCGCCATCGCCTGCAGCGCCAGCGCCCGCAGGCCGTGCCCCCCGGGGATCGAGGCGGGCGGGAGGTAGATCCTGCCGTTCGCGAGGTCGATCACCGAGCGGGCGGAGTGCGGCAGGTCGCCGACGTGGATGATCTCGAAGCCGAGGTGCCGGGCCATCTTCGAGACGGAGCTGTGGGTCAGTGCTCCTCCGCGGTGCCCGACGGTCCGGAGCATCTCGCCCGCCACCTCCTCGATCTCGGGCAGGTAGGAGCTGCGCTCGCGCAGCTGGAGCCGCTGGGCGGTGTTGGCCCGGCGCGCCTCCTCCGGTGTGGCACTCGCCTCGCTCCGGCGACGGGCGAGCTCGCGGTAGACGCCGAGGAACGCCTCCAGCACGGGCGTGCTCAGCCCCTTGTTGACCTTGAACTCGGGCAGGCCGAGCGAGCGGTACAGCGACCCCTTCTGCACGCGCGCCAGCTCGATCTCGAGCGCGGCCCGCTCGCTCGGCGGCTCGTCCGAGAGCAGCGCCGCCAGCTCGACGCCGAGCGCGGCCGCGAGGCGCTGCAGGAGGGAGAGGCGCGGCTCGCGGCGCCCCGTCTCGATCAGCGAGAGCTGGCTCCCCGACACGTCGACGCGCTCGGCGAGCTGCCCGAGGGTCAGTCCGCGCCGGGTGCGGAAGTGGCGCAGGCGCTGCCCGAGCAGCACGGCGTCGGAGCCCGGGGCGGGCGTCGAGGGATCGGTCACGGCGAGCTCCAGCGATCGGTTGTGACGGAAGCGCAAAAAGGTGGTTTCTTGACCGCCTGAGCGCCGGGAATACCTCCCGATCCTCCTCCATCCTGGCTTCAGGCGCCACTGAGCGCCCCTCCCGGCCCGGCCGGCCTCTTCCCGGCTGCGGCCGGCGACTCCCCACCCCCGTCGACGACGACCACCGAAAGCGGAGCCAGCATGAGCATCTACAGCAACACCGTCCGACTCGAGCCGAGCACCATGACCGCGCCGACGTCCGTCCCCGCGCCCGTCGTGCCGCCGGCGCCCCTCGCCCTCCGCCGCTGGGTGCGCGAGACCGCCGCGATCCTCAAGCCCGACGCGATCGAGTGGAGCGACGGCTCCCCCGCGGAGTGGTACCGCCTGACCGAGCGGCTCGTCGCCTCCGGCACGCTCCTCCCGCTCAATCCGGAGTGGCGGCCCGGCTCGTTCCTGGCCCGCACCGACCCGGACGACGTCGCCCGGGTCGAGGACCGCACCTTCATCTGCACGACCGACGAGGCCGACGCGGGACCGACCAACAACTGGCGCGAGCCCGCCGCGATGAGGGCCGAGCTCGCTCCCCTCCTCGACGGAGCGATGCGCGGACGGACGATGTACGTCGTCCCGTTCTCGATGGGGCCCGTCGGCGGTCCGCTCTCGCAGCTGGGCGTCCAGGTCACCGACTCGGCCTACGCGGTGCTGAACCTGCGGATCATGGCGCGCGTGGGCTCCGAGCCGCTCGCCGCCTTCACCGAGGAGACCCCGTTCGTCCGCGGCGTGCACACCGTGGGGCTGCCCCTCCGCGACGCGGACGGCGTCACCCGCGAGGACGTCGCCTGGCCGTGCAGCCCCGTGAAGTACATCACCCAGTTCCCGGAGACGCGCGAGATCGTCTCGTACGGCTCCGGCTACGGCGGCAACGCCCTGCTGGCGAAGAAGTGCTTCGCCCTGCGCATCGCCTCGGCGATGGGGCGCGAGGAGGGCTGGCTCGCCGAGCACATGCTGCTGATCCGCATCGTCTCGCCCGAGGGACGGCGCTACCACGTCGCCGCCGCCTTCCCGAGCGCGTGCGGCAAGACCAACCTCGCGATGATGCAGCCCGCGATCCCCGGCTGGCGGGTCGAGACGCTGGGCGACGACATCACCTGGATGCGCCGCGGGGAGGATGGACGCCTCTGGGCGATGAACCCCGAGACGGGCTTCTTCGGCGTCGCTCCCGGCACCGGGGAGAGCTCGAACCCGAACGCCGTGCAGACGCTCTGGGGCAACACGATCTTCACCAACGTCGCGCTCCGCGAGGACGGCGACGTGTGGTGGGAGGGCCTGACCGACGAGGTCCCGGAGCGGCTGACCGACTGGCGCGGGCAGCCGTGGACGCCGGCGTCCGGCACGCCCGCCGCGCACCCCAACTCCCGCTTCACCGCGCCGGCCGCGCAGTGCCCGTCGCTCTCCGCCGACTGGGACGCCCACGAGGGCGTGCCGCTGGACGCGATCGTCTTCGGTGGCCGACGGGCGAGCAACGTCCCGCTGGTCACGCAGGCCACCTCGTGGCAGCACGGCGTCTTCCTGGGTGCGACCGTCGCCTCCGAGAAGACCGCGGCCGCGGAGGGCACGGTCGGGGAGCTGCGCCGCGATCCGTTCGCGATGCTCCCCTTCTGCGGCTACAACATGGCCGACTACTTCGCGCACTGGCTCGCGATCGGCGCTGAGCTCGGCGATGCGGCGCCGGCGGTGTTCCAGGTCAACTGGTTCCGGAAGGACGCGGACGGCGAGTTCCTCTGGCCCGGCTTCGGCGAGAACGCGCGGGTGCTGCAGTGGCTCGTCCGCCGCCTGGAGGGGCTGGCGGAGGCGCGGCGGAGCCCCCTCGGCGACCTGCCGGTCGCGATCGACACGCACGGGCTCCGGCTCTCCGCGGCCCAGAAGGAGGAGCTGTTCTCCGTCCCGGTGGAGGCGTGGCTGGAGGAGTGCGCGCTCACGGAGGAGTTCTTCACGCGGTTCGGCGACCGGCTGCCGCCCGAGCTGACCGCCGAGCTCCAGGCCCTGCGGCTCCGGCTCCTCGCCGAGAAGCTGCCGCTGGCGGCCTGATCCCCCTGACCGAGCCGGCTCCTGCCGGACACCCCTGTGGCCCGCGGGCGGATCATCTCCCTTTCCTCGCACCCCCGCGGGTCCACTCTCCCCTTCCGCTCCCACGACGACGGGCACCATGACCGACCGCATCACGCTCCGCTTCCTCGCCGCCCCGCAGGACGCCACCGCCGACGGCCGCAGCGCCCAGGCCGGCCGCGTCCTCGAGTGGATCGACAAGGCCGGCTACGCCTGCGCCGTGGGCTGGAGCGGCGGCTACTGCGTGACGGCGTACGTCGGCAACGTCCACTTCACCCGGCCCATCTCGGTCGGCAACCTGATCGAGGCGACCGCCCGCGTCATCCACACCGGGCGCACGAGCATGCACGTGCTGGTGCAGGTCGCGCAGGCGGATCCGCGGACCGGCCTCTACGAGGGCGCCACGCACTGCCTCCTCGTGTTCGTGGCCGTCGACGACGAGAAGAGGCCGCGGTCGGTCCCGGAGTGGCGGCCCCGCTCGATCGAGGACCTGTCCCTCGCCGAGGGCGCCGCCGCGCGCATCGACGGCCGCCGACGGCTGCACGACGTGATGCGCGCCCAGGAGTACACCGAGGAGGGCACCGGTCCGCGGATCGTGTTCCGCTTCCTCGCGGCGCCGGGCGACGTCAACTGGGGCGGCAACGCCCACGGCGGGATCGTGATGCGCTGGATCGACGAGGCGGCCGACGCGGTCGCGCAGCGCTGGACCGGCCGCGACGCGGTGGCCGTCTACTCCGGCGGGATCCACTTCTACCGTCCGGTGCGCATCGGGCACCTCGTCGAGGTGGAGGCGCGCCTCATCCACACGAGCGCCCGGAGCATGCACCTGGCGGTGCACGTGCGCTCCGGGGACCCGCGGACCGGCGAGCTGGAGCTGACCACGCAGTGCCGGAGCGTCTTCGTGGTGCGGGGCGCCGACGGGGCGGCCGAGCCGGTTCCGCCTCTCGAGCTGCGGACCGAGGAGGACCGGCGTCTGGACGCCCATGCGCGCGAGCTGATCCTCCTGCGCGCGGCGCTGCCGTCGCTCCCGCTCGCGGGGACGGCCGGCGCTAGGGTCGGAGCGTGAAGCTGCCGATCCTCGTCCTCAACGGCCCGAACCTGAACCTGCTCGGCACCCGCGAGCCCGAGCTCTACGGCTCGGACACCCTCGCTGACGCCGAGGCGCTGGCGGCGGAGGCGGCCGAGCGGCACGGCTTCACGGTCGAGACCTTCCAGAGCAGCTCGGAGGGCGCGATCGTCGACCGGCTGCACGCGGCTCGCGGCTCCGTCTCGGGAGTGGTGCTCAACGCCGGGGCGTACACGCACACGTCGATCGCGATCCGCGACGCCGTCCTCGCGACCGAGCTGCCGATGGTCGAGGTGCACGTGAGCAACGTGCACCGGCGCGAGCCGTTCCGGCAGCACTCCTACCTCTCGGACGTCGCGATCGCCGTGATCGTCGGCGCGGGGATCGCCGGCTACGGCTACGCGGTGGACGTGCTCGCGCGGGCGGCGGAGAAGCGATGAGCGGCCTCGGACGCTCCTTCGGCAGCGCGGTCGACGCCTACGACCGCGGGCGGCCCGGCTACCCCGACGACGCCGTCGACTGGATCGTGGGGCACGCCCCCGCGCGGGTGGCGGGCGCCTTCGTCCCGGAGCGGGCCCGCGCGGCGGGAGCCGACGCCTCCGATCGGCTGCGCGCCGTGGACCTCGGCGCGGGAACGGGCAAGTTCACCGCGTCGCTCGCGTCCCGCGGCCTCGCCGTGACCGCGGTCGAGCCCGACGCGGAGATGCTCGCGCGGCTCGCCTCGAATCTGCCGGGGGTCCGCCCCGAGGAGGGGACGGCCGAGGCGATCCCCGCCGCGGACGCCTCCGCGGAGCTCGTCACCGCCGCGCAGTCGTGGCACTGGGTCGACGCCGAGCGCGCGGGAGCCGAAGTCGCCCGCGTCCTGGTGCCGGAGGGCGTGCTCGCGCTGGTGTGGAACATCCGCGACGAGTCGGTCCCCTGGGTGCGCCGGCTCGGCGAGGTCGCCGGGGCCTCCACCGCCGAGCGCTTCGAGACGCTCCGGCCGCCGCTCGGCTCCGCTCTCGAGCGGGTGGCGTTCGCGGCCTTCGAGTGGTCCTTCGAGCTGGACCGAGCCGGGGTGCGCGACATGTTCGCGTCCCGCAGCTACATCATCGCGATGCCCGACGAGGAGCGCGCCGCGGTCCTCGCGGCGGTCGACGCCGTGGTGGACGAGGAGTCGGGCGGGAGCGGGACCGTCGCGATGCCGTACTCGACGCGCGTGACGATCGCGCGCCGCTCCTCCTCCGCCTGACTCCGCGCCGCGCGCCGCGGACCGCCCCGCCCGCCGACTACCCTCGGAGGGCGCCGCACCGGCGCGAGCACCGAGAGCACGAGGAGAGACGCACGTGAGCATCATCGCCGCCGCAGACGGGTCCGCACTGGGCAACCCCGGCCCCGCCGGCTGGGCCTGGTACGTCGACGACGAGCGCTGGGCCGCGGGCGGCTGGTCGCACGGCACGAACAACATCGGCGAGCTCACCGCGGTGCTCGAGCTGCTGCGCGCGACCGCGCAGGAGGAGGAGCCGCTGCACATCCTCTGCGACAGCCAGTACGCCATCAAGGCCTGCACCGAGTGGCTGCCGGGCTGGAAGCGGAAGGGCTGGCGCAAGGCCGACGGCAAGCCGGTGATGAACGTCGAGATCATCAAGGCGCTCGACGAGGAGCTGCAGGGCCGGGCCGTCACCTTCGAGTGGGTGAAGGGGCACGCCAACCACCGGATGAACGAGGCCGCCGACGTCCGCGCCCGGAGCGCCGCGACCGCCTACCAGCGCCGGCAGCCCGTCGACGCCGGACCCGGATGGCCGACGGCCGCCGCCGCGCCCGCCGCGGCCGCCGCGCCCCCCGTCGAGGACTCCGCCACCCTCTTCTAGCCGCGTTCCCCCTGGGGCAGCCGCAGCAGCCCCGTCGCCACCAGCTCGCGCACCCGCGGCAGCACCGAGTCGGACACCGCCTCCTCCTCGACCTGGAGGAGCGAGGCGACCGCCGCCGCGATCGCCGCCACCGAGAGCTCGCCGTCGCAGGCGCCGACCACGGCGGCGAGCGCCGTGTCGACCTCCTCGACCCGGGCGAACCCGCCGCCCTGGCGCAGCCGCAGCACCGTCGGATCGTCGTTGCCCGGCCAGTAGTGCCGCTCCTCCGTGACGTCTCCGGCGACGACCAGGGCGAGACCCGCCAGAGCGCGATCGTCGATCGACGCGAGGGCCTCGGCCGCGTCGAGGCAGGCGGCGAGGTGGCCGCCCAGGCCCGCGGTCGCGACCGGCGTGGTGATCCGCTCGAGGCGGCGGATCGGCGGGCGGGGCTGCTCGGGCAAGCGGAGCGTGACGTAGCCGAAGCCGACGCCGGTCACCCCGCGCCGCTCGAAGTCGGTCAGCCAGGCGTCGACCAGCGCGTCGAACGCGGGGCCGCGAGTCGTGCCGCCGTCCCGGATCCAGGTCTCGGCGTAGACCGCCGGATCCTGACGCTCGCGCTCCACGACCCAGACGTCCAGAGGAGAGGCGGTCCCGCCCATCCAGGCGTCGAGCCCCTCGGGCCCCGCCTCGAGCGCCTGCTCCAGCGGGCTGCGGGCGTCGGCGAGCCAGTCCGCGATCCGGTCGAAGGCGTCCGCGCCCTCCCGGTACTCCCAGTTCCCCAGGAGCTGCGCGACACCGCCGGGCACCAGGTGCTCGGCTGCTCCGAGGATCACGCGGCGCACGATCTCGTCGCCCTCCAGCCCGCCGTCGCGGTACTCGTAGGAGGGGACGCCCTCGACTCGCGGCGTGATGACGAACGGCGGGTTCGTGACGATGTGGTCGAAGCGCTCCCCCGCGACCGGCTCGTAGAGGCTGCCGAGGCGGAACTCGATGTTCTCGATCCCGTTGAGCGCCGCGGTGAAAGAGGCGAGCGCGAGCGCGCGCTCGGAGATGTCGGTGGCGACCACCTGCTCGGCGTGGCGGGAGGCGTGCAGCGCCTGGATCCCGCAGCCGGTCCCCAGGTCGAGCACGCGGCCGACGGGCCGCTGGATCATCAGGCCGGTCAGCGTGAGGCTCGCGCCGCCGACGCCGAGCACGTGGTCCTCGTCGAGCGCGCGGCCGAGGGCGAGCTCCCCGAGGTCGGAGGCGATCCACCAGGAGGCAGCGCCGCGCTGGTCGACCACGTCGTAGGGGCGCAGGTCGAGGGCCGCGGTGACGACGGCTCCGGCCTCGACGCGCACCAGGCCGAGCTCCACCGCCCCCTCCAGCGCGAGAGCGCCGAACGCCTCGTCCGCGTCGTCGGCCGAGACGGGATCGGCCAGGAGGAACAGGCGGGCGAGGGTGGCCAGCGCGTCGTGGTCGCCGCTGCGCTCGAGGGCGCGGCGGGCGGGGACCCGGTCGCCGCGGTGCAGCGCCTCGGCCGCTTCGTCGCCCCAGAGCCCCCGCACGGCGTCCACGCCGTAGCGGGCGCGGATCAGGTCGTCGCGCAGGAGGGCGATACGGGCTCGGTCGAACGGGTCTGCGGAGAACACCGCTCCATCCTCCTGCACACGGGTCGGCCACCGGGGCCGCCGCGGCCGTACGATCGGAGGCATGCCGCTGACCGGAGAGTACGAACCCAGCACGTCCGAGTGGGCCCGCGAGCAGGCGGAGCTCTACGAGCGGACCGGCGGAGCCGAGGGGAACCTCCTCCGCGGCCGCCCCATCATCGTCCTGACCACCGTCGGCTCGAAGAGCGGGAAGCTCCGCAAGACCGCGCTGATGCGCGTCGAGCACGAGGGCGAGTACGTGGTCGTCGCGTCCAAGGGCGGCGCGCCCGAGCACCCCGTCTGGTACGGCAACATGCTCAAGGAGCCGCACGTCGAGCTGCAGGACGGGCCCGTGAAGAAGGACTACGCCGCGAGCGTGCTCGAGGGCGATCTGCGCGCGGCCTGGTGGGAGCGCGCGGTCGCCGCGTGGCCGGACTACGCCGAGTACCAGACGAAGACCGAGCGGCAGATCCCGCTCGTGCTGCTCACTCCCTGGTCCTGAGCGCGGCGGGCGGCTCGGCCCGTCGCTGAGGCGGCCGTCCTCCGGTCGAGGTCGCGCCGCACGGCAGGCGCCTCACGCGGGCGGCGAGCCCAGCGGATCCGGTCCGGCCTCAGACCCGGGCCGCGATGAGGTCGAGCACCTTCGGGCTCGAGAGCAGCGCGAAGTGGCCGACCACCGAGACCGCGATGTTCTCGTGCGCCCCGGCGAGGCGGCTCCCTCCGGGGATGTACTGGTCGCGCATCCCGTAGATCGACGTGATGCGCGCGTCGGCCTCGCGCTCAGCCAGCAGGGTGCGGATCAGCGGGCGGTGGGGCGCGAACTCCCGGAGCGCCCGCGCCGGGGCGATCCGTGCGAGCGACGAGCCGTTGAACGGGGTCGAGACGGCGATCATCCGCTCGATCCGCCCGTCCTCGCGGTCGTCGACGACCATCATGTGCTTGCCGATCAGGCCGCCCTTGCTGTGCGCGACGACGACGACTCCGCGCAGATCGTGCTCGCGCAGGTAGTCCTGGCCGAGTCCGGCCGACGCGACGATCGGCCGCGTGTTGTAGCCGAGCGCGGGCAGCACGTGGATCGGATGGCCCGCCGCGTGCAGCCTCTCGGCGATGGGCCGGAGGAACTGCCACGTCTCATAGATCCCGGGGATGAGCAGCACCGGAGCGCCGTCGCCGGACGCGTACCGCGACACGTCCCAGCCCTCCCGCAGGTGCACGAAGCGCGAGCCGTAGGCGTAGCGGTAGTCGCGGAGGTACGCGCGCCGCAGCGAGGTCGAGCGGCGCGGGCGGGCGGAGTCACGCGCCGGCATGGGCCCGCTCCAGCTCCGCGATGTCGAGGCGGCTCATCGCGAGCATCGCCTGCAGAGCGCGCGCGGACGCCTCGGGGTCGGCGCCTCCGAGCAGACGCGGGAGGACCTCCGGCACGATCTGCCAGGACAGCCCCCAGCGGTCGCGGAGCCAGCCGCACCGGCTCTCCTCGCCGCCGTCCGCGATCAGGGCGTCCCACAGCCGGTCGAGCTCGGACTGGCCGCCGACGGTCACGACGATCGAGACGGCCTCGGTGAACGGGAACCGCGGCCCGGCGTTGATCGCCTGGAACCGCTGCCCGTCGAGCTCGAACGTCACCGACAGCACCTCGCCGGGCGACGGAGAGCCCTCCGGCAGCACCTGGCTTCCGGTGATCCGCGAGTTCGGCACCAGCTCCGTGTAGAAGCGCGCCGCCTCCCCCGCGCCGTCGTCGAACCAGAGGAAGGTGCTGACCGCGCCCATCGGAGTCTCCGTCCTGCGCGGGAGGGTCTCCGCGGCTCCCTCAGTGTGCCGCGGAGGCGCGCTCCCCGCGACGGATCACAGCGGGTTGACGCCGAACGCCGTGGCCAGCTTGTCGATCTTCTTGGCGCGGCCCAGCCGGGGCAGGTCGCTGCCGTCGCGGATGACGCGGCCGCGGGCCTCGAAGTCGTCGAGGAAGTCGCGGGCCCAGGCGACGTCGGACGGCGTCGGGCTGATGACCTCGTTGATCACGGCGAGCTGCTCGGTGTCGAGGCAGAGCTTCCCGGTGAGGCCGAGCGAGACCGTGAGCGCGGACTGCTCGCGCAGCACGGGGTGGCTGTTCGAGACGGTCGGGCCGTCGATCGGGCCGGGCAGGTCGCCGATGCGCGAGGCGACGACCAGGCGCGAGCGCGGGTAGGCCATCGCGAGGTCGTCGGCGCTGGTGCCGGTGTCGCGGCGGTAGTCGCCGCTGCCGAACGCGAGGCGGAAGGTGCCGCGGGCGCGGGCGATCGAGACCGCCTCCTCGATGCCGAGGGCGGACTCGACCAGGGCGAGCACCGGGGTGGAGCCGCCGAGGCGATCGAAGGTCTCGGTGACGTGCTCAGCGGCCTCGGTCTTGGCGAGCATGACGCCGGCGAGGCCGGGCAGGCCCTTCAGCGCGTCGACGTCGTCGGACCAGAACGGGGTGGAGTGGTCGTTGATGCGGACCCAGGCGCGCTTCTCGCCGGTCAGCCACTCCGCGACGTCGGTCCGCGCGTCGGGCTTCGCCTTGGGGTCGACCGCGTCCTCGATGTCGAGGACGATCTGGTCGGCGCGGGACGCGTGCGCGGCGTCGAACGTCTCGGTGCGGGTGGCGTTCACCAGCAGCCAGGAGCGCGCGATCTCAGGGGCGACGTCGCGCCCCTTCCGCTTCGCGATGGCGGTGGTGGTGGTCTCGGGCAACGTCACGTTCGGGTCCTCTCGGTGGCGCGGTCCTCGCTCCGCGGACGCCACCGCTCTGCGACGGCGCCGGGGACAAGGGTAGCGGCTCCCCGTCGGCGGGGCTCCGGGCACTCCGGCGTCTCTCCACTCCGGGGCTGCGACGCCCCGAGCGCTCCGGATCAGCGGCCCTCCGGACGCTCCCACAGCGTCAGCACGGTCGTCGGCACCCGGATCCGCTCGCGCGCGACGAAACCCGCCTCAGCGAGCACCGCGTCCGCCTCGCCCTCCGGCAGCGCCTGCCAGACCCGGTCCTCCCCGGCGAGCGCGGCGCGCAGCGCCTGGCCCTCCAGCAGGACGTCCGAATACGTGCCCGTCGTCCTGTACGGAGCGGCGAGGGCGACATCGTCCACGCCCGCGAACGCCTCCGGGTAGGCGGCGAGCGCCAGGCGGGGCCGGAGCGAGACCGTCCCGGAGGAGCCGAGGAGGACGGCGTCGCCCGGACGGGCCCGCTCCTCGACGGCGGCCGCCAGACCGCGGAGGTCCTGCCCGGCCGGCTTCCCGGTGACCGTGCGCATCTGCACCAGGACCGGCAGGGCGGCCACCGCGATCAGGGCGAGGAGGGCGACGCCCGTCCGGGCCCTGAACGAGTCGAGCGCGAGGCCGAGGAGGACCGCGAGGGCGGGCGTGCTCGACGCGAGGTAGCGCGGAGTGAACATCGGCTCGACGAGGAGGGTCCCGAGCACCAGCACCGCCGTCGGCAGCACGATCCAGAGGACGAGGGCCGGCAGGAGCGGCCCGCGCATGCCGCCCCGCACCGCGGCGACCGCGAGGAGCGCGACGGCGATCCCGGCCAGCCACCACGCGGATCCGAAGAACGGCTCGACCAGGACGGTGAACGCGGTCACCGGCTGCGAGCGGAGCCAGCCGACCTGGCCGCTCTGCCCGGCGGCGAGGAGCAGCACCGGCACGGCGCCCAGTGCAGAGAGGGCGCTCGCCGGGAGAGCCCGCACGGCACCCCGGGGCGCCGCGGCCGCGGCGAGCGCGACGAGAGCCGGCAGCACCAGCACGGAGTAGAGGAACACCGCGTCCGCCAGACCCGCGACGGCCGCGAACGCGATCCAGCGCAGGGCTCCTCCGGAGCGGGCCGCCCGCACGACGAGGACCGCCGCTCCCACCACGAGCGCGGTGGCCAGAGCGGAGGATCGCGCCTCGGTCCCCGAGAACGAGGACCGCGGGAGCAGCACGAGCACCGCGGCGGCGAGGAGTGCCGCCCGGGGCCGGTCGAACGATCGCAGCAGGACGACGACGCCCGCCGCCGCCGCTCCCGCGGCGAGAGCGGACGGCGCCCGCACCGCGAGCTCCGACTCCCCGGCGATCGCGATCCAGCCGTGCATCATCAGGCCGTAGACCAGGTGCACCGCGTCCTTCTCCTGCACGAAGGCGAGGAGCTCCCCCACCGGGAGCCGCGCCAGGCGGAGGGTCGCGGCCTCGTCGTTCCAGTAAGAGGGGATCCAGGAGCCGACGAGGGTCAGCGCGGTGGCGAGGGCGAGGACCGCGCTCGCGGGCAGGGTCCGGAGCGCGCGCATCCCGCCAGCGTAGAGGCCGGGCTCAGCGCGCCGAGCGCTCGGCGAGACCCTTCGCGTACGCGGCCTGGCCGACGTGCTGCGTGTCGTCGTCGATCACCGAGACCAGCCGCACCCCGAGGGTCACCGGCGGATCCCACTGCTCGTCGACGACGCGCTCGAGGTCCTCGTCGCCGAGCGTGTCGAGGAGGGCGAGCGTCTGCCGGTGCACGGCGTCGGCGTACTCCGCGAGCAGCGCGGCCGGCACCGCGGCGAGCGCCGCCACCTCGGCCGGCTCCTGCCCGTAGCCGGTCTCGTCGGGCCCGAAGGGCAGGCCGGACCGGCCGTGGAAGCCGTCGGCCGTCCACACCTGCTCGTGGCCGGCGAGCGGGGCGAGGTGGTCGTCCTGCACCCGGACGAGATGCCAGACGAGCCAGGCGGGCGAGTTCGAGCGGGCGTCCGCGCGGAACGCGAGCTGATCGGGGGTGCTGTCGTCCAGGACGGCGTGCACGTTCTCGTGCACCCGGCCGAAGGCGTCGCGGAGGAGGTCGATGGCTGCGCTCATGCCGCCAGCCTGCCGCTCCCGCGCCCGGCGCGGCACCCCCTCCGCGCGCCTCGGAGGAAGTGCGGAGGCGGGTGCCCGATACTCGGCCCGTGACCTCCGGATCCTCGAACCTGGCGACGAAGCCGTGGCTGACCTCCTACGCGGAGGGCGTGCCCGCCGAGATCGACCCTCCCACCCAGACCCTCGTCGACCTGCTCGAGGACTCGATCGCGCGGTACCGCCGCGGCACCGCCCTCGAGTTCTTCGGCGCCGAGACCAGCTACGCCGAGCTCGGCGAGCAGGTCGCGCGCGCGGCGGAGGGCCTGCGGCGCCTCGGCGTGCGCGCCGGCGACCGCGTCGCGCTGGTGCTCCCGAACTGCCCGGAGCACGTGGTGGCGTTCTACGCCGCTCTCCGCCTCGGAGCGATCGTGGTCGAGCACAACCCGCTCTACACGCCGCGCGAGCTGCGGCGGCAGTTCGAGGACCACGGCGCCCGGTTCGCGGTCGTGTGGGACAAGATCGCCGACGTCGTCGCGACCATGCCCGCCGACCTGGGCATCGAGCGCGTCGTCTCCGTCGACCTCACCCGCTCCTTCCCGCTCGGCAAGCGCCTGGCGCTGCGGCTCCCCCTGCCGTCGGTGCGCCGGTCGCGCGAGAAGCTGACCGCGACCCCCCGCAGCCGCTCCCTGGTGCCCTTCGCGTCGCTGCTGAAGAACCGCCGCATCGCGCGCTCGCACCCCCGCCCGGTCCTCGGCGACACGGCCCTGCTGCAGTACACGAGCGGCACCACCGGGACGCCCAAGGGCGCGATCCTCTCCCACGCGAACCTCCGCGCGAACGCCCTGCAGGGCCGCGCCTGGGTGCCGGGCCTGCGCGAGGGCGACGAGACGTTCTACGCGGTGCTCCCCCTGTTCCACGCCTACGGCCTGACGCTGTGCCTGACCTTCGCGATCAGCATCGGCGCGAAGGTCGTGCTGTTCCCGACCTTCGACGTCGGCCTCGTGAAGGCGGCCGCGAAGTCGTCGCCGCCCACCTTCCTCCCCGCGGTGCCGCCCGTGTACGACGCGCTGGCCCGCGCCTCCGAGCGCCACGAGCTCGACCTGCGCGGCATCCGCTTCGCGATCTCGGGAGCGATGAGCCTGCCGGTCGCGACGGTCGACCGCTGGGAGCGCGCGAGCCGGGGACTCCTGGTCGAGGGCTACGGCATGACCGAGAGCTCGCCGGTCGCCCTCGGAAACCCGGTCGGCCCGACCCGCCGGCCCGGCACCGTGGGCGTGCCGTTCCCCAGCACGACGATCCGCCTCGTCGACCCCGCCGATCCGTCGGTCGACCGCGGCCCGGGCGAGTCCGGCGAGCTCCTGCTCCGGGGGCCGCAGGTGTTCCAGGGGTACTGGAAGCGGCCGGAGGAGACGGCCGAGGCCCTCCTCCCCGGCGGCTGGCTGCGCACGGGCGACATCGCGACCGTCTCGGCCGACGGCTTCGTGACGATCGTCGACCGGGCCAAGGAGCTCATCATCACCGGCGGCTTCAACGTCTCCCCCTCCGAGGTCGAGGGAGTGCTGGAGTCGCACCCGGACGTGACGCGCGCGGCCGTCGTCGGGCTCCCCCGCGAGGACGGCGGCGAGAGCGTCGCGGCGGCCGTGGTCCTGCGGGCCGGGACGGCCGTGGATCCGGAGGCGCTGCGCGACTTCTGCCGGCTGCACCTGACGCCCTACAAGGTGCCCAAGCGGATCGTCCCGGTGGACGAGCTGCCGACCTCGCTGATCGGCAAGGTGCTGCGCCGCCAGGTGCGCGAGAGTCTGCTGGACTGAGGCGACCGGAGCGGGCGGTGGCCCGCGAGGAGGAGGACGACATGGCGAGGATCGTGCAGTACGAGCGGATCGGCGGGCCCGAGGTGCTCGAGACCGTCGAGGCGCCGGAGCCCGAGGCGGGGCCCGGCACCGTGGTGGTCGCCGTCCGCGCGGCCGGCGTGAACCCGATCGAGTGGAAGGTGCGCTCCGGCCTGCGCCCGAGCCCGCCGTTCGACGGTCCGCGGAGGCTCGGGTCGGACGGCTCCGGCGTGGTCTCCGCCGTCGGTCCGGGCGTGACCGGTTGGAGCGTCGGAGACCGGGTGATCGTCAGCGGCGCCACCGGCACCTACGCGACCGCCGTCGCGGTCTCCCCCGACTCCCTCGATCCGCTCCCCGACGGACTCGGCTTCGAGGAGGCGGCCGCGCTCGGCATCCCGGTCTCCACCGCCTACCAGGCGGTGGTCTCGCTCGGCGTCGCGGAGGGATCGACGTTCGTGGTCCACGCGGGCGCCGGCGCGGTAGGACGGGCGGCGATCCAGTTCGCCGTCGACCGCGGAGCCCGGGTGATCGCCACGGCGAGCCCGGCGAACCACGAGGCGCTGCGCGCGCTCGGAGCGGTGCCGGTCGCCTACGGGCCCGGGCTGCTCGAGCGGCTGCGCGCCGCAGCGCCCGAGGGCGTCGACCGCGTGCTCGACGCGGCCGGGACGGACGAGGCGCTCGCCGCCTCGCTCGCGCTGGTGGCGGATCCGCAGCACGTCGGAACGGTGGTCGCCGGCCCTCGTGCGGCAGAGCTGGGCATCCGGGCGTGGAGCGGCGGCAGTCCCGTGCCGCTGACCGAAAAGGAGCAGCGCCTCCGCCGCGAGGGCGTGCCGCTCGCCGCCCGGCTGGCGAGCGAGGGGCGCTTCGCGGTCGCGACCGGTCCGCGCCTCCCGCTCGAGCAGGCCGCCGAGGCGCATCGGCTCAGCGAGGACGGCCACGTCCGCGGGAAGATCCTGCTCGTTCCCTGACCCGGGCCGGCATCCGGCATCCGTCTCCCCACCGCTTCCCCCGCTCTCACCGTCGAGAAGGAGTCCCCGTGTCCACTGACGACACCACCCCCGTGATCCTGGGGGGCGCCCGCACCCCGTTCGCCCGCTTCTCCGGGGCCTTCGCGCCGCTCTCGGGCGTCGAGCTCGGCGCCGCTGCCATCCGAGGGGCTCTCGAGCGCTCGGGCGCCTCCGCGGCCGACGTCGACGCGGTCGTGCTCGGCCAGGTGATCCAGGCCGGAGCCGGTCAGGGCCCCGCCCGGCAGGCCGCGGTCCTCGCGGGCCTGGGCTGGGACGTCCCGGCGGTCACGATCAACAAGCTCTGCCTGTCGGGTCTCACCGCGGTGATCGACGCGGCGCGGATGATCCGGCTCGGCGAGGCGCAGGTGGTCGTCGCCGGAGGGCAGGAGTCGATGACCAACGCGCCGCACCTCCTGCTCGGATCCCGCTCGGGCCTGGGTGTCGGTCCGCGTCCGCTCGAGGACGCACTCCTTCACGACGGCCTGCTCGATCCGTTCGACCGCCGCCTGATGGGGAGGGTGACCGACGACGGCAACGCCGCACGGGGCATCCGCCGCGAGCGCCAGGACGCCTTCGCCGCGCTCTCGCACCAGCGGGCCGCCGCGGCACGGTCCACCGGCGTGCTCGCCGAGGAGATCGTGCCGGTCGCGGTGCCGCAGCGGCGCGGACCAGACCTCGTCGTGTCCGCCGACGACGGGATCCGGGAGGACAGCACGGTCGAGACGCTCGCCCGGCTGGCCCCCGCGTTCTCAGCCGAGGGCACGATCACCGCGGGCAGCTCGTCACCGATCACCGACGGTGCCGCCGCGCTGGTCGTCGTGTCCCGCGGCTGGGCCCGCGAGCGGGGACTGCCCTGGCTCGCGACCGTCGCCGAGCACGGGCAGGTCGCCGGACCGGACAACTCCCTCCACTCGCAGCCGTCGGCGGCGATCCTCCAGGCGCTCGGCCGCCGCGGTGCAGCGGTGTCCGACCTGGACCTGATCGAGATCAACGAGGCGTTCGCCTCCGTCGTCCTCCAGTCGGCGGACGATCTCGGCGTCGAGCCCGAGACGGTCAACCTCGACGGCGGGGCGATCGCGCTCGGCCACCCGGTGGGCGCCTCCGGAGCACGGCTGGCCCTGCACCTGGCGCTGGCCCTCCGTCGCCGGGGCGGCGGGCTCGGCGTCGCCGCGCTCTGCGGCGGAGGCGGCCAGGGCGAGGCGCTGATCCTCGAGGACTGACCGGCGGTCCGCCCCCAGGAGCGCGTCGGCGCCTCCGGCTACGCTCGCGGGATGAGCATCCTGAGCGCCGACGGCCTCGCCTTCGTCACCGAGCGCCACCTGGCCACCCTCTCCACCCCCGGCCGCCAGGGCCGCCTGCACGTGGTCGCCGTGGGCTTCACCTACGAGGACGGCGTCGTCCGCGTCATCACCTCCCGCGAGAGCCAGAAGGTGCTCAACGTCCGGCGGGGCGGCACCGCGACGGTCGGGCAGGTCGACGGCATCCGGTGGCTGAGCCTGGGCGGTCCGGCCACGATCGAGGAGGAGCCGGACGCCGTGCAGCACGCCGTCGAGCTCTACTCCCAGCGCTACCGCACCCCGCGCCCGAACCCCCTCCGCGTCGCGATCCGCATCGACGTCGACTTCGCCCTCGCCTCCTCCGGCCTGCGCGCGGAGTAGCCGGGTGGCCCGCGGCGACGCGCTGGGCGGGGGCGGCGCCGTCTCCTCCCTCCGCACCTACCGCTACGTCCGCCTCTCCCTGGTGGCGGCCGTGGTGCTCCTCACGGCCGGCCTCGTCCACCAGCTCGTCGTCGGAGGCCCGCTGCGCTCGATCAGCGCCTCGTACTACACCCCGGTCCGCTCCCTCTTCACCGGGGCGCTCTTCGCGGTCGGCGTCGCGCTGGTCGTCCTCGCCGGGAGGAGCGTGCGGCGCTTCCTCCTGCTGCTGGCGGGCATGACGGCGCCGGTCATCGCGATCGTGCCGGTGCCCCTCGCCTCGGAGGAGCTGCAGCGCCTCCAGGGAGCGGTGTGCCCGGCGGGAGGGGCGTCGTGCCTTCCCGCGACGGCCGCGGGTGAGGTCGCCGCCTCCCTGCCCGCCTACCTGGTCACGGCCGCGGCCGTCCTCGTCGCCTCCGTGATCCTGCTCGCCCTCGACCGGGTCCTCGACCGCTGGGCGCTCGTCCGCACCGCGATCGCCGCCGCCCTCCTGATCGCTCTGGCGGCCTGGAGCACGCTCCCGTCGTTCCTGCGGCTCGGCCACTACGCCGCCGCCGGCGTCTTCTTCCTCCTCATCGCCGTCACCGCGGGTCTGCACGCCGTCGCGGTGCGCGAGGAGGGAGCGAGCGGGCCGGGGACGCCGCGCTTCTACTCCCGCTGCTACGCCGTTCTCGCGGTGCTGATCGCCGCGGTCGATGCGGCGCTGGTGCTCCTGCTTCTCACGGAGCGGGGAGCGGAACTTCTCGGCGAGCAGTGGCTCCTGCTCGGCGAGGCCGTCGCGCTCGCCCTCTTCGGGATCTTCTGGGTGCTGCAGACCGTCGAGAACTGGGATCGTCCCGACGTGCTGCTCGTCGCGCCGGGCTGAGGGGGCCGGTGACGGACGGCCCCCTCAGCCGCTCAGCGCTTGAGGGTGATCGAAGAGCTCCGCCCGAGGTTCCCTGCGGCGTCGTAGGCGTGCGCGACGATCGCGTACCGCCCGGCCGGGTAGGAGGAGGCCGAGACGGTCAGGCGCCACGTGCCGTCCGACGCCCTCGTCGCGTCGCCCAGCCGCGTGGCTCCGCTCCAGAAGCTCAGCTTCGTCGTGCCGACGTCGTCCTTGGCGGTGGCGACCAGGGTGACAGAGCCGCGCACCGTCGATCCGCTCGTCGGCGCGGTGATGACGGTCTTCGGAGCCGTCGTGTCGCGCGACGGCGCGGGCGAGCCCGTGGGTGCCGGAGCAGGAGCCGCGGTGGGCGCCGACGTGGGAGTCGGGGTCGGGGTCGGAGCCGGTTCGTCGCCGAGGCCCCAGGCCGTCCACAGCTCCTCCGCGATCATCGCCTGGCCGGCGACGTTCGGGTGGAAGTAGTCGACGTCCGTCGAGAGCTGGTCGAGCGAGATCGGAGCCGCCGTGAGGGCGCCGCCGTCCCAGACGCAGTCGTTCGCGGCGGATGCGCAGGCCGATTCGAGTGCCTCGTTGAAGGCGGCCTCCCGGTCCTCCGCCGCCGCGAGCGAGGCAGTGTAGGCCGAGCCGGTCAGCGGGGCTCCGGTCGTGGCGTCGACTCCGCGCTGGGTCCGGCAGACCCCGCCCCAGGCCCAGATCGCGGCGCCCGGCGTCGGCTTCACGGCCTCCCACTCCGACTCGATGTCCGGGACCGAGCCGACGAGCACCGTCGCCTCCGGCCACTCCTCGCCGATCGAGCGCAGGATCCGGGTCGCCGACGCGGCGAAGGAGGCCGCGGGCGTCATCGCGTAGCCGTCGCGGGAGTCGGGCGAGAGGCTCAGCGAGCAGAGGTCGTTGCCGCCGATCAGCAGCGTGACCACGTCCGGCTCCTCCCCGGCCGCGACCGCGGCGTCGATCCGCGACTCGACTCCGCTGATGACCGCGCCCGACTTCGCGTAGTTCACCGCGCGGACCGCCGTCCGCGGATCCGCCGCCGCCATCCGGTTCGCGATCGAGTCGACCGCGGGCGCCGATCCCGTCGCCCAGGAGTTCTCGACGCAGTCGCGGTTCACCCCGCAGGTCGTGGCCGCGCGCGTGATCGAGTCGCCGAGCGCGAGCAGCGTCTGCGTCCCGGACGCCTGCGCCGGCGGTGCCGCCAGGAGCCCCGCCAGGAGCGCGATCGCCCCCGCGCCGACCCCTGCTGCTCTCCGCCGTGCCCTGTGTGCTGTGGTCCCCATGTCGTCCCGTCCCCTGGTCGTCCATCGTTCGAGTGCCTCGCGTGCTGCGAGAGCACGAGGGGCGAGCGTACGTCGCCGCGGCTCCCCCGACGGACCGGAGGAGGGCGGCTCCCGTCAGGCGCGGCCCGGATGGGGGACACGGAGGACGCACGGAGGCGAGCGGCCCACAGCTTCGGGCGCCCGATCGTCAGGACCTGCACGACCGGCCCGCGCGCTCTCCCGCCCGGAGAGCACGTGGACCGACGGCTCCTCCTCGATACTCTGAAGCGATGATCGGCCGTCGCCGTGGAGGGAAGAGGGATCAGCATGGACTACTCGAACGAGGACGATCTCAAGCAGAGGATCGGTATCGACTCTTGGAGGAATCTGTCGAAAGAGAAGTTCATAGCGTTCGCATCCGAGCTGCCGAACATGAGCGAGGAGCTCGCCCTGAAGGTCGTCGAGCAGTTCCCGGATTTCAAGAATCTCGTCCTCGACTCGTTCAGTGAAGTGCGAGATCAGGCGAGTTCAGCCGTTCGAGCCAACTGGAAGAGTCAGAAGAAGGTTCACAGGGCCTTCGCCGAGTACCGCGCCGTCCTGAACCGCGAACTGGATCGTGACACCCTGAGCGCGGCGGACCGCTACTCGGTCCTTCGGCTGTTCAAAGAAGCGATCGACGACGAAGCACTCAAGGATTCGGAGCACAAGGCGTTCGTGCTCCGGGCACTGGGCATCGTCGCGATGGTCGCAGTCGCCGGAGTCTCGACGGGAGTCGCCGTCCTCGGCGGTCGAGCCAGGATCGGCGGAGACGCCTAGTACCGAAGCCGATCCAACGGACCACTTCTCCGCCGACGAGCGCGTCGAGGCCGCGAGGCGGTCGACCCGCCGAACAGGCGAGGTTCCCGATCCGGCCGCCGGGAGAACGCAGAAGGCCCGCTCTCTCGAGCGGGCCTTCCGTGGTGGTGGATCCGAGGGGATTCGAACCCCTGACCTCTTCATTGCGAACGAAGCGCGCTACCAACTGCGCCACGGACCCGTGCCTTCCGAGCCGTCACCGGCCCGAACAACTCGTCCACACTAGCACGGACGAGCAGGCGCCTCGCACTCGGGTCAGGCCCCGCGGCGGCGCTGCAGCGCCTGGTCGAGGTCGATCGCGTCGACGCCGTCCACGACGCCCATCGCGGCGAAGCGGGAGGAGGGACGCGGCGCCTCGGGAGCGGGAGCGGCAGCACGCGGGACGCGCAGCGGCGCCACCTCGGGAGCGGTCGCGGCGGCGCGCTGGGCGAGCTCCGCTTCCGCCGCGGCGGTGCGCAGGCGCTCCACGGCGTCGATCGACGCCATCGCGGAGGCGGCGACCGTGCCCCGGGAGAGGTAGAGCGGCTTGGGGAGCGGCTGCGGCGTCCAGCTCGCACGGTCCTCGGCGAGCTCCTCGGAGGCGTCGTCCGCCGCCTCCTCGGCGAGCTCGGCCTCGAAGACCTCGGCGCGCCGGCGCTCGGTCGCGGCGGCCGTCGTCGCTGTTGCGGCCGGAGCGGCCGCGCGCCGGCGACCCGGAGCCAGCAGGATCAGCGTGCCGAGCCCCGCGACGGCGAGGAGCAGGCCGACGAGCGGCACCGCACCCGTGCCGCCGAAGGGCAGCATCACGAGCCCGACCAGCGCGGCGACCGCCCCGACCAGCACGGCCAGCGCGGCGCCCTGGCGCCAGCGCAGGACCGAGGGCCCTGACCGCGTGCTCCGCCGTGCGCTCGCGGTCGCCCGTCGCAGCGCGTCGCGCGCCGCCTTCTCCGCCTGTGCCAGCTCCATCGCCTGTGCCTTCTCTTCGGCTCGTCGTCGTGTCTCGGTCACCCGGAGCCGGCGCTGCTGCAGCGCCACCTCGCGGGCCGTCGCCTCCGCACGCACGTGCTCGGGCACTTCCGCGGTCTCGGCGAGGATCCGCAGCGTCTGCTGCAGCCTCACCGCGTTGCGCTCGGTCGCGTTGTACGACCGCCTGCGCATCCACGTGGGGATCAAATAGGCGACCCACAGAACGGCGGCGAGCGCCCAGACGACGCCCCCGCCCAGCCAGTCGCTACTCATGCGGACAACGCTAGGAGCACCGGGCACTCCCGTCCGTCATTACGGGTAGGTGTGTCCGTGCGGATCGCGGATCAGTCGGGGCCCCGTCGGAGGGACACCGGCGCCGTCGGAGGGTCCGGAGAGACCCGAGCGGCGCGAGGCGCGGAGATCCGCGTCGGTCGGCACGCCGACCTCCGACGGGACCTGCCCGTCGAGGTAGCGGCGGAGCACGCCGCGGGGCACCTCCTCCGCCACGAGGGCGAAGCAGAAGTGGTCGCGCCAGTCGCCGTTGATGTGGATGAAGCGTCGCCGCAGGCCCTCGTAGCGGAAGCCGAGCTTCTCGACCACGCGCAGGCTCGGCCGGTTCTCCGGGCGGATGCAGATCTCGATCCGGTGCAGCCCCAGGTCGAGGAAGGCGTGGTCGGCCGCGAGGGCCACGGCGATCGGAGTGATCCCCCGCCCGGCGTAGCGCTCGGACACCCAGTAGCCGATCGACCCGGAGGAGAGCGAGCCGTACCCGATGTTCGAGATGTTGAGCTGCCCGGCGAGCTCGCCGTCCCAGTCGATGAGGAACGGCACTCCCCCGCCGGCCCGCGCGTTCTGCTGCAGCGAGCGGATGCTGGCGCGCACGTCGAATGCGGCGCCTCCCCGGGGGTCGGACGCCTCCCACTGGCGCAGCCACGACCGGTTCGCGATCAGCTCCCGCTCGAGAGGGCGGGCGTCGCGCACGCGGATGGGGCGGACGGTGACACGACCCTCGGTGAGCGTCGGGATCGGGAGCGGCATGATGCGACCCTACTGCTCCACCGCACTGCGGGAGGGGGACTGGACTCCGGGGCGTTCCGTGCTTCCGTGGAACGGAGGAACGGACGGGATCCCCCGCCTCAGCAGGGGGTCCCGTCCGTTCCGGAGGCGCGCTCGCCGGGGCTCAGAGGCCGGCGACGAAGTCCTTCAACCAGGGCTTGAGGTCCTTGCCGAGGTCGTCGCGGTCGGAGGCGAGCTGCACGATGGCCTTGATGTAGTCGAGCTTGTCGCCGGTGTCGTAGCGGCGGCCGCGGAACACGACGCCGTAGACGCCGCCGAACTCGGCCGGATCCTGGGCCATGCGCTCCAGCGCGTCGGTCAGCTGGATCTCGCCGCCCTTGCCCGGAGCGGTATGCTCGAGCACGCCGAACACGTCGGGCTTCAGCACGTAGCGGCCGATGATCGCGAGGTTCGAGGGGGCGTCCTCCTTGGAGGGCTTCTCGACCAGCCCGGTGATCCGCACCACGTCGTCCTCGTCGGTCGCCTCGACCGCCGCGCAGCCGTAGAGGTGGATCTGGTCGGGGTCGACCTCGAGCAGCGCGACCACCGTGGTGTCGCGCTGCTCGGCGACGTCGATCATGCGGGAGAGCAGCGGGTAGCGGGCGTCGATCAGGTCGTCGCCGAGGAGCACGGCGAAGGGCTCGTCGCCGACGTGACGTTGCGCACGGGAGACCGCGTGGCCGAGGCCCTTCGGCTCGCCCTGACGGACGAAGTGCACGTCGGCGAGGTCGCTGGCGTACTTGACGTGCTCGAGCTTCTTGTCGTCCTTCTTCTGGGACAGGTTCTGCTCGAGCTCGGGCACCGAGTCGAAGTGGTTGGCGAGCGCGTTCTTGTTGCGCCCGATGATCACGAGCACGTCCTGGAGGCCGGCGTCCGCCGCCTCCTCGACCACGTACTGGATCGCCGGCTTGTCGACGACCGGCAGCATCTCCTTGGGGATGGCCTTCGTCGCCGGCAGGAAGCGGGTGCCGAGACCTGCGGCGGGGATGACTGCTTTGCGGATTCGAGTGCCCATGGGGCGCCATCCTAGCGGCGGGGGAAGTCGCGGGAGTTTCGCGCCAGGACCGGCGACGGAAGGCGCCGGACCCCGTTCCGGGGCGGTCCGGGACGAGCGTCCCTCAGGGTCGTCCGCGCGGAGGCCGGCGCGGGGCCCGGTTCTAGACTGAGCGCATGCCAGTCGACATCACGCACGAGAAGCGGGCGCTGCGCGCCGAGCTGCGCGAGCGCCGCCGCACGCAGACCTCGACCGCTCGCGAACAGGCCGCGGAGCAGATCACCGCCCACCTGATCGAGCTCGCCACCCGCGTGGGGGCCCGCTCCCTCGCGTGCTACCTCTCCGCTCCGGACGAGCCGAGCACCCGGCCGTTCCTGGGCTGGGCCGAGAGCCACGGCATCCGCGTCCTCTTCCCCGTCTCGCGCCAGGACGGCCTGCTCGACTGGGCGGTCGGCGACGGCCACACCGAGACCCAGGGCCTGTTCGGCATGCCCGAGCCCGTCGGGCAGCTGCTCGGCCCCATCGCGATCAACGACGTCGACCTCATCGTCGTCCCGGCCGCCACCGTCGACCGGCAGGGGATGCGGATGGGCTGGGGGCGCGGCTACTTCGACAAGACCCTCGGCTCGATGGAGAAGTGCCCGCCGGTCTACGCCGTCGTCTTCGACAGCGAGCTCGTCGACCGGGTGCCCAGCGAGGTCCACGACCAGGCCGTCGACGGAGTCGTCACTCCCTCCGGCATCGTCGACCTGCGCCACTGACCCCGTCCTCCTTCTCCCCCACCCGCCTCCGAGGAGCCCCCTGTGCCCACCTACTCCTACCGCTGCACGCAGTGCGGCAACGCCTTCGACATCCAGCAGAAGTTCACTGACGACACGCTCACTGAGTGCCCGAGCTGCCAGGGGGCGCTGCGTAAGGTGTTCAGCGCGGTCGGCGTGACCTTCAACGGCTCGGGCTTCTACCGCACCGACTCCCGCTCCAGCGGGAAGTCGAGCGAGGGCGGCTCCTCCTCCTCGGGTGCCGGCTCGTCCGGCTCGGGCGCATCCGGCTCCGGCTCATCCGACTCGTCGTCGGGCTCCTCGGGATCGGGCGGCTCCTCCTCCGGATCCTCGGGTTCATCGGGCTCGGGCGGCTCCTCGTCCGGCTCGGGGTCCTCGGGCTCCGGATCGTCCTCCTCCTCGTCGTCCTCGGGCTCCTCCGGGTCCTCCTCCTCGGGTTCCTCCTCCGGGAGCTGACCCGCCACCCACCGCTCACGGCAGAAACGGAACGATCATGATCAACGGCTTCAAGGAGTTCATCCTCCGCGGCAACGTCATCGACCTGGCTGTCGCCGTGGTCATCGGCGCCGCTTTCACGACCATCGTCAACGCGATCGTGACGGGGATCTTCAACCCGCTCATCGGCGTGATCTTCGACGCCTCCTCCCTCGAGGCCCTGGTCTGGCCCATCCGACCGGGAGAGAACGGCGAGGACCCGACCGTCATCGCCTACGGCTCGGTCGTCTCGGCCCTGATCCAGTTCGTGATCGTCGCCTTCGTCCTCTACTTCGCGTTCGTCCTGCCGATCAACCACCTCAAGAACGCCGCGTTCGCCAAGAAGGCCGCCGACGCCCCCGCCGCGGAGGACAAGGCCCCCACCGAGCTCGAGCTCCTCGCCGACATCCGCGATCTGCTCGCCAACAATGGCACCGCAACCACCGCGAACTCCGGCAAGCACGTCGACTGAGTCGCTCTGTCTTCTTCCGCCGGAGGCGGAAGAAGACCGCGGTCGGCTTCCCGATGGAGAGCGTTCCGTGGAGCGGTGTGCGAACAGTGCGTTCGAAACGCTGGCACGCGTTTCGGACGACACCTGCACCCTCGGTAGGTCGCCTATCGGGGCCTTCAGCGTCTCCGGCGGGGACTGATCGTTCCTGTGTCCACGCCTTCATCGGACATCGCCGGGCATGAGGCGGAAAGCGGTCGATCAGCTAGGCACCGGACGGACGCGATCGTCCGCAGGCACCGGACGGGAAGCAGCCGGTCACCGTCGCCGGGTCCGACGTGAGCGGTCGCCGGACAGCGGCGTGACGCGTTCGCTCGTCGAGGCGGGGCGCGGCGGGGTGAGGTCCGAGGTCGTCGACGGGTCGAGCGCCGACTCGCGGATCACCGACCGGTCCGGCTGACGTCAGTAGTGCGGGGGGACGTCCTGGCGCAGGCGCGCGTCGTTCGGGCCGGTGTCGGGGCGCGCGGGCGACGCGGAGGGGTCGGCGACCGGAGCGTCGTGCGGGGACGGATCGGTGCCGGGCTTCGCGGGGAGCGTCGCCCGCCGACCGCCGCGGGTGCGCCGCAACGGGCGGTCGGCACCCGCGGGGGCGTCGGGATCCGGCGCCACGATCAGTCGCGCGGCAGCGGCTCGACGGGCTGCGTCTCCCCCGATGCCGGAGCGGCGGCGGCGGCAGGAGCGGCGGGAGCAGCAGGAGCCTCGCCGGCGGCGGGAGCAGCGGTCTGCTCCTCCCCCGCGGTCGCACCGATCAGCCCGGCCACCCGCGCGGCCACGGCCTCGGGGTCGGCGAACAGCTCGAAGTTGTGCACCCGCAGGTAGTGCCAGCCCAGCCGGCGCAGCAGCTCCGGACGCAGGCGCAGCGACACGCGCAGGCTCTGCGTGCTCACGTCGCGGTCGGTCTCGACCACCACGGCACGGGTCCCGTGCGCGGCGACGAGGGCCAGCTTGCCCTTGTGCCCGATGTTGACCCGGAGTCCGCGGCGCTCGAGGCGCGCGGCGAGATCCACCAGCATCGGCTCCGAGTAGTCGTCGCGGTCGCTCGGCTGGACGCGGTCCTCCGCCTCCTGCAGCACCTGCGCGAGCGCGACCATGCCGTAGCGCATGCGCGACTCGTCGATGTCGCCCGGGCGGAAGCACGAGACGATGTCCATCGAGCGGCGGGCACGGGTCATCCCGACTGCCAGCAGGCGCTCTCCGCCCGGCTCCGCGAGAGCGCCGAAGTTCGACAGCAGGCGGCCGTGGGGCGTCCGGCCGTAGCCGATCGAGAAGATGACGCGGTCGCGGCTCTGCGCGACCGACTGCTCCAGCGTCACGACGGCGAAGGGCTCGGGACGATCGCCGAGGATGAAGTCGCTCAGATCGGTGCGCTTGGCGAAGGCCGTCAGCACCGCCTGCTGCACCCGCACGGCGTGGCGAGGACTCGCGGTGATGACCATCAGCGACTCGCGCGGACGGATCACGGCGTGCTCGAGCACCAGCTCGACCACCTTCGCGACCTCGGCGTCGACGGACTCGACGGCTCCGGAGTCGTTCTCGGGCATGCCGTGCCCGCTCGCGATGTAGTGGAAGCGGAGCGAGTCGTGTCCGAGGAACGAGCCGGCCCAGGGCAGCGAGTCGATGCGGCCGCCGTAGAAGCGGCGGTTGACCAGCTCGGCCAGGTCCTCGCCGCCCGCGCGGTAGCTGCGGGTGAGCGTGACGGTGTTGAGCAGCTCGCCGAGTCGGGCGAGCGCCGACTGGGCGTGCAGCGCCTCCACGTCGGTCCGCGAGGCGGTGGAGCCGAACTCCGGCGTCTCGTCGACGCGAAGGCCGAAGGGAGTGGGGGTCTGCGTGACCGGGTCGCCGAACGCGACGACCTGCTTCGCCCGGCGGATCGCTCCGACGTTCTCGGCCAGCGTGGTCGCCCCGGCGTCGACGAGGAACACCGCGTCGAAGGTCGTCTCGGTGCCGATGCGGTGCACCTCGTACGGCGAGGCGAGCCAGGCCGGAGCGAGCACGCGCGAGAGGTGCGGAGCGGCCTTCTGCAGCTCCTGAGGGGTCGTCGCCGCCTCGGTGCGCAGCAGCGCGCGCAGCGCGTCGCGCTCCTGCGGCCAGTCGACGAGCCCGATCTTCCAGGTCTCGGAGAGCTTCCAGGCCAGCAGCTCGGCGCTCGAGGCGGCGTGCGCCTCGTCGACGAGCTTGAAGTCGGCCTCGAGCCGGTCGAGCACGCTCGTGTTGCCGCCGAGCAATGCGCGCTCGTCGGTCAGCATGATCTCGAGCGCCGAGCGCCACCAGGCCAGGTCCAGCTCGCCCGCGACCAGCTCGGCCGGCACGTGGCGGCGCGAGAGGTCGGTGAGCAGCGGGTCCAGGCCCCAGTCGCGCAGGGTGGCGAGGAGGGTCGTCCGCTCCTGGAGGTTGGCCAGCACCTCGCTGTCCTCGGCGAGGCCGGACACCATCGAGGCCAGCTCCGCGAGAGGGAGCGAGGCGAGCTGCAGGTTCGTCCCGCGGCGGCCGAGCGGCTCGTCGAGACGGCTCAGCTGGTCGGTCACCTGCTGGTAGGCCACCTGCACGTCGGCGACGCCGACCGGGACCTCGGGGATCGTGCCGGCGACCGCGTAGCGCTGCCACAGCGTCCGCTGCTGCTGCACCCGGCGGAGCGCCGCGTTGAGGTCGGTGACGTGCGCGCCGGGACGCAGGTACTCGCGCGCGAGCTTCTTCAGGCGCCGGCGGTTGGTGGACGACATCTCGGCGGCCTCGCGGCGCGGCGAGGTGGCGACGATGAGGTCCTGGATCGAGCGGTCGAAAACGGCCGGCTGGAACTTGTCCAGCGTCTCGCGGACGTCCTGCAGCAGGCGCAGGTAGATGCCGAGCTCGGCGACCGACTCGAACGGGCGCATCCGCGTCTGGCCGATGACGTCCTGGGCGCGGTCGAGCAGGCGCGGCAGGTCGCGCAGGTGCAGGCGCTTGGCCAGCTCGTGGGCGATCTCGGCGTCGGCGGTGGAGTCGAACTGGGCCCCGTACCAGGGCGAGTCGCCCGGGCCGTAGCGGAACTCGCCCAGGCGCGCCGACTCGATCAGCATCCGGGTCGCCTCGGGGCGGCTGTGCGCGAGAGCGGTGACGGAGCGGCGGTCGAGGCGGGCGGCGGTCGACGGGGGCGTCCGCAGCTGCGAGAGGCGGGCGAGCTCCTCGAGGGCCTGCAGCGCCGAGACGCCGAAGCTCTCGTCGCGCCGGGAGAGCGCGCCGCGGTAGTCGAGCAGCACCTTCCGCAGCCGGAGCAGGGCGTCGTCGATCTCGCTGACGGAGGGGCGCGCGGCCTTCTCGTTGCGGCCGATCGACTGGATGAGGTCGCGGCGGAGCGTGCGGGGCCCGACTGCGATGCCGCCCAGGCCCGCCGAGAGCAGGCGCTGGTGGATGCTGTCGAGGCTCGACCGGCGGGCGCTGACGACCAGCACGCGCTTGTGCTGGGCGGCCAGGGCGCCGATCGCGTTGACGATGGTCTGGGTGCCGCCCGTGCCGGGAAGGGTCTTCACGACGAGCGAGTTGCCGGCCGCGATGTTCGCGATCACCTGCTCCTGCTCGGCGTCCGCGTCGAGGAGGAGGTTGTCGGTCGCCGGAGGACGCTCGTCCTGCGGGATGATCGACGCCACCTTCTGCGACTGCTGCAGCGCCCGCTTGGCGGCCGGGTTCCCGGCGACGGCGTCGAGGACCGGGTGCTCGAGCATCCGGGCGTCGCGGAGCATGTCGCCCGCCACGTCGGCGAAGCTCGAGACCACGAGGCGCGGGTGCACGGCGAACCACGGCAGGTGCGAGGTCAGGCCGCGCAACTGGTCGATGACCGGCTGCGGCTTGAAGACGCCGTTCTGCACGGCCAGCTCGACGAACTGCTCGGGGTCGATCGTGATGCCGAACTGCTGCTTGAGGGCGCGCGCGAGCTGCGGATTGAAGTAGGGCTGGCCCTTGAGCTTGAGCTCGAAGTCGCGGCCGTAGCGGCGGATGGCGAGCGGGCGCAGGAGCACGGGTGCGGTGAACTCCGTGTCGCCGGCGCGCCACTGGGCGAGGCCGATGGCGAGGTGGACGCCCTCGATGCCGCGGACCGAGCGCAGCTCGATCCCCTTGTCGGTGATCGCACCCGCGGCGTTCTTCGCGGTGCGCAGGGCGAGCTCGTCGCGGATGAGCGAGGAGAGGAGCGTCGTCTTGCCCGAGATGAACGGGGGCAGCCCGCCGGGGTGCGTGGTCGAGAGCTCGATGCGCGTCCGGGGCGAGTCCACGAAGTGGAGCAGGGGCGACGGACCGCCGACCTTGGCGAGCTCGTCGCGCCACGACTGCCACACCGGATCGGCCACGTTGCCGCCCTGGTAGCCGGCCTCGCCGCTTGTCACCTGCACGGGAGAGGTCGCCGTCGGGGAGAGCCGATGCGCGGACGCCTCCCCCTGGTCACCGGATTCGGGTGAGGTCGCCACCGGTCCGGCTCCTGGGAAATCGTCGACTCGTTGCACACGGACACCCTAAACCGGGCACCTCCGAAAGGCCGTAGCGACGCGGGTCGGCGGCATGGCACCTCCGAACGGCTCACCTGCCTGGAGCATCGGAGGAACGCGGAGCCCAGGGTCGGATCGGCGAGCGCGCCCGCCCGATCGGGGCGGGCGGGGGGCTCAGGATGGCCAGACGGCCAGGGGCGGCGCCGTCTCGACCCGGCGCTCGTCGCCGACCACGCGGATCCGGCTGCTCACGCGGTCGTGCCCGGCGGCAGCGGCGACCGCGGTCATGACGAGCTGAGCGTGGTCGCGCGCGAGATGCCCGAAGGCGCTCCGCAGATCGACGGGACGGCCGGTGGCGAGCGACACGGCGATGCGGGCGACCGCCTCCTCCGAGAGGTCGAGGAGGCACGCCTGCTCGGCGAGGACGGCGAAGTCAATCCGCGGCGCGGCCTCCGTGGCGGCACCGGCCGCCCACGGGTGCTCGGGGCGGAGGCATCCGGCGCGGACGAGGAGCTGCTCCGCGGCCTCGAGGCCGGGCCCGGCGAGGACGGCGATCATGCCGCGGTCCGCTCGGCGCGGCGCCCGGAGGCGCGGACCCCGACGGACACGACGGCCGACAGCAGGCAGGCGACGCCGGCGATTAGCGGCGCGAGCCAGCCGAGGACGCTCACCTCGTCGACGTCCGTGCCGAAGTACTGCCAGTGCGCGATGGCGTAGACGAAGAGGGAGAAGAAGCAGAGCGCGACGCCCGTGAGCGCCGACACCAGGTCTGCCGGACGGACGAGGGGCTCGTGCTCCGCCGAGGCGGCCTGCTCGATCGCGGGCTCGGAGAGGGCGGCGGCCGGGACCTGCGGGAGGGTCGCGGTGGCGGGGTGCTGCGTCATGTCTCCGAGGCAACCAGCCGCGCAGTGTCACGGTCGTCACTCGCTGGCATGACGTCCCGAGCCGAGCGGATGGTGGCGCGGTCGGCCCGTCAGGGAGCGACGGGGACGTCCGCTCGAGCCGGTCGGCGTCCGAGCGACGACTGGAACCGCAGCAGGTACCCGTCCGGATCGGCCACCACCAGCTGACGGACGCCCGCCTCCTCCGCTCCGACCCGGTACCAGCGGGTCTCGAGCGGCGAGAACAGCGGCGTCCCGGCCTCGGCGAGCGCCGCTGCCGTCCGGTCGGCGTCGTCGACGTGCAGCTGCAGGTTCATCCCCCGGCCGAGCGGGCGCTCCAGCGGTGCCGCGATCCAGTTGCGGCCCCGCCCCGCCTCTTCGAGCATCACGTGCGCGGAGCCGAGGACCAGGTACGCGAAGCCCTCCTCGGGCCGGGCGTAGTGGATCCGGAACCCGCAGGGACCGCACCAGAATCCCAGGCTCCGGTCGAGGTCGGCGACGAGCAGCTCGGGGACGAGATCGGGATCGGCCATCCGCGCGGTCTACGCCTCGGCGCTCTCGGGGCGCTTCGTGCGGCCCGGGAGCAGGAGCAGGCCCGAGACGCCCACGACGATCAGCAGGATGGCCGCGACCGTGACGAAGGAGGCCAGCGCCAGCACGGGCATGATGATCGTCAGGACGCCCGCGATGACCGAGGCGATCCCTGCCGCGATCGGCAGCCACGCGGGGCCGGCGACGGTGCGGCCGCTGGTGATGCTCGAGACGCCGTCGAGGATCCAGCCCGCGCCGATCACGAGGCCCAGGACGCTCAGCGACTCGAACGGGTTCGACAGGCACAGGATGCCCGCGACCAGGATCAGGGCGCCGAGCAGGCCCGCGAGCCAGCGCACCCGGGCATCGAGCCGCGAGGCGGTGAAGGCCAGCAGCAGGCGGAAGACGCCCGCGGCGATCAGGTGGATGCCGAAGACGATGGCGACGGTCAGCAGCGTCGGACCGGGGATCAGGACGGCGATGACGCCGAGCACGATCGCGATCAGCGAGACGGCGATGATCCACCAGCGCTCGACGGAGGTGCGGGACATCGTGGGCGCGGCGGTCTCGGACATGGCGTTCCTTCGCGTCGGGGAGTGCGGACCCCTCGAACGTTAGGGCACCGGGGCGGGGTGGCGCGGGGCCTTGCGCCCGCCCGCCCGAGGACGCAGGTCAGTGCCGCGATCCGGTGCGCGCCGCGGCACGGTGCCGCCGCACGCGGCGCACAACGAGCGCGAGCAGCAGCACGCCGAACGCGCTGTAGATGATCGCGTCGAGCACGCCCGCGTACTGGTCGACGAGCTCGTACTGCGTGCCGAGGGCCGCGCCGAGGCCGATCAGCAGGCCGTTCCAGACGCCGGAGCCGAGGATCGTCAGTCCCGAGAACAGCAGCAGGTTCATCCGCTCGGCCCCCGCGGGGAGCGAGATGAGGCTGCGCACGCCCGGGATGAGGCGACCGAAGAGGACCGCCCAGGTGCCGTGCCGGCGGAACCAGCCGACCGCCTTCTCGAAGTCCTCGCGGTCGACCAGCGGGAGCTTGGAGAGCAGGCGGATCGAGCGCTCCGTGCCGATGCGGTGGCCGAGCGCGTAGAGGATCAGGCCGCCGAGGTAGGCGCCGAGGGTCGCCGTGATCACGACCAGCACCAGGTTCATCCGGCCCTGCTGGGCGAGGAAGCCGGCCAGCGGCAGCACGAGCTCGCTCGGGATCGGCGGGAACACCGTCTCGATCAGCGTCAGCAGGCCGACGCCCGCCTCTCCGAGCGCGGCGATCACCCGCGCGGCGACGCCGACGAGTCCGGAGAGCTCGTCGATGCTGTCGGAGGAGGAGGCGGTCGCCACGGAGGCGGGGGCGAGGGCGAGGGTCGCGATCGTCATGACTGAGAAGCTACTCAGTCCGCCGAGCGCGCACCTGGGAATCCGGCGGCCCGCTCAGGGGCGGCCGGTGAGCACGACGGTGTCCGATCCCTGCAGCCGCACCTCGACCGAGGCGATCTCGGACAGCGGGAGCCCGGTGGCGAGGCTGGGCTCCATCGTCGTCCCCGGCGCGCTCGTCCACGATCCGACGGCCTCGGTGCCGCCCGAGGTGTCCGTGACGTAGAGGACGTAGCCGGCCGAGCCCGCGTACTGCTCGGCCGTGTCGGCCCAGCTGCAGTCCATGTCGATCCGCGTGCCCCACTGCTGCGGCACGAACCGCACGGAGGCCTCGACGGGGACGCCCGGAGCCGCGGCGAGCGAGACGGTCGAGCCGACGGTCTCGACGGGGGCGAGGGACGGGCCGATCGCGAGCGGCAGGGCGACGGCGGCGGCGGCCGAGACGCCCGCGGCGGCGAGCACCAGGCCCGCGATGCGCAGCCGCGTCCGGCGGCGGACGGAGTCGGTGGCCGCGGCGAGGCGGGTCAGCAGTGCCGCCGGAGCCGGATCGCCGGCCGCCTCCGGCTCCTCGACCAGGCGCATCGCCTCGTCCTGGGGCAGGTGGGCCAGCAGGCCCGGCAGCGGGACGAACTCGGCGAGGGACTCGCGGCAGCCGGGGCAGGCGCGCAGGTGCAGCTCGTACTCGCGGCGGTCGGCGGCGGTCAGGGATCCGAGGAGGTACGCGGCGTCCCAGTCGCGGAAGGGGTCGTCGTGCCGGTCGTCGGAGGAGGGGTCGCGGTTCACAGCTCCGTCACCCCCCGCTCCTGCAGTGCGAGCTTGAGGGCCCGCATCCCGTAGTGCATCCGAGACTTGACGGTGCCCGGGGCGATCCCCAGCAGCGCGGCGATCTCGGTGACCGTGCGGCCGCCGTAGTAGGCGTGCACGATGACGGCGCGGTGGTCGTGGCTCAGTCCGCTGAGCGCGTCCGAGAGCAGCCAGGCGTCGAGCACCTGGTCGGTGCGGTCGGCGGTCGGGCGCTCGGGGACCTCGTCCGTGCCCAGCTCCCGGGCGTAGCGGGCGCTGCGGCGGTCGTCGATGACGAGGTTCCGGGCAACGGTGTAGAGCCAGGAGCGGGCGGCGGCCTCGCCCTGGGCGAGGATCTCGGGGTGCTTCCAGGCGCGCAGCAGCGCCTCCTGCACGACGTCCTCCGCCATCTGGCGGTCGCCGGTCAGGCGCAGCACGAACCGCCAGAGCGCGCTGGCGTGCTCGTCGTGCAGCGCACGCAGCATCTGGGCCTGATCCTCGGACATCTCCACCTCTTCCTGCACCAACGTAACGGGGGCCCGAACGGTTCAGCCGGTTCGCGCGAGCGGCCGCACTCTGGTACTCCGGAGTCGATGACCTTCCCCGATGCCGACGACGCCGCCCGCGTGCGCTCCTTCCTCCGCGACAACCGCTCGCGGATGCTCGACGACGTCCGGCACCTCGTGATGATCGAGAGCCCCAGCGACTCCCTCGAGGCGCTCGGCGAGCTGCACGCCTTCCTGGTGCACTGGGTGGGAGAGCGGCTCGGGCACGACGCCGACGTGCAGCACCGGCGTGCGCAGGACGCGCCGACCGCGACCAGCTGGACCGTCCCGGCGAGCGGCGGCGCGAGACCGCACCGGGGCACGCGTCCGTTCGTGGCGCTGCTCGGCCACTACGACACGGTGTGGCCCCTGGGCACGACCCGCTCCTGGCCCTTCGCCGTCGACGGCGACCGCCTGAGCGGACCGGGCAGCTACGACATGAAGGCCGGGCTGGTGCAGATGGTGTGGCTGGTGGCCGCGCTCCGCCACGCCGGCGTCCCGCATCCGGCCGTCCGCCTGGTGATGAGCGGGGACGAGGAGATCGGCAGCGCCGCCTCCCGCCCGTTCCTGGAGCGGCAGTGCGCGGGCGCCGACGCGGTCCTGGTGTTCGAGGGCGCGATCGGCGACGCGGTCAAGACGGCGCGCAAGGGCATCGGGCGCTTCGTGATCGACGTGGTCGGGGTCGAGGCGCACGCCGGGGTCGAGCCGGAGAAGGGGGCGAGCGCGATCCACGAGCTCGGCTCGCTGATCCCGCGGGTGCTGGCGATCGCGCGGGAGGAGGAGGGCACCTCGGTCAACATCGGAGTGGTCTCCGGCGGCTCGAGGGTCAACGTGACGACGGCCCGCGTGCGCCTGGAGCTGGAGGCGCGGATCCGCGGATCCGCCGAGGCCGCCCGCGTCGAGGCCGAGCTCGACGCGCTCGCCGCCGCCGACCCGCGCATCCGGCTGGAGGTGCGCGGCTCCTGGGAGCGGCCCGTCTTCGAGCGGACCGCCTCCGTCGCCGCGCTCTACCGCAGGGCCGAGCGGGTCGCGAAGCGGATCGACGTCCCCCTCCGCGAGATCGCGGTCGGCGGGGCGAGCGACGGCAACCTCGTCGCCGCGCTGGGCCTGCCGGTCCTCGACGGGCTCGGCGCCCCGGGTGAGGGTGCGCACGCGCGCAGCGAGGCGATCGGCATCGAGGGCATGCTGGAGCGGACGGCGCTGGCCGCGCTGCTGGTCGCCAGCTTCGGCGACGAGCACTGACCGGCTGCAGAGGAAGGACGAGCGGATGACCCTGTACGAATCGCGCCCCGTGGGCGTCGTGATCGAGGCTCCGGCCGCGGAGGTGTACGCCTTCGTCTCCGACCCGGCGAACCTCCCGCGGTGGGCCGCGGGCCTCGCCTCCGCCGCGCTCGAAGAGGTCGACGGACGCTGGTTCGCCGACTCGCCGATGGGCCGGGTCGAGGTGCGCTTCGCCCCGCAGAACCCGTTCGGCGTCGCGGACCACGAGGTCACGCTCCCCGACGGGACGGTGGTGGACAATCCGCTCCGGGTGCTCGTGAACGGGGACGGCGCCGAGGTGGCCTTCACCGTGCGGCGGCGCCCCGGGATGAGCCTCGACGACTGGGACGAGGACTGCGCGCGGGTCGCGGACGACCTCGAATCGCTCCGGCTGCTGTTCGAGCGCGGGGCGCTGTAGGTTCGTCACAGCTCCGGCGCAGGGCCGGCACCCGTGAGAACGAGGACGCGATGACCTCCCCCGATCGTCCGAGCACCCGCCCCGCAAGCGGCATCGAGCTCAACGGCCTCGACACGATCCAGGAGTCGGAGCGGCACGGCCGCCCTCGCGACCTGTTCTGGCCGTGGTTCGCCGCGAACGTGTCCGTGCTCGGGCTGAGCTACGGCTCCTTCCTCCTCGGCTTCGGCCTCTCCTTCGGGCAGGCGACGCTCGTCAGCGTGATCGGGATCGTCGTCTCGTTCCTCTTCTGCGGTCTGGTCGCCGTCGCCGGCAAGCGCGGCTCCGCCCCCACGATGGTGCTCAGCCGGGCGGCCTTCGGGGTCGACGGCAACCGCCTCGTCTCGGTGATCTCCTGGCTGCTCACGGTGGGCTGGGAGACGGTGCTGGCCTCACTCGCGGTGCTCGCGACGGCGACGGTGTTCGAGGAGTTCGGCTGGGACGGGGGCGTGCTCACCAAGGTGGTCGCGCTGATCGTGGTCGCCGCGCTCATCGTGATCGCCGGGATCGCGGGTTTCCGCCTGATCATGCGGCTCCAGCTCGCGATCACCGTCGCGACCGCCGTGCTGACCGTGGTCTACGTCGTGCTCGTCCTCGACCGGATCGACCTCGCCGCCGTCGGCGCCCTGCCCGCGGGCTCGGCCGCCGCGGTCATCGGCGGGCTCGTGTTCATGATGACCGGCTTCGGGCTGGGCTGGGTGAACGCCGCGGCCGACTACTCCCGCTACCTCCCCCGCGGTGCCCGCACGAGCGGAGTGATCGCGTGGACGACGATCGGCGGAGCGGTCGCGCCCGTCGTGCTGGTGGTCGTCGGCCTGCTGCTGGCCGGCTCCTCGCAGGAGCTCTCGGACGCGATCGCCGCGGACCCGATCGGAGCGCTCGCCGGGATCCTGCCGACCTGGTTCCTGCTCCCCTTCATCGTCGTCGCGCTGCTCGGCCTGATCGGCGGGGCCGTGATGGACATCTACTCCTCGGGCCTGGCGCTGCTCAGCACGGGGCTCAAGGTCTCGCGGCCGGTGGCCGCCGGGATCGACGGCGTGCTGATGGTCCTCGGAGCGGTCTACGTCGTGTTCGTCGCGGGCGACTTCCTCGGCCCGTTCCAGGGCTTCCTGATCACCCTCGGCGTGCCGATCGCGGCCTGGCTCGGCGTCTTCCTCGCGGACCTCCTCCTCCGTCGGCGCGACTACGACCAGGAGGCTCTGTACGACTCCCGCGGCCGCTACGGCAGCGTCTCGGCGGTCCCCGTGGCCCTCGTGCTGATCGGCGCGATCGTCGGCTGGGGCCTGGTGGTCAACTACTCCCCCGGGTTCGAGTGGGAGGGCTACCTCCTCGGCTCGCTCGGCGGCCGCGACGGCGACTGGGCCGGCGCCAACCTCGGCGTCCTCGTGGCGCTCGTGATCGGCTTCGCGGGAACGCTCGCCCTCTCGCGCGGGGCCGTCCGCCGCCAGGAGGCCTCGGCGTGAGCCTGCTCGTCGCGATCGACCTGCAGCACGTCTTCGCCGACGCCGAGTCGCCGTGGGGATCCGGCGGATTCGAGCGCGCGGCCGAGGGGACCCGCCGGCTCCTCCCGGCGTTCGGCGAGCGGGTCGTGACCACCCGCTTCGTCGCCCCGGATCGGCCCGCCGGCGCGTGGATCCCCTACTACCGCGAGTGGCCGTTCGCGCTCGTCCCCGAGAGCGACCGGCTCTACGAGCTCGTGGCCGGGTTCGAGGGCCACCGCACGATCACCGCCACGACCTTCGGCAAGTGGGGGCCCGAGCTCGAGGCCGAGCTCGACGACTCCCGCGAGCTCGTGCTCACCGGCGTCTCGACCGACTGCTGCGTGCTCTCGACGGCGCTGGCAGCCGCGGACGCCGGAGTGCGGGTCAGGGTCGCCGCGGACGCCTGCGCGGGCGCCTCCGAGGCTGACCACCAGCGCGCGCTCGACGCCATGTCCCTGTACGCGCCGCTGATCGAGATCACGACCGTGGACGCGGTGCTGGCGGACCTGCGCGACCGGGTCTGAGACCGCGGGCGGGACGCGAGCCGCTCGCGCCGGTCGGCCCCGCGCGTCGCGGGGCGACCCCGTCACCCGGCATGATGTCGGCATGTCCTCCACCGACGAGCGCGTCAGCCCGGCTTCCCGCACCCTGGTCATCGGCGAGGCGCTGATCGACATCGTCGAGCGCGACGGCAGCGCCACGGAGCACGTCGGCGGCTCCCCGGCCAACGTCGCCCTCACGCTCGCCCGACTCGGGCGGCCCGCGACCCTCGTCACCGACATCGCCGACGACGAGCGCGGCCGCCGCATCAGCGCCCACCTCGAGGCCTCCGGCGTGGAGGTCCGGCACGGCGACTCGGAGCGCACCAGCACCGCTCGGGCGGTCCTCGCCGCGGACGGGTCGGCCCGCTACGTCTTCGACCTCTCCTGGAACCCGCCGGCGGCGGACCCGGAGGGCGCCTCCCACGTCCACACCGGCTCCATCGCGATCTTCCTCGAGCCGGGCGGATCCGCCGTGCTCGGGCTCCTCGAGGCTCTGCCCGCCGGAGTGACGGCGAGCGTCGACGCGAACATCCGTCCGGCTCTGGTCGGCGCGCACGCCGAGGCGCTCGCGCGCTTCGAGCGGATCGCCGCCGCGTGCGAGGTCGTTAAGCTCAGCGACGAGGACGCGGAGTGGCTCTACCCGACGATGCAGCTCGACGAGATCCTCAGCAGGCTGCTCTCCCTCGGGTCGCAGCTCGCGGTCGTCACCCGCGGCGCGGAGGGACTGCTGCTGGCCTCGGCCGTCACGCGGGTGACCGTGCCCGCCGCCCGGATCGTGGTGGCGGACACGATCGGCGCCGGCGACTCCGCGATGGGCGCGATCCTCGACGAGGCGTTCCGCCAGGGCCTCGGCGCCGCGAACGGGATGCTCCTCGACGGCCCCGCCCTGCACGCGATCGGCCGCCACGCCGCGCACGTCGCCGGCATCACGACCTCCCGCTCCGGCGCGAACCCGCCCACCCGCGACGAGCTCTGAGGGCCGGGGACGGACCTTCTGCAGGACGCCCCTGGTGCTCGCGTCGGGACGCGGAGATACTGGGCGCACCTCGACGGAAAGGGGTGCCGTGCCCACTTCACTGAGCCCCTACATCGGCTTCGACGGCTCCGCGCAGGAGGCGATGGAGTTCTACCGGGACGTCCTCGGCGGCGAGCTCAGCTCCAGCCGTTTCGGCGACTTCGGGATGAGCGCGGATCCGGCCGACCAGGACCGGATCATGCACGCCCAGCTCGTCACGCCGAGCGGGATGATCCTGATGGGCTCCGACTCCCCCTCCTCGAGCCCGGCCGAGAGCGGCGCCCGCATCACGATCGCGCTCTTCGGCGACGACGACGCCGAGCTGAGCGGCTACTGGGACGGCCTGGCCGAGGGCGGCACGGTCGTCGAGCCGCTGGTCGCCTCGCCCTGGGGCGACCGCTTCGGGATGCTGGTCGACCGCTACGGCGTCGGCTGGATGGTGAACATCGCCGCTCCGCCGGCCTGACGCTCCTCCCCAGCGCGGGATCGGGGCACGCCTCCCCCGGGTGCGTCCACCCGTCCCGCCGGGCGCCGCGGCAGGCGCAGAATGGAGGGGCCGCTCCCGCTCCGGGGGCCGTCCCACCTCTCACGAAGGCTGCAGATGACGATCACGCTCGGGTACAAGGCATCGGCGGAGCAGTTCGGCGCCCGGGAGCTCGTCGAGCTCGCGGTCGGCGCCGAGCGGCACGGCTTCGAGACCGCGGTCGTCTCGGACCACTTCCAGCCGTGGCGGCACACGGGCGGGCACGCGCCGTTCTCCCTCGCCTGGCTCGCCGCGGCCGGTGAGCGCACCTCCAGCATCACCCTCGGCACCTCCGTGATGACCCCGCACTACCGCTACAATCCCGCCGTCATCGCCCAGGCGTTCGGCACGCTCGGCGTGCTCTACCCCGAGCGGATCATGCTCGGCGTCGGCACCGGCGAGGCGCTGAACGAGGTCGCCACCGGCTACCAGGGCGCGGGCGAGCAGACCTGGCCGGACTTCAAGGAGCGCTTCGCCCGCCTGCGCGAGGCCGTGCGGCTGATGCGCGCGCTCTGGGCGGGCGACCGCGTCACCTTCGACGGCGAGTACTACTCCACGCACGAGGCGTCGATCTACGACAAGCCCGAGAGCGGCGTGCCGGTCTACATCGCGGCGGGCGGCCCCGTCGTCGCCAAGTACGCCGGCCGGGCGGGCGACGGCTTCATCTGCACGTCGGGCAAGGGCATGGAGCTCTACACCGAGAAGCTGCTCCCCGCCGTCGAGGAGGGCGCCGCGGCGGCCGATCGCGACTCCTCGACCATCGACCGCATGATCGAGATCAAGCTCTCCTACGATCCCGATCCGGCGCTCGCGCTCGAGAACACGCGCTTCTGGGCGCCGCTCTCGCTGTCGCCGGAGCAGAAGCACTCGCTGACCGATCCGGTCGACATGGAGCGCGCCGCCGACGAGCTGCCGATCGAGCAGGTCGCGAAGCGCTGGATCGTCGGCTCCGACCCCGAGGAGACGGTCGCGCAGATCAAGCCCTACGTCGACGCGGGCTTCACCCACCTGGTCTTCCACGCCCCGGGCGACGACCAGCAGCGCTTCTTCGACGCCTTCGAGCGCGACCTCGCGCCGCGGCTGCGCGCGCTCTGACCTCCCGCCTCCGCCACGACCCCCTTCGGAAGGGCCGCTCCCGCATGACCACGGCCACCCTGCTCGCCCGGCTCGACCGCGGCGAGGCGCTGACGCGCGAGACCGCCGAGGAGCTCCTCGGCGCGCGCGGCGACGACCTCGACCTGGTGCTGGAGGCCGCCGGCCGCCTGCGCGACGACGGACTCGCCCGCCGCGGACGGCCCGGCGTCGTCACCTACTCGCGGAAGGTCTTCGTCCCGCTGACCAAGCTCTGCCGCGACCGGTGCCACTACTGCGTCTTCGTGGAGACACCGGGCGGGCTCGCGGCCAAGCGCGAGTCGACCTTCATGGAGCCGGAGGAGATCCTCGAGGTCGCCCGCGCCGGTGCCGCGCTCGGCTGCAAGGAGGCCCTGTTCACGCTCGGCGACCGCCCGGAGGACCGGTGGCCGATCGCCCGCGCCTGGCTCGCCGAGCACGGCTACGCCTCGACGCTCGAGTACGTGCGCGCGATGGCCGTCCTGGTGATGAGCGAGACGGGCATGGTCGCGCACCTGAACCCCGGCGTGATGTCGTGGGCCGAGCTGCAGCGGCTCCGCCCGGTCGCGCCCTCGATGGGCATGATGCTCGAGACGACCGCCGAGCGCCTCTGGTCGGAGAAGGGCGGTGTGCACTACGGCTCCCCGGACAAGGACCCGGCGCTGCGCCTGCGGGTGCTCGAGGACGCGGGCCGCAGCCGCATCCCCTTCACCACCGGCGTGCTGCTGGGCATCGGCGAGAACGCGGCGGAGCGGGCGGACGCCCTCTTCGCGATCCGCGAGTCCCACGAGCGGTGGGGCCACGTGCAGGAGTGCATCGTCCAGAACTTCCGCGCGAAGCCGCGGACGGCCATGCAGAACGAGGTCGACCTCGAGCTGCAGGAGTACGTGGCCAACGTCGCGGTCGCGCGCCTCGTGCTGGGCGCCGAGGCGACGATCCAGGCGCCGCCGAACCTCACCGACGAGCAGGAGCTCGGGCTGCTGCTGCGCGCCGGGGTCGACGACTGGGGCGGTGTCAGCCCGCTCACGGCGGATCACGTGAATCCGGAGCGCCCCTGGCCGAACATCGACGACCTCGCGCGGCTCACCGCGACGGCCGGCTACCGGCTGCACGAGCGGCTGACCGCCCACCCGCAGTACCTCCGCGACTCGGCCACCTGGATCGATCCGCGCGTCGCTCCCTACGTCGAGGCGCTCGCCGACCGCGGGACCTGGCTCGCCGACGAGGCGGCAGCGGTCCTCCCCCGGCCCTACCGCGACTCGCTCGACGCCCTGCCCCGACCAGTCGCGCCCGCCCTCGGCGCCGTGCTCGCCCGGGCGGAGACGGACCCCGCCGGTCTCGAGGACGCCGACTACCTCGCCCTGCTCGCAGCCGACGGCGACGACCTCGACGCCCTCTCCGCTCTGGCGGACGACCTGCGGCACGACGCCGCCGGCGACGAGGTCTCGGTCGTCGTCAACCGCAACATCGACACCTCCCTCTGGGGAGACGGCGGGCTGACCGTCGAGCGGCTGGAGGAGCTCGCCGACGAGGCGGTCGCGCTCGGCGCCACCGAGCTCTGCCTCCAGGGCGCGATCGGACCGGAGCACCCGGGCGACGATCTGCTGCTGATCGTCCGCACGCTGAAGCAGCGGCAGCCCTCGCTGCACCTGCACGCCTACCGGCCCGGCGAGATCCTCGAGGTCGCCCGGCGTACGGGCCGAACCCTGCCCGCGATGCTCGACGCTCTGCGCGAGGCCGGCGTGGACTCCGTCCCGGGGACCGCCGCCCGCATCCTCGACGACGACGTCCGCGCCGTCCTGAGCGAGGGGACGGACCCGACCGTGGCCGAGTGGCGGGAGGCGATCACGGCCGCGCACCGCAGCGGCCTCCGCTCCACCTCGACCATGGTCTACGGACACGTCGAGACCCCCGAGCAGCAGCTCGCGCACCTGCGCACGCTCGCGGCGATCCAGGACGAGACGGGCGGCTTCACCGAGTTCATCGCGATGCCCTTCGTCCCGGCGGAGGCGCCTCCGGCCGTGGTGCGCGCGAGCCGGGGCGGGCCGACCCTCCGCGAGACCCGCGCCGTGCACGCCGTCGCACGGCTCGTCCTCCACGGCCGGATCGCCCACGTGCAGACCGCCTGGACCAAGCTCGGACTGTACGCGGCGCAGGTCCTCCTCCGCGGCGGGGCGGACGACCTCGGCGGCCTGCTGCTCGACGGGGCCCTGCGGCCCGAGGCCGGAGCGGAGGCCTACCGCTCGCTCGACATCGCGACCGTCGCCCGGCTGAGCGGCGAGATCGGCCGCGGCTGGCGCCAGCGCACCACGACGTACGGCGTGGTCGCGCCGGAGAGGGCGCTGCGGGCGGAGCCCGTCGCAGCGGCGGGTCCTCAGCGGATGCGCCTCCCGGTCCGCGGGACCCGCCGGGCGTCATGACCCGCTCCGAGTACCTGCGGCGCCAGGCCGAGCTGGTCCGGGAGGAGCGGATCGAGTCGGACAGCGCCACCGTGCGGCTGCTGACCGCGGGCGCCGGGAGCCCGCGCGCGGTCCTGATGCTGACCGGCGTCGGCCGGGGCGCGCGGAGCGACACCGGGCTGCTGCTGCCGATGCTGGCGCGGCGCCACCGCGTCGCCGCGCTCGAGCTCGCCGATCTCGGCGACCCCTGGCTCGACGGACCCGCCGCGGTCCGCGCCTCCCTGGACGCGCTCGGCGCCGACGAGGCCGTCCTGATCGGCCACTCGCTCGGAGCCGCCGTGGCCCTCGCCGCGGGCGATCGGCGGGTGCGCGCCCTCGCCCTCGTGGCCGGATGGCTGCGGCCGACGGAGCGCCTCCTCCGCGCGGCGCGCCTCTGGCCGATGCTCCCGCCCGACGCGCAGGAGGAGGCCGCTCGGCTCCTCGCCGTCCGCTCGGCCACCGCCTCCTCCCCGTGGGGCGCCGACGTCGCCAGGATGCTCGCCGCCTCCGCCCGGGCCGACGTCGCTGCGGCCGCCTCGGACTGCCGGGTTCCGACCCTCGTGGTCGGCTGCTCCGCCGACGCTGTCGCCGGAGTCGAGGGCGCCGAGGCCCTGCTCGGCGCGATCGACGACGCCCGCTACGCCGTCCTCGACGCCGGTCACGCGGTGCTCGCCGAGCGGCCCGCCGAGCTCCTCGCCGTCCTCGAGCACTTCCTCGCCGATCCGCACCGCGACCCGGCGGGCAGCGTCCTGGCGAGGACGACGGTCTGATGGACGTCGACGTCGTCGTGATCGGCGCCGGTTTCGCCGGGCTCGGAGCCGCGGTCCGCCTGGAGCGCCGCGGCGGGACCTCGTTCGTCGTGCTGGAGCGCGCCGAGCGGATCGGCGGGACCTGGCGGGACAACGTCTACCCCGGAGTCTCCTGCGACATCCCCTCGCACCTCTACTCCTACTCCTTCGCCCCCGAGGCCGACTGGTCGGCGTTCTACGCCCCCGGGGCCGAGATCCAGTCCTACCTCGAGCGCGTCGTCGAGAAGGAGGGCCTGGCGCCCCGACTCCGGCTGGGGACCGAGGTGCTCGAGGCGGTCTTCGACGAGGAGGCGCACCGCTGGCGGGTGCGCACCTCCCGGGGCGACTACTCCGCCGCGGTCCTCCTCGTCTGCGCGGGGCGCCTCTCCGAGCCCCGCCTCCCGGCCGTCCCGGGCCTGGATTCGTTCGCGGGTCCCGCCTTCCACTCCGCCCGCTGGAGGGACGACGTCGACCTCGACGGGAAGCGCGTCGGCATCGTCGGCTCGGGAGCCTCCGCCGTGCAGATCGTGCCGCACCTCGCCGAGCGCGCCGCCGAGGTGGTGCTCTTCCAGCGCTCAGCCCCGTACGTCGTCCCCCGCCGGAACCGCCCGTACCCGCCGGAGGAGCGCCGAACCCTCTCCCGCGCGCCCGGGGCCCTGGCGAGGCTCCGCGAGGAGCTGTTCTGGCGCGCCGAGCTCGGCTTCGCCGGCCGCGTCGCCGTGCCCGAGGCCATCGACCGGCTGCGGGCGGAGGCGCTCGGCCACCTCGAGTCGCAGATCATCGATCCCGCACTCCGCACCGTGCTGACTCCGGACTACGAGATCGGCTGCAAGCGCGTGCTCCTCTCGGACGACTACTACCCCGCTCTCGCGCAGCCGCACGTCCGCGTCGTCCCCGGTCCGCTCCGGCGCCTCGAGGAGGGGGCCGCGCTCGGCGACGACGGCGTCCCGCACGGGGTCGACGTGCTCGTCTTCGCGACCGGCTTCCACTCCACGCGGCCGCCCTTCGCCCGGCGCATCCGCGGCCGCGGCGGCGTCCTCCTCGCCGACCGCTGGGCCGACGGCATGGTCGCGTACGAGTCGACCGCGGTCCACGGCTTCCCGAGCCTCTTCGTCGTCAACGGCCCCAACGCGAGCCTCGGCCACAACTCCGCGGTGCACATGATCGAGACGCAGATCGCCTACGTGCTCGCCGCGCTCGACCACCTCGCGGTCTCCGGCGCCGACCGGCTCGAGGTCACCGCCGAGGCCGAGGCCGCCTCCGTCGCCCGCCTCGACGCCCTCAGCGCCGACACCGTCTGGACCAACGGCGGCTGCGAGAGCTGGTACCTGGACGACAACCGGCGACTCACCCTGCTCTGGCCCGACTTCGCCTTCGCCTTCCGCGAGGAGCTCGGCCGGTTCGACCCCTCGGCCTACACGACCTGACCGCGGCTCGCTATCGTGACCGCATGACCGACCGCGTGCTCGCTCCCGAACCGCCCGCCGACGGTGCGAAGCCGAAGGGACCGGCCTCGTACTTCCCGAGCATCGAGAAGACCTACGACCGTCCCGTCCAGGACTGGCTGGACCTCGCCGACGAGCGTCTGCGCTCCGAGCCGCACATGCAGGTCGTCACCTGGCTGAAGACCGAGCACGGCCTGGGCCACGGCCACGCCAACGCGATCGTCGCCTACGTCCGGGCCGCCCGCGCCTGACCGGTCCGCCCGTCGTCCGCACAGGCTAGGCCCGCCGGCCTCCCCGGACCACCCGTCGTCGGCGCCCGCGCCGTCCGGGGATAATCGGGGCATGCGCGAAGACGACGATGTCGATCTGGTGATCGACGCGTGGGCCGGGGCCCTGCCCGACCTCGATTTCGCGCCTCTGGACGTCGTCTCCCGCCTCCGCCGGCTCAGCCCGCGCGTGCAGGAGGTGCGGCGGCAGTCCTTCGCCGTCAGCGATCTCGCCCCGTGGGAGTTCGAGCTCCTCTCGCTGCTGCGGCAGCGCGGGGAGGGCGGGATGACGCCCTCGGCCCTGGCCACGCACCTCGCGCTGTCCAGCGGCAACCTCGCCAGCCGCGTCGACCGCCTCGGGGCCCGCGGGCTCGTGGTCCGCGAGCAGAACGCCGCCGACTCGCGCAGCAAGATCGTCTCGCTCACCCCGCGGGGCACGAAGCGGGTCGACGAGGCGATGCGCAATCTCGTCGCCGCCGAGGGCGAGGTGCTCGCCGACCTGGACGCCGCGCAGGTGTCGGTCCTCATCGAGTGCCTGCGGCGGATCAGCGACACCCTCGACCGACTGCAATGAGGCACTACGCCCGACGAGCCTGAGAGGTCAAGCCCGTTCGGAGAGACGGGCACCGGACGTAGCGTGAAGCGTGCACGGTCGAGGCGTCAGCCACCCGTGCGGATGATCGCGAAAGCGGAGAGCACCATGACACAGATTTCTTCTATCCAACCCGCGCGATGGAGCCGGAACGGAGTCAGGATCGTCGTCGTTCCCGGGGCGGAGCTGCCCCGGTTCCGACTCGAGATCGACGCCCGACTGACCACCGCGCCCTCCCTCGTCCCCACCGGACCCTTCTCGACCGTCGAGGAGGCCGAGCGGGCCGCCGAGGTCGCCGCCGGCCTGCTGGGGGCGAAGATCCCGGCCTGAGCGCACACCCGTCGAGACGGCCGGATCAGCCCGCGAGCTCCGCGAGCGATCCGGTCGGGACCGCGATCCACCCCTCGGCCTCCGCCGCCTCCTGCAGTTCGGGAGGCACCGGCAGGGTCGCGCCCAGGGCGTGGGCGCGGGCGTTGAGAGCGGCGACGACGGCGTCGAACGCGTCGTCGGAGCGGCTCATCAGCGCGAGCGCGGGCGCCGGCACATCGAGCCAGGGTGCGGCCCGTCGCAGCGACTCCGCGGCGAGCGCCACGGCCTCCGGTCGCGTCTTGTACCCCGTGGTGTCCACTCCCCAGAGCCGCAGCGCCGCCGCCGGGTACGCCTCGACGAGCCGTCCGCGCCCGGAGCGGTCGACGTCCTCCCCGCTCGCGGCGAAGGCGTCGAGCAGCTCCGCGCAGCGCATCGCGGTCATCCCGAGCCGGTCGGTCGAGACGCTGAGCGGCCAGCGGCCGGTGACCTCGCGCGCCACCCGGTCCGTCTCGCGGTACGCGAGGCGGCGGCGCCAGTCGCGTCCCGCGAGCGTCCGCGGCGAGACCTCCCGTCGCGTGTGCGCGGAGACGAACGCCGCGAACTCCACCGGCCAGCCGAACGCGCAGTCGATCCCGATGACCGCCGCGTCCCGTGACGCCTCGACGATCGTCGCGTCCTCGGCGCCGAGTACGAGCGAGCGGACGACGGCCCGGCCGCCGGAGAACTCGAGGGCGGCGAGAGCGGTGCGCACCGGCTCCGCAGCGAGGTCGACACCGATCGTGAGCACGGGGACAGGGTAGGCGCTCCGGCGCTACGCTCGAGCGATGACGCCACCCGCTCCCTCCTCCCGGGCGGAGTCGGCCCGCGTGCCGGTCGCGCTCCTCCGCCTCCTCGTGGCCGCCGCCGTTCTGGTGGCCGTGATCGCGACGGCCGTCGACACCGCCTCTCGGACGCCGCTGAACCCGTTCAACTTCTTCGGCTTCTTCACCATCCAGAGCAACATCGTGCTGGCCGTCGTGCTCGGAGCCACCGCCGTGCTCGCGCTCCGCCGCCGTCCCGCGCCCGGCGGGCTCCTACTGGTGCGGGGTGCCTTCACCGGGTACATCATCGTCGTCGGCCTCGTCTACAACACCCTCCTCACCGATGTGGCGGGCGGAGTGGCGCTGCCGTGGGCCAACACCGTCATGCACGTGCTGTTCCCCGTCTACGGACTGCTCGACTGGCTGCTGCTCGCGGATCGCCCTCCGCTGCCGTGGCGCAGGCTCTGGCTGGTCGTGGTCTACCCGATCGTCTGGCTCGTCGTGGTGCTGATCCGCGGAGCGACGGACGGCTGGGTGCCCTATCCGTTCCTGGATCCCGCGACCGGGTACGGGCAGGTGTCGGTGTTCGTCGTCGTGATCGCGGTCGCGTTCCTCGCGTCGGGGGCGCTGGTCTGGGCGATGAGCCGGCTGCGGATCGTGCCGGTGGCAGGCGGCTGAGAGGACGCTCGCCTTCCAGACGGTTCCGCCCGCCGGACGACCGGATCCGCTGCCGTCGCGCACATCCGGCCCGTTCTGGGGTCACCCGTTCGGGGTCATCCGGGGCGCCGCTCCCCTAGCGTCAGCACCGACGGTTCCCCCACCGTCCTCCCCCTCGAGAACGGTCCCCCATGAGCCTCTCCCTCTCCCGCCCGCCGACCCCGAGCCGCCGCGTCCGCGCCCTCGCCGTCGGAGCCGCGCTCGCCCTCGCCGCCGCGCTGCTCCCGGCGCAGGCCGCCGCCGCCGCCACTCCCGCCACCCTCTCGGTGCTGAGCCTCGGCGACTCCATCACCCAGGCCTACGGGACCTGCGGCTCCTTCGCGGACTGCCCCCGCAACAACTGGTCCACCGGCACCAGCTCCTCCGTGAACTCCTTCGCCTCCCGCTTGCGGACCGCGCTCCCCGGCACCACCGTCACGACCGCGAACTTCGCCACCACCGGCGACGTCGTCGCGCAGGTCCCCTCGCGGATCGACGCCGCGGTCGCCGCCGGCGTGCGGCCGGACGTCGTCACCCTGCTCATCGGCGGCAACGACCTCTGCTCGCCCGACAACCGCGTCGCCTCCGACGGCTACACGATGACCCCGGCGAGCACGTTCCGCACCGGAGCCTCCGCCGCGATCACGAAGATCCGCACCACGTGGCCCTCCGCCCGCATCGTCCTCTCGTCGATGCCGAACGTGGCCTCCGAGTGGTCGGTCGTGAAGACCGGAGTCGGCGCGCTCGTCTGGGCGGGCGGCGACCTCTGCCGGACCACGCGCGGCGTCAGCTCCACCGGCCGCAGGCTCAGCAGCACAGCCGCTGCCGCCTCCGCCGCTGCCGCGAAGACGCGGACGACGCAGTACAACACCGCGCTGCAGACGGCGTGCAGCGCCGCCGGTCAGCTCTGCGACTGGGACGGCGGAGCGCTCACCGCGACCCCCGTCACCAAGGGCCTGATCGGGACCACCGACTACTTCCACCCGAGCGTCGCGGGTCAGGCGAAGATCGCCTCGATCCAGTGGGCGGCGTCGAACTTCTCGAAGTAGCGGCCTCCGGAGCGGCCGCTCACGCGTCGAGCGGCCGCTCACCCTCGCGGCGGCGACGCTGCTCCTCGGCGAGCCGCGCGTAGTGCGCCTCCTCGCGCTCGAGGTCGGCGAGCTGCTCCTCGGTGCTCTTCGGAGCGGGCCGCACCACCATCGGCGGCGGCGCCTGCTTCCGGCGGCGGGGCACTCGGCCGCCCGGCACGAAGGATCCGCCGTCGCCGCGCTTCCAGTCGTGCCCGAGCAGGAACCACAGCGAGACGCCGATGAGCGGGAGGAAGAAGATCAGCAGGATCCACACGATCTTGGGCAGGTTCTTGATGACGTTGTCCGGCTGCCGTACGACGTCGACCAGCGCGAGCACGGTCAGGACGATGATCAGCAGCGAGAAGACGAACCCCATGCAGACGAGGGTACGACGCCGCCGCGCGAGCAGAGTGCTACTCGGAGAGTCGCATCACGACTCCGGCGTCGAACACTCCGCGGTCCGCTCCTTTCCTCTCGCGCACCGCTTCGACCTCGCTCCAGGCCACTCCGAGCTCCGACGCGAGCGCATGCAGGACTTCCGCGACGTCCGCCAGCTCTTCGACGGACGGGGCAGCCAGGACCTCGTCGCATTCCTCCTTCAGCTTCGCCAGGAGCCAGGCCCGCCGCTCGCCGGCATCGACGGATCTGAAGCGCGCGTCGACACCGAGACCCCAAAGCAGTGCCGGTACACCGTCTCGGACGAGCTTCTCCCTCGTCATGTCAGCAGCCGGACGAGCTCTGATGCTGACGCGACGGACCCGCCCGCGTCGACGTCGGGGGCCCGGAGAGCGTCGACTGCACCACGGACATCGCTCCACGGAGGACGGTCTCCGGTCACATCGACGGCCGGGCCCCATCGAGTACCCTCCGCTGAAAGTGGACCGAGCACCTTCCCCCACCCCGACAACTCCACCCGATACCCGTTCGAACGCCTCTCCGGATTGTGACCTGGAAGAATGACGGCTGGCACCCCTGATGCCACGCACGTCGTCGCGATTCCATGTCCTCCGTGATGCACGACGGCAGCCAGCTCCGGAAACACTTCTTCGAGATCCCAGAGAGCCGCGACGTGGATGGCGTCCGGGACATGTCGATACGAATCCGCTGACGCCTGGTCTCCGGTCGCCACATAGATTTCTCCTTCCCAGTTCTCGAAAGCGTGCAGGAACTCCGACTCGATTCCTCCTACCGTCCGATAGAACAGCAACCCGGATCCATGCAGACCCGCTTTGACCGGTCCGAGAACGCCAGTGAAAACCACTTCTCTCATACCGACGCGGCTCTCCATTACGTCAAGACTCGGCGCACTCGGTATTGCGATCAGCCCGCGTTCGAACAGTTCTCGAACATCTCGATCGACCAGGGGAAGCCCTCGCCGCCCAAGAGCCTCGTTGACCGCCATGAGCGGTCCGGTCCAGATCTCGGACACTCCCTCGCCCTGATAGCGGTAGCCGACGAGCTGATTGTCTTGGCATAGCGTGACGATCGGGATGGAGAGCGAAGCGCAAGCTACGATCATCGACAATCGGTTATCGTTGATCACCCGGTCCGGCCTGAACCGCTGGAGCACAGCGACGTCAGCAACGACTGCTTTATCGAACACGCCAGGATCTCCCCATTCTGCCCATGGGTCGATGTCTGCGACACCTTCGCGGTAATAGGCTGTCGTGAAGATTCCCGCCTTCGAGACCAATCGATCGTGCACCGCATTCTGCCGACCGAGTAGAACACAGTCCCAACCCGCGGAGTGAAAAGCCCGACCTATGGCTACCAGGCGCGTGACGTGGCCGTTCCCCCTTCCCCACGAGACATGCAGTACAACGGGGCGCTTCATGTCGCCCTCGCAAACCGAAAATTCTCAACGAGCGCGACGACAGTCGAATGCGATGCAGCGGCGACCAGGCCCACCTCTTCTCCCGCGAGAGCGAGTTCCCAGTCGGCGAGATCTGGAGTTGCGTTCGCTCGCGCGATCACCGTACGCAGGTGATGCGGAGGAAGAGAGCGCGTCAATGGCGCGACGACCTTTTCGTGCGCATTGCCGATGACAACGTAGCCATCGACATCGCTACCAAGGGCTAGGACGTCTCGCCATGATGAGATCCCGATCTCTTGCGCTATTCCTGCATAGCCCCGCAGGTCTAGGGCGCCGGGGATCATGTGGACGTGCATGTGATGACAGAGGCGCTCTCCAGGACGACTTCGAAGACAGTGACCGGTACGCCCGTGCTCGAACAGAACGTAGTCCCCGAACTCTGCACAGATGCGCTTACCGAGGTCGGCCTCCAATGCGTCGAGCCGCTCTGCCGCCTGCGCATCCATGTCTGCGGCCGATGGATAGTGCTCGGTTGTGTAGATGAGGAGGTGACCCTGCCGAAGGGGAGCTGGATCAGAACAGACCGCGAGTCCGTCTTCCTCCCACACTCGACGCGGATTCGACCTGCAGAAGACGCATTCGGGGTCCCAGGTGACCGACATTCTTCATCATTTCCTTTCGCTCGAACTCGATGAGATGGACTGGACTGCGGCAAGTGCTAGATCGACCTCATTTGTCGTAGTTCTCGGCCCGAAACTCACCCGGACAGTCCCGCCATCGCCTGTGCCGAGAGTCTCGTGGGCCAGAGGAGAGCAATGCAGTCCGGCGCGAACGAGAATGTCGAAGCGTTCTTCGAGGAGCGAAGCAGCAACACTCGGGGTCACACGGTTCATCCGGAACGACACCACTCCGACAGGTTCTTCGGCGCTGGGCGATTCGATGAGGGTGACCGCGCCACCACCACTGAGACCAGTAACGAATCGTTCTCGCAAATCGGTTGCTCGACGCCGCCTTCTGGCGATCTCGGCCCCGTCCAACAGCCTCAGAGCCGCGCCTAACCCGGCGATTCCGATCCCATTCTGTGTTCCCGCCTTTTGCGACCAGGGCAGCCAGCAGGGATGATCCCGACTTTCAGAACGTCCACCCGATCCGCCGGTGACGAAAGGCGACAACCGGACACCTTCTCCGACAACAGCGCCACCAACACCCAAAGGTCCCCCCAAACCCTTGTGCCCAGCGAACACCAGCACGTCCGCAAGACCCGCGTCGACATCAAGGTACCCAAGCGCCTGCGCCCCATCCACGGCGATGAAAACACCGGCCTCTCTGCAGATTTCAGAGATTTCACGGATCGGAAGCACTGAACCGGAGACGTTGGAGGCCCAGGTGACAATGACCCCGGCGACTCCGCCGGCAAGCAGTTGCTCCTGCAGTCGATCGAGATCGAACGGTCCGCTGGTCGAGGGCGGAATGATCTCATGCCTGACCGAACCCTCCTGCGCCGCTGCATGAAGTGGCCGAACCACTGAATTGTGTTCGAAAGCGGACGTCAGGACGCGGCCCCCGATCGAGCCCAGGTGGTGCACAACCGCATTGAGAGACATCGTTGCATTCAGCGAGAAGGTCACCCGCTCCGGATCGATGCATTTGACCAGATCTGCTAGCGACTCACGAGCTGCCCAGACTTGGCCCTCAGCCCAAGCGGATAGCCGGTGCCCCGACCTGCCTGGGCTTGTTCCACGTTAAGCATAGGATTTCATGGCATCCACTACATGATGCTCCTTGGGAAAAGACGTGGCCGCAGAATCGAGATAAATCACTCCGCACCTCTTCGTGTGGGTCTTCGTCGGTTCGATGTGATGATGAACATATATCCCACAGCCATCCACGCCGACGACTGGCACGAAATGACACTCGCCGCGCCTGGCTCTGTGAGAGCTGGACAGCGGGCGAGCCTTGGCGCCACGTCTGCGCGTGCGCACGGTGTTCACGACCCGAGGGGTGCCACGCGCGCCACACTCTGGTCGCCGAAGGGCACAGCCTGCTACGGTCTCGCACATCGAATTGCGAAGTCACAAGCGAACTGACGTGAAGCGATCACTCCTTTACCGCGACATCGCGGAGTGCAGTCCGCAACGTACAATGAGGGCCGGCTCTGCGATGCCTCCAGGTACGCGAGAAAGGATGAAGGCATGTCAGGACCGTTGATCTTCCCGCAGAAAGCAGACGGTGTTTCTCCGGAGGTTTCAGTCGTCGTTCCGACTTATGACCGCCCTGACGAGTTGAGAAGAACTCTGACGACATTAGCGCAACAAGAGGCGTCGTTCACCTATGAGGTCATCGTCGCAGACGACGGCTCTTCGAGCGATACCGTTGCGGTCGTCAAGGCCTTCGAACACGCGATTGACATCTCATACACTCGCCAACGAGACGACGGGTTCCGCCTGAGCGCGGTAAGGAATCTCGGCGCGCGAGCATCTCGGGGCAGAACACTGATCTTCCTCGATTGCGGCACTCTCGCGGGCGAGAACCTGATTCAGTCCCATGCGGCGAACGTGGAAGTCGGTAAACGCAGTACAGCAGGGCCGACCTACGGCTGGGACTTCTCTGGCGAAGATGCCCATGCATTCCGTTCTCTTGTCAGCGGCCCGGACTGGCGCACAAGACACATGGAGATGGCTACGCGGCCCGGCTACGCTGATTATAGATCGGACAAGTGGTTGGATGTCGATGTCCGGCGGGTTCCGCTGGCGGTCTCCTGGCGTTTCTACTGGGGACGGAACATTGCAGTGGCGCGATCGAATTTCTTCTCCGCGGGCGGTTTCGACGAGCGCTTCTCAACTTATGGAGTCGAAGATGTGGAGTTCGGCTACAGGCTATGCCGGATGGGCCTTTCTCTTCACTGGATAGAGGACGCGTGGGGCGTAGAACTGCCGAGCATCTCCGAAAATACAGCCGAACAAGCAAGAAGCAATCGAGCTAACCTGGAACAGTGGGCCGATCGATGTGTCGATATGGAAATCGAGTTCTTCATCTGCAACAGGCCCCTGGCGCAATTGGAGCAGCCCGAGTGGGAGCGCGTCGCGAGGTGGGCTCGAGATTCAACGAACAGCCGAGCTGACCTGCAGATCCTTCGTCAGCATCCGAACGACACATCGATGCTTTTCGTCGGACTGATGTCTGAAGTAGCTCATTCACGGTCCGTCGTCGCGCTCGGGCCGGGTTTTCCCATTGCGTCCGAACATCCGAGCGGCTGGTCGACTGCACGGCGACCGGTCAATCTCAACGCGATCGGGATCCGATGCGGTTTCGCCGAACGCGAATTCGACATGGTGTACCTGAGCGATGCGATGGCGCCCCTGGCTGCAGTGTGGGGTGAGCATCTTCTGGCCACGGCCCGGAGGTGCGGGAAGGACCTGTTGCTGGGGCGCGGTCTCGCCGCGACATTTCAATCAGCGGGGATAGGGTCGGACGGCTTTTAGGTGAGAGATATTCAGTGGCGCGCATCAGTTTCGGATCGCAACGACCCGGGCGACATCGAGGATCCACCTTCGTCCGTCCGCGCCAACTAGACCGGTCAGCGACTAAGGAGGAACCACTGTCTGGCGCTCGCGTCCCACAATCCGTCGCCCTGACCCTGCTGAGCAACGCGACCATCGGAGGCCTCACGAGCGTAGCCGTTCCCGTCTCCCTCGACTCGGCCGGTCACTCAAAGGGCGAGATCGCCGTGTTCTTTCTCGTCAACGCGGCCGCCGCCATCGTCTACAACACCCTGCTCGTCCCTACAGTTCGCCATCACGGGTACCCGCGCAGCGCATTGGTCCTGACCTGCGCAGCCGTCCCGGTCGCCCTCCTTGCACTCCGCGCGACCGCAGGTACATTCGTGCTCGTCATGCTGAGCGGCGTTCTCCTGCTCCTCGTCAGCACGATCGTCCCGCAGATCTTCGGCCGCGTCGCCGCGCAGCTGAGTGACGACGAACAGGTCGCCGCGGTCACGCGTCTTCGGCTGATGACGGTCGGCGGATACATCCTCGGCCTCGTCATCTACTCGGCCGTGTCCGCGCTCGGGCTCGATCCTCTCTTGATCGCCTCCGTGTTCGGCGGCATCACGATGATCGGTGCGACCTGCAGACCATTCGCTGGACGCGCGTTCCCGCGCGAGCACGATGGCGGAGAAGTCGGAACGCCTCGAGCGAGAAGCGGAGCGTTCTTCACTGCGCTTGTCCTCGTGGCGCTTCTCAAGTCGGCCGACACCCTTCGGGGGATCTATCTGCCGCTGTTCGCTGTCTCGTCCGGGCTCCGCCCTGCCGAGGTGCCTCCTTTGTTCCTGATATCGGCTCTACTGGAGTTGGCCGCGCTGCCTCTGCTCGGTCGGCTCAGCGCGGCCCGCGGCAGCGCCGTCACCCTCGTCGTGATCGCCCTCTTCGGGGTCGGATCGTTCTCGCTCCTGCTCCTCGCGACCACCTATCCGGTGCTGCTGCTGGCCCAGGTGCTCTACGCCGTAGTGGGCGTCGGCTTTCAGAGCACCGGCCTGGTCCTGCTCGGTCGAACGAGCAGGGGCGGAGTCGGCGCGGGCGCCAGCGCATACACGGCCGTGACGCAGGTCGGGACCGTCCTCGGAGCAGTGCTGCCGCTGATGGTCGAGGGCTACTCGTCCGGGATCTTCGTCATCGCGACCGTCCTGGTGGCGCTGGCCGGGATGCTGGCCGTCGCGCTGCGGGCGGTCGGCGGACGCTGGTGACGGCATCCGATCGCGCCAGCACACCGGCGACTCTTGCGCACCGGATGCTGACTTTCTCGCGAAGCGCTGAATCAGACCGATGCACGCGTCTCAGCCGTAGTTGCGCACCCCCGCCCGGCCCTTCCGCGCTCATGACACCATCGGATGATGACCGAGACGCCGCCCGCCCCCGCCTCGACACCGGTGAAGAAGCGCCTCACGGCCGCCCGTCTCGCCCTGATCGCCGGCCTCGTCCTCGCCGTCGCCGGCCTGGCCGCGCTCGCACTCGTGCCTCTGCAGTACGCGAACATCGACCGTCAGGGCTTCGACTACGTCTGCAGCGTCAGCCTCGGCGGTGTCCCGCCCGAAGCGGGAGAGCTCGTCCGCGGCTTCTGGTCGTGGTGGCCGCTCGGCGCAGCCTGTGAATGGAAGCTCCTCAACGGCACGACGGTCGTCGACCTCCCCGACTGGTCGACGACCGCCGTCGCGATCGTGGGCGCCGTCCTGCTCGTCGTCGGAGCGGCGCTCGCGATCGCGTCGCCGTTCCTCCGCCGCCGGAGCGCTCCGGCCGGGACCGCCTAGCGGTCGAAGAGGTTCCCGAGGTCGCCGAGACCCGGCAGCTGGAAGTCCGAGCCGAACTCGGACACCTGCTCCCCCAGCCCGGACACGTGCTCGCCCGCGCCGGAGACGAACTCGCCCGCGCCGCCCGTGATGTCGCCGAAGTCACCCAGGTCCCCGAATCCGCCGGCCAGGTTCTCGAAGTCCACGCCGAGACCGGACGCCTGCGCGAGCAGAGGACCGGCGACGCTGCTGATCACGGCACCGCCTGCGACCGCCGCGAGCAGTCCGCCCGCCGCGCCGAGCCCGATGCCCGCCGCCGCTCCGACGCCCGCGCCCGCGAGCGTACCGCGCGTCCCCGGCTTCGAGAACATCTTCTTGAGGAATCCCGGGTTGTTCGCCTCTCCCCGCGTCGCCGCACGCGCCAGGTCGTCGGGGGCGGAGGACCGCGGCTGCTCGTTCGCGGGCAGCTCGTCGCGGAGCCGGGCCTCGACCTGGGTGCGCTGCGCCGGCGTCAGCTTCGCGAACGCGTCGCGGTGGACCTGCTCGAGCTGCTCCGGGTCGGCGGTGCGGAGGAGGTAGTCGTAGCGCGCGATCGCCGCGCGGTCCTCCTGCGTGACCACAGGCTGCTGCCCGGGCCGGGCGTCCTGGGGTCGCGCGGAGGGGCGCTGCGGCGAGCCGTACTGCTGGGGCGGCTGAGCCTGCCCGCTCCGCGAGTCGCCCGTCACCTTGTCGGCGGCGGTGCGCACCAGGTCGCGCCAATCGGTCGTCCCGCTCGAGGACGACCCCGAGCCGCTCTTCGAATCGAGCGCCTTCGACGCCATGCCGAGAATGCGCTTGAACATGCTCACAGAGAACCTTCCGTCGAGTACCAGCCTCGATCATGTCGAGGCAGCCTGAACGAAGGCCCGCGGGACGCCCTCAGAAGGCCGTGAGCGGTCGGCCGAAGGCCGTCCGGAGTCGTTCCCGGAGGGCGTCGTCGCAGACGTATACGTACGTGCCGAGCATCCCGCGGGTCAGCAGCACCGCGTAGATGTTGACGATGTACTGCAGGAGCTCGTCGTCGGTGTAATCGCGGCCTATCCGTCCCGGGTTGTTCTCCTTGCCCTTCTTGTCGTGGTAGTCCGAGCGGGAGACCCTGAGCCGGCCCTTCTCGCTGTCCCACCTCAGGTCCGGGCCGATGACAACGCCCGCGTAGTTCAGGTCGTACCCCTGCACGGTGTGGATCGAGCCCATCTCATCGGCGGAGCCGGGCGACGCGATCCAGTCGACCTGCGTGCTGTTCCAGCGGAGCCGCTCTCCCTGGATCTCGATGTCGGCGGCTGACGGGTCCTTCCGCGACGTCCAGCGCCAGGCGTAGCCGGCGACCAGCCGCGCCAGACCGGTCTCCTCCTCCCGCTGCCGCAGGTCGCGCCGCAGGGCTCCGAAGTCGTCGTAGAAGCGGAGGTCGTACTCCCCGAGGTCCGGTCGCAGGGGGAGGTCTGCTGCCGTCGGATCGAGGACGGCGCGCACCCAGCCGACGTAGTCCGTTCCGGCGCGCACCCGCATCTGCGAGGTCAGACGGTGCAGGCGGCCGTCCTCCTGAGCGGATCGGATCAACGCGTCGATCGCGGGCCGCGGAAGGTCTGCCGGTCGGACCGACTGCGCCGCGTCGAGAAGGAGGATCTGGTGATCGCTCTTCGCGCGGATCCAGTCGAGCTGAGTCCGGGCGTGATCGTCGGAGCCGAATAGCGCAGTGGTGATGTCCGTGAACTTCTTGTTGAGGGAGCCCGACGGCTGGTTGGCCCGCTGATTGAGGCGGTGCGACTCGTCGACGACGAGCAGGTCCCAGCGTCCCGGGTCCTCACCGACCTGGAAGGGAGTGAGCACCATCTTCTCGTCGAGCCCTGTGGTCTTGGCGAAGACCTTCTTGATCGAGGAGCGCAGAGACTGCTGCGGCACGACGATCCCAATGCGCAGCCCGCGCAGCAGTTCGCGGGTGTCGGCGAAGAAGAAGTCCGAGAAGACGGAGTCGCCCTCGACGAGGTCGTCCAGCCGGTCCTCGCCGGGAGCCTCCTCGGCTCTGTCGATCCTCTCCGCGAACAGCCGGACGTCCGCGAGGAGCTTGAGGAGGTAGACAGCGACGATCGTCTTGCCCGTCCCCGGCTCCCCCTGAACGATCGACGTGGACTGTGTCTGCTTCCCGAGGTCCTCGACGAGCGCGTCGACGATTCCGACGACCGCCGCCGCCTGCTCGGAGGTGAGCGTCTTGAAGGGCGACAGTTTGAAGAGGTCGCTGTTCTCGATCTCAGCGATGCTCCGCGTGAACAGGCCTTCCAGGCGCAGCTGCTCGAAGATCTCGGCGAAGCGGTCCTGGTAGGCCGCCCGGTCGTAGTAGTCGGAGTCGACGATCCCCTCGTTGCGATTGAGGACGGCGAATCGACCTTCCGCGAAGAGCAGCTTGATCAGGAAGGATTCGAGATCGAGGCAGACCGACTTGTTGAACCTCGGATCGACGATCACGCGCGCCGTCTGGAGATCGACCTTGTCGACCGAGCCCAGGTGCTGCCGCAGCCGGCTCGCGGCGCTCCTCGTCTCTCCGACGTAGACCCGCGGGAGCCGCCTCGCGCGGCGCTTGCTCTCGTCCAGGACGTAGACGACCGGCCAGTTCGAGCGGCGGTCGTCCGTCATCGCCCAGGCCTTGACGGACGGCCCGTCGAAGACGATCCGCTCGATGTCAGAGGGCGTCATACCGGGCGCTGCTTCCCCGAGCCCTGTCCACCGGGTACTTCTCGCGCGTCCGCATGAGCTTCGACCGCACCAGGTCCTCGGGGTCGGCGCCGATCCTGTCGGCGAGCAGCAGGCAATAGGTGAGGACGTCCGCCAGCTCGGATCGGACGGCATCCCGGTCGGCGTCGTGGCCCCACTGGAAGCATTCGAGCAGTTCCCCCGCCTCGATGGCGATGCTCTTCGCCAGATTCTCCTCCGAGTGGAACTGCGCCCACTCCCGCTCGGCGACGAACGCGGCGAGCTCGTCGCGCAACTCACGTGTGGTCATGGAGCGACGCTAGCGCAGGCCCTGCTTCCCGACACGGGCGGCAGCATCGAAGGTAACGGACGGGCGCCGGCCTACACCGAGTGACCAACGTTGACCTTCCAAACATAGAAGTGCTGCAGGGAGGAAGTCGACCCTGAAGTACCACGCGGAGGAGGACTGGGCGCGCGGCAGCCAAACTTCCGCAGCCATGGCGAGGCTTCTCGGCGAGAAGGAACGGGATCGAGCGCATCGCTCTTCAGCGCCTGACGAAACCCTGACTCTCGACACCGCGCCGAGCCAGTTCGTAGACTACGCGCACTACGAGATGGGGGCGTTATGGCGAACGACAGAGACCATGACCATGCTGTCGGCCAGGACGGACTGATCGAGTACTCGCGCAGGACGTCCGGCGCTCGCTACGACAGTGGGCGAACAGTTCCTCGGGGGAGCGGCCCAGCTTCGCAGCAGCGATACACCGATCATGCCGGACGACCAACGACTGTCAATGAGTACCCTTCGACGGGGCGCGCTGACGTGATTGTTGGCACAGATCAGCCGCTCTACTGGATCGTTCAAGACGCCCAGAACCTTTCGACGTCAACCGACTGGAAATCTACCGGTGAGCAGTACAAACAACTTCTCACAAAGTGGCAAGGGGCGGCTAAGGCCGCCCCGAGCGCAGCCAACAAGCTATGGCCGAAATTCGACGCTGCCCGCAAGTCATTTTTTGACGCGCGCGAGCAGCATTTCGATAATTTGAAGAAGAATCAGTTCGTCGCCGCGGCAGAAAAACAGCGGATCATCAATCGCGCCGAGTCGCTCACTAATTCTAGTGATCTACGGGCGGCCAGCGAAGAGATGAAGAAGCTCCTCGATGAGTGGAAGCAGGCTGGTCGCTGCGAACGTGCCGAAGAGGATCGCCTTTGGGCCCGCTTTGACCGCGCCCGCAAACAGCTCAACGAACGACGCTCACGAGAATTCGAAAAGCGGAAGGCGGAGTGGACAGCAAACAAGGCCGAAAAAGAACGTATAGTATCGCAGGCCGAAGGACTTGCTGGATCGAACGACTTGAAATCCGCTTCCGAGAAAATGCGCACACTTGGCGATCAGTGGAAGAAAGTTGGTCAATGCGATAAGGCGGATAACGAAAAACTGTGGCAGCGCTTCAACGCCGCTCGAACTCGGCTTAACGATCGCAAGCACCGGCAGTTTGAAGAGCGCAAGCGCGAATGGGAGCGCAACCGCGCAGCTAAGGAGCAGATTGTCGCCCGAGCAGAATCGCTGTCATCTGCGACCGATCTGACTGCCGCCGGAAACGAGATGCGTACTCTCACCGATCGGTGGAAACAAGTCGGGCAGTGCGATAAGGCTGACAACGAACAACTGTGGGCGCGCCTCAACGCAGCCAAGACGAAGCTACACGAGCGCAAGCAACAGGACTTCGAGAACCGTAAAGCTGAACGACGTCGCAAAGCCTATGAGTATGTCAGCCGTCTAGAAGCCCAACTCAGCAACGTTGAGATGGCGCTCTACCGGGCACAAGATTCGTACTCGCGCGCCCTGTCAGCGCGCTCGCCCTCGATGCAGAATCCCAACTGGATGTCAATCGTAAACAGCCAGCAACGGCGCCAGTCCGATGCTCGCGACCGGATTGCCTCGATACAGAACCGGCGATCAGAGATTATCTCGAAGCTAATGTCCGCACGTTCTCAGGCTGCGTCGCTCTGAGTTTGTGATAGAGAGGCTGTCCGACTTTCACTTTCTGCATCAGCAATAATCGATGGACTAGAGATTCGCATGAGTTCCCATTGCGCCGCAAAAAAGGCCATCTCTGCTTTAGAGCACCGATCAGAGTAGTGAGCGGCGAGAAAATATTCGTACGGCTCGTGCGAACCGGTCGCCTGACGCAACGTCAGCACGCCCTCATGCGCCATCGCGAGGGACAAAGGACTCCCCCAGAGAGTTTTAGCTTCGAACACAGATAGATCCTCGCCGCGCACATCAAGGTAGTCAAAGACAGCTGCAGCTAAAACGACTTCAATCCAAATACTTCGCGCATCATCTCGACATAGCCGACAGTTAAATCCAGCATCGAATAGTGCGGCCATCGCATCAGACAGAACGTCGACTGGCTCACCGTCTAGAATAGTCGTTACGCCTTGCAGCCCAAGGCAGAGGCGAAGCAAACTCACCTTGTCATAGATAGAAAGACTGGGTACTTTATTCGATTCCACAAATGCAACCACGTCTCCCTCGTTGCGCGCTTGCGCCAAGCCTTCACCGTAGCTGGCAAGGTGGCGGGCTAGTAGCATTTAAAATGCTTTTCGGATTAAACATCGATGCGGATTTGAATTCATGCAACTATTCTGAGCCAGGACGTTGCCGATGTCGAGCATGCGATCCGGCTCGCCCTCGATGTGACCGCGGAGTGTGCCAGCGCTTACGGTTGGGCTCCCGACCACGTGAAGAGGCTCTTCAATCAGGTCTTCCTCGCGCGTGTTCTCGTTCACGCGGACGAGACCATCACCGTCGAGTTGAACGAGCCGTTCGTCACGATCGTCTCAACCGCCGTTCAGCTCGCAGCACACGAAAAAAGCACCACTCGAAAGAATGGTGCTCGGAACCCCACCAGCTTCCTGGAGGCCGAGATCGGCGCCAATCCGGCGTACTTCTCTGGCAAGGGTTTTAGTAACGACACTGTGGTGCCCCTGGAGGGACTCGAACCCCCAACCTGCTCCTTAGGACGGAGTCGCTCTTCCATTGAGCTACAGAGGCTGGCCGAGCCAGTGTACCCGCCGTGCCCCGCCCCCCGCGAAGCGACGACAGGGCCTCACCACAACGCCAGCGAAGCACGCCGCGGGCCTCGTCGCGCCGACCGAGCGGCACCCGCCTCTTGACACAGCCTCGCGGAGGCTCCATGGTTGGTTACAGCACCAACTAACCACCCAACCAAGCACCGAAGGAGCCCGCGTGGACGACTCCCGCCCGCTCTTCCTGCAGATCGCCGAGCAGATCGAGAACGACATCATCGACGGCGCGCTGCCGGAGGAGTCGCAGGTCCCGTCGACCAACGAGTTCGCCGCGTTCCACCGCATCAACCCGGCCACCGCCGGCAAGGGCGTGAACCTGCTCGTCGACGACGGGGTGCTCTACAAGAAGAGGGGGATCGGCATGTTCGTCGCCGAGGGGGCGCGCGACCGCCTGGTCGAGAAGCGCCGCACGCAGTTCCGCGACCAGTTCGTCGCTCCGCTGCTCGCCGAGGCCGCCAAGCTCGGCCTCAGCACCGAGCAGCTCGCCGACATGATCACAGAAGGGGGATCGCGATGAGCGCGGTCATCGAGGTCCACGACCTCACCAAGCACTACGGACGCATGCGCGCCGTCGACGGCATCGGCTTCGCGCTGGAGGAGAACCGCATCCACGGCCTCCTCGGCCGCAACGGCGCGGGCAAGACGACGCTGATGTCGCTGCTCACCGGCCAGGAGTTCGCCAGCTCGGGCGAGATCCGCGTCTTCGGGCAGTCACCTGTGGAGAACGCCGCCGTCCTCTCCCGCACCTGCTTCATCAAGGAGAGCCAGAAGTACCCCGACGACTTCAAGGTGAAGCACGTCCTGCGCAGCGCTCCCTGGTTCTTCGACGGCTGGGACGAGGCGTTCGCCCGCGAGCTCGTCGAGGACTTCCGCCTCCCGGTCGACCGCAAGATCAAGAAGCTCTCCCGCGGACAGCTCTCGGCGATCGGAGTGATCGTCGGCCTGGCCTCCCGCGCCCCGCTCACGTTCTTCGACGAGCCGTACCTGGGGCTGGACGCCGTCGCCCGGCAGCTGTTCTACGACCGCCTCCTCCAGGACTTCGCCGAGCACCCGCGCACGGTCGTCCTCTCCACCCACCTCATCGACGAGGTCAGCAGTCTGCTCGAGCACGTCCTCGTCATCGATCAGGGCCGCCTCGTCGTCGACAGTGACGCGGAGGAGCTGCGGGGTGCTGCGGCAACGGTCATCGGACCCCGGCAGGCCGTCGAGTCGTTCACCGCCGGCCGCGAGGTCATCGCCCGCTCCGCTCTCGGCAGCCGCGCCTCGGCCACGCTCCCCCGGCTCGACGACGCGGGCCGCGCCTCCGCCGCCCGCCACGGGCTCGAGCTCGAGTCCGTCCCCCTCCAGCAGCTCGTCGTCCAGCTCACCACCGGGAAGGCCTCGGAATGACCGCCCTCACCGACGCCCGCGCGCGCCACGACACCGCCGCCGGCCGCCTCGGCAGCATCGTCCGCCTGCACTTCGCGAACCCCACCACCATCCTCTACACGCCGCTGATCATCACGGCCGTCATCCTGGCGGGCAACCTGGTCGTCTGGTGGCTGATCCTCCGCGGGCTCGACTCCGGCGAGCGCCTCGAGGCGCAGGAGGGGATGACCTACTCCGGCGCGTCCTTCTTCCTCTTCGTCTACATGATGGTCGTGGCCGTCCAGTCGGTGAACGTCACCTTCGGCCTCGCCCTCGGCTACGGTGCCACCCGCCGCGACTTCTCCCTCGGCACGGCCCTCACCTTCGTCGCCCTCTCGGTCTTCTACACCGGCGTCTTCGTGGTCCTCGGGATCGTGGAGCGCGCGACCGACGGCTGGGGCTTCGGCGGCAGCTTCTTCCGCTCGATCTACTTCGGCGGGGACTCCGTGGGCGAGCAGGCCGTCGCGGTGCTCTGCGCCCTGCTCTTCTTCTTCTTCATCGGAGCGGCGACGGCGGCGGTCTACGTGCGCTGGCGCCAGCGCGGGATGCTGCTCTTCTTCGGGATCCTCGGCGCCCTCCTGCTGGCCGTGAGCACCCTCCTCACCCTCACCGAGAACTGGCCCGCCGTCGGCTCCTTCTTCGGCAGCGTCGGATACGCGGGCGGCTACGCCCTCTCGCTCATCCCGACCGCGGTCGCCGGAGTCGCGGGCTGGGCGATCCTCCGCCGCGCCACCCCGCGCAGCAGCTGACACCACCGCCCCCGATCCGAGAGGACCGACCATGACCGCCCCCGCCCGCCGCTCCGCCTCCCCGCGGAGGATCCTCTCCGTTCTGAGGCTCCACCTCGCCCACCCCGGGACGGTCCTCGGCTGGCCGCTGCTCGTCCTGCTCGCCGTCCTCGCCGGCAACCTCGTGATCTGGTGGCTCGTCCTCCGCGGGATCGGGGCCGAGCGGGGCGGCGGCGACTCGGGCATCCTGCTCGTGGGGCCGGGGATGCTGATCGTCGTCTTCCTCTTCATCGGCTCCATCCAGGCCACGACCGCCACCTTCGGGCTGGCGCTGAGCTACGGAGCGACCCGGCGCGACCACGTCCTCGGCAGCGCCCTCGCCTTCGCGGCACTGTCCGTGCTCTGGTCCGCGATCGTCGTGGCCCTCGGGGCGATCGAGGAGGCGACCGGGGGCTGGTGGCTGGGCGGCGCGCTCTTCCTCGCCTCTCCCCTCGACGGCCCGTGGCTCGAGCGCTTCGTCGTCCTGCTCTGCTCGCTCCTCACCGCCTTCGCCCTCGGCGGAGCAGCGGGCGCGGTCTTCCTCCGCTGGCGGGAGCGCGGAGTGACGGCCTTCCTCCTCGTCCTCGGAGCGGCGGCACTCGCGGTGGTCGTCGTCGTCGCTCTCGCCGGCGGCCGGCCGGTCGTGGTGGACGTCCTCGAGAGCGCGGGCACCGCCGGAGCCGCCGCTCTGCTCCTCGTCCCCGCCGCGCTCCTGACGGCGGTCGGCTCGCTGGTCCTCCGCCGGGCGACGCCGCGCGGCTGACCCCCTCCGGAGCCGGGCCTGCAAGGCCCTTCCGCCCCGGGCGTCCGGATGCCAGCGTGGGCACATGGCCGACTCCCCCGCTCCGTCTCTCCTGCCCGTCCCCGAGCACAGCTGGATCGCGCGACCCCCCGACGCCGAGCTGACCCAGGACACTCTCGACACGGTCGACGCCTGGTGGCGCGCCGCGAACTACCTCGCGGTCGGGCAGATCTACCTGCTCGCGAACCCGCTCCTGAAGACCCCGTTGAGCCGGGAGGACATCAAGCCCCGCCTGCTCGGCCACTGGGGCACCACCCCCGGCCTCAACCTGATCTACGCGCACCTGAACCGCGCGATCCGCGAGCGCCGCCAGCCGACCCTCTACATCACCGGTCCCGGCCACGGCGGACCGGGCATGGTCGCCAACGCCTACCTCGACGGCACCTACAGCGAGATCTACTCCCACATCGACGAGTCGGAGGAGGGGCTGCGCCGCCTCTTCCGCCAGTTCAGCTTCCCCGGGGGCATCCCCAGCCACGTCGCCCCCGAGACCCCGGGCAGCATCCACGAGGGCGGAGAGCTCGGCTACGCGCTGAGCCACGCGTACGGAGCGGCTTTCGACAACCCGGACCTCCTGGTCGCGGCGGTCGTCGGCGACGGCGAGGCCGAGACCGGCCCGCTCGCCACCAGCTGGCACTCCAACAAGTTCGTGAACCCGCTCACCGACGGCGTCGTCCTGCCGATCCTGCACCTCAACGGCTGGAAGATCGCGAACCCGACCGTCCTCGCCCGCATCCCGCAGGAGGAGCTCGACAGCCTCCTCCGCGGGTACGGCCACGAGCCGTTCCTTGTCGAGGGCGGCTTCGACGGCGAGGACCCGATGCGCGTGCACGAGCGGTTCGCCGACGTCCTGGACACGGTGCTCGACCGCATCGCGGCGATCAAGGAGCGCGCCGCCGCCGGCGACCTCTCACGCCCGGCCTGGCCGATGATCGTGCTGAAGACCCCGAAGGGCTGGACCTGCCCGACCGAGATCGACGGCGTCCAGGTGGAGGGCACCTACCGCTCGCACCAGGTCCCGCTGCCCAACGCCCGCGACACCGAGGCGCACACTCGGCTCCTCGAGGACTGGCTCCGCTCCTACCGGCCCGAGGAGCTCTTCACCGAGGAGGGCGGCGTGGTCGACCGCGTCCGCTCGCTGGCCCCCGAGGGCGAGCTGCGGATGAGCGCGACCCCGCACGCGAACGGCGGGCTGCTGCGGCAGACCCTCGACCTACCCGACTTCCGCCGCTACGAGGTCGTCGTGGAGCAGCCGGGTGGCACCGTCGCGGAGGCGACGAAGGTGCTCGGCGAATGGCTCGCCGACGTCATCCGCGCCAACCCGACCAACTTCCGCCTCTTCGGGCCGGACGAGGTCGCGAGCAACCGGCTGCAGTCCGTCTACGCCGCCACCGACAAGCAGTGGGACGCCGAGCTCAGCCCCCTCGACGACCACCTGGCTCGCGCCGGGCGGGTCATGGAGGTGCTCTCGGAGCACCAGTGCCAGGGCTGGCTGGAGGGCTACCTGCTCACCGGCCGCCACGGGCTCTTCACCTGCTATGAGGCGTTCATCCACATCATCGACTCGATGTTCAACCAGCACGCGAAGTGGCTGGACGGCACCCGCGACATCGAGTGGCGCCGCCCGATCGCGAGCCTCAACTACCTGCTCTCGAGCCACGTCTGGCGCCAGGACCACAACGGCTTCAGCCACCAGGACCCGGGCTTCATCGACCACGTCGTCAACAAGAAGCCCGAGGTCGTGCGCGTCTACCTGCCCTTCGACGCGAACACGCTCCTCTCGACCTACGACCACTGCCTCCGCAGCGTGGACTACGTCAACGTGGTCGTCGCCGGCAAGCAGCCCTCGCCCCAGTGGCTCACGATGGCGGAGGCGGTCGCGCACTGCACGCGCGGCCTCGGCATCCTGGAGTGGGCGAGCAGCGAGCGGCAGGGCGAGTCCCCGGACGTCGTGCTCGCCTGCGCGGGCGACGTGCCGACCCTCGAGACCCTCGCGGCGGTGAGCATCCTCCGCGAGAAGCTGCCGGACCTCGCGATCCGCACGGTCAACGTGGTCGATCTGATGCGCCTGATGTCGGAGTCGGAGCACCCGCACGGCCTCTCCGACCGCGAGTTCGATGCGGTCTTCACCCCCGACCGCCCGATCGTGTTCGCGTACCACGGCTATCCGTGGCTCATCCACCGCCTGACCTACAAGCGGACCGGCCACGGCAACCTGCACGTGCGCGGGTACAAGGAGAACGGCACCACCACCACTCCGTTCGACATGGTGATGCTCAACGACCTCGACCGCTACTCGCTGGTGATCGACGTCATCGACCGGACCCCCGGCCTCGGCGCCCGCGCCGCCGGTCTCCGCCAGGAGATGCAGGACGCCCGCATCCGCGCCCGCGCCTACACCCGCGAGCACGGCGAGGACATCCCCGAGGTCGCGAACTGGACCTGGGCCGGCGAGCGCCCCGGCAACGCCAGCGCCAACACCGGCAACGACAACGAATGACGCGGCGCGAGGGACGACCTCAGCGGCGTTGTCGTCAGGCGCGATACCGCCGGTATCGCTTCCTCCTCCGCCTTGCCGAGCCCGCCCCTCGCACCGCGTCCACTCGAACGGCGGAACGTCGTCATCGGATATCCGCGGGGGCGATGCCGACTCCGCAGCGTCAGGCTGCGGGCGCCAGGTAGTCGTCCCAGTCGGGCTGCGTCCGCTCCGCGCCGCGCACGAGCCAGGAGCCGGCGCGCGGCATCCGGGGGACGGTGCGCAGACGCCATCCCATCTCGTGCGGGGTGCGGTCGCTCTTGACGTTGTTGCAGCGCTGGCAGCAGGCGACGAGGTTCTCCCACGTGTCCCGGCCCCCGCGCGACTTGGGCTGGATGTGGTCGATCGTCGCCGCGTGCTGACCGCAGTAGCCGCAGCGGTGGTTGTCCCGGCGGAGCACGCCCCGGCGCGACACCGGCACGCTGCGGCCGCTCGGGATGCGCACGTACCGGGTCAGCACGATCACCGAGGGCCGCACGTGGTCGCCGTGCGCGCTGTGCACCGGATTGCCCTCGTCCGCGGCGATCACGGTCGCCTTCTCCGTCATCAGCAGGACCAGGGCCCGCTTGAACGACACCACCGCGAGCGGCTCGTAGCCGGCGTTGAGAACCAGAGTGCGCATCAGTGACCTCCGTGCTGTCGCACGCCGTCGCGCGAAGGCGCCGCGACCACGAGCAAGGGCGCCGTCGTGATGACGGCGCCCTGCGAGGCCGCGGCGGAGTGCCGCGCGATGACGTGGAGTCGTATCCGCGTGTCGGAGGAGTGCACCGCCGCGGTGAGGACCCGCGCGCGTATCGAATCGGCCGGCCGCACGCGCGCGCGCAGCCCCACGCTGTGGCGCCCGCTCCGCTCGGCCATCCCGGCACTCCGTCCCTCGACGAATCGATCCGCTCGCCACGCGAGCGGACTGGGGTTCAGGTTAACCCTTCACGCCCGGAACACCAGGGGTCGGTCCGGATTCGTCACGCGGCGTTCACACGGCGGGACGACGAGAGCCCGCCCCCTCCAGGAGGGGACGGGCTCTCGAGCGGATCGACCGGATCAGCCGTTGATGCGCACGATCCGGTAGTCGGAGGTCCACAGCGGCTGCACGCGGACGCTCGCGCCCTCGTACGGCGCGTGCAGGATGTTGCCGTTGCCCGCGTAGAAGCCGTCGTGGCCGTCCATGATGACGAGGTCGCCGGGCTGCGCGTCGGCGAGCGAGACGGGGGTGCCCATGGCGCCCTGGCCCGCAGCCGAGTGCGGCATCGAGATGCCGTACTGGGCGAAGACGTACATCACGAAGCCGGAGCAGTCGAAGCCGCTCGGGTCGGCTCCACCGAAGACGTAGGGCACGCCCTGGTACTGCATCGCCGTATCGAACACCGCCGAGAGGCTGTAGCTGGTGGTCGGGGCGGCGGCCGCGATCTCGCTGGCCGAGGCGCCGGAGTAGGAGTTGAACTCCTCGGCGGTCTCGGCGCGCGCCTCCGCGACGTCGCTCGTGTCGACGACGGGCTCGGCCACCACGACGGGCTCGGGCTCCGGTGCGGGCGGCGGGGGCGCCGCCTCGGCCGAGAAGCCGTCGCGGGCGATCGCGGCCTGCACCACTCCGCCGTCGACGGCGACGGTCTGCGCGGAGCCCTGGCGGAGGAGGTCGGCTCGCGACGCCGCGAACAGGCCGTCGTCCTGGCTGCCCGGAGTGAAGGCGTAGGCGGGGAGCGCCATCGTCGCGACCAGCGCGCCGGCGAAGCCGACCATCGCGACCTTGCCGACGACACGGCCCCGGCGCTTGCGCGGGGTCCCGGCCGGCGACGGCACGAAGTCGGTGATGTCCGCGCGGCGGGCAGGAGCTGCGGGAACGGCGCGACGGGAGACGGGTGCGTCCCCGTGGATCCGGGCGCGGATGACCGGGGGCCGGTTCTCGAAGTTCGCGTCGCCGGAGCGGTCGGGGTGGTTGGAGCGGAACCGGTCGGGTGAGCCGGCGTCCTCGTTCGGGGTGAGGGGGTTCTGGGGCAAGGGGGAGATCCTCCGACGTCCCCTCAGCCCAGGCAGCTGTCCCGTCTCATGCACGAAGCATCGGTGTGCACAGGATCCGAGACGGGTGTGGGGGCGTCGGATCCCGCGCCCTGAGACCGAGGCTCGGCCGCAGGGCTCCACAGAGCGTAAGCGACCGTTACCGATTTGTCACCTTCTCGGCGGGAAGAGACCGCTCTCCCGTTCGCCTCCGGTCACCGGATGCGGTAAGGGACCGTACGGGCCACTCCCAGGGAGGCGGGGGTCAGACGACGAGGAAGATGTGCGCCGCGACCTCGTTGGGCAGCTCGATGCCCGCCTCGGCTCCGTCGATGCGAGCGAGCACGTAGCCGTTGAGGGCCGAGAACTCGCCCTCGGCACCGGGCACGACCCCGGCCTGCTTGAGCTGGAGGAGGAGCTCCGGATCGACCTGCGCCGGCTCGCCGAGGCGACGGACGACGCCGCGGCGGGGCTCGCTCGACCCGGCGACGAAGCGCGGCAGGCTGATGACGCCGTCGGCGAAGCGGGAGGCGGGGGTGTCGCCGAGCTCGTCCAGGCCCGGGATCGGGTTGCCGTAGGGCGACTCCGTCGGGTGGTCGAGCATCTCGAGAAGGCGGCGCTCGACCTGCTCGCTCATCACGTGCTCCCAGCGGCAGGCCTCCTCGTGCACGAACTCCCAGTCGAGCTTGATGACGTCGTGGAGGAGCCGCTCGGCGAGGCGGTGCTTGCGCATGACGTGGATCGCCTTGCGGCGGCCGTCGGAGGTGAGCTCGAGGTGGCGGTCGCCCGAGACGACGACGAGGCCGTCGCGCTCCATGCGACCGACGGTCTGCGACACGGTCGGCCCGGAGTGGCTGAGCCGCTCCGAGATACGCGCGCGCAGCGGGATGATGTTCTCCTCCTCGAGCTCGAGGATGGTGCGCAGGTACATCTCGGTGGTGTCGATCAGATCCGTCATCTCAGCCTTCCCGTCTCGGCGCGCTCCACCCTAGTGGTCGCCACGACGCAGCATCGGCGCTGCGGCGCGACGCAGGCCTCCGTCGCTCGGAGGAGGGGTGCGGGCCGGGAACCCTAGTATTAACGCATGCCGGACCTCACCATTCCTCGCGAGCTGCTCCCCCACGACGGACGGTTCGGCTGCGGCCCGTCCAAGGTGCGGCACGACCAGCTCGCCCATCTCGCGACGCAGGGCGCGCACCTCCTCGGGACCTCGCACCGCCAGGCGCCCGTCAAGGACCTCGTCGGGCGCGTGCGCGAGCACCTCGCCACGCTGTTCCGCATCCCCGAGGGCTACGAGGTCCTGCTGGGCAACGGCGGCTCGACCGCCTTCTGGGACGCCGCGGCCTTCTCCCTCATCGAGCGCCGCGCCGAGAACCTCACGTTCGGCGAGTTCGGCCAGAAGTTCGCGGCCGCCGCCTCCGCGCCGTTCCTCGAGCCGGCCCACGTCGTCTCCGCCCCCGCGGGGTCCCGGAGCGAGGTCGAGGTCGTCGAGGGGATCGACGTGTACGCGTGGCCCCACAACGAGACGAGCACCGGAGTGATGGCCTCCGTCCGCCGGGTCCGCGGCGACGAGGGCGCGCTCACCGTCATCGATGCCACCAGCGCGGCGGGCGGCATCGACGTCGACATCGCCGAGGCCGACGTCTACTACTTCGCCCCGCAGAAGAACTTCGCCTCCGACGGCGGACTCTGGTTCGGCCTCTTCTCCCCCGCCGCGATCGAGCGGATCGAGCGCATCGCGGCGAGCGGCCGCTACATCCCCGAGTTCCTGAGCCTCAAGAACGCCGTCGACAACTCGCGCCTGAACCAGACGCTGAACACTCCGGCGCTCTCGACCCTCCTGCTGATGGAGTCGCAGCTCGAGTGGATGAACGCCTCGGGCGGCCTGGCCTGGGCGTCGGCGCGCACGGCCGAGTCCTCCTCCACGATCTACGACTGGGCCGAGGCCTCGAGCCTCGCCACCCCGTTCGTCGAGGTGCCCGAGCACCGCTCCCAGGTCGTCGCGACCGTCGACTTCGACGCCTCCGTCGATGCCGCTCTCGTCGCGAAGATCCTCCGCGCGAACGGGATCGTCGACACGGAGCCGTACCGCAAGCTCGGCCGCAACCAGCTGCGCGTGGCGACGTTCGTCGCGATCGAGCCGGACGACGTCCGCTCGCTGCTCGGCTGCATCGACCACGTCCTCGAGCGCCTGGCGGTCTGAGGCACGCCATGCGGCTGTGGCTGCGCGAGGAGGAGCGGCGGCCCGCGCCGCCGCCCTACGCGAGCGACGACGCGACGGCTCTGCTGGTCGGGTGCGTCGTCTGGGCGGTCGCGCTCGTGGCCGTGCTCGTGGCGACGGCCGTCGGAGCCGTCATCGAGCCGGTCGTCCTGTCGACCGTCGTGATCGGACTGGTCCTCGGCACGATCGGGCTGTTCTACAGCCGCAACCGACGCTAGACCGCGTCGGTCTCCATCCGGAGTCCGGTGCCGTCGGCCTCGGGCTCGAGACGGACGCGCAGGCCGGTGAACTCGCCGAGGCGCTCGACGTGGGTGCCGCCGCACGCGATCGCGGCGTCCCCCGCGGGGAGGGTGCAGCGCCATGTCCGCCGCGTGCTGAGGAGGTCGTCGTCGCGCTCGATGCGCACCTCCGCGTCCGAGGCGATCCACTCGGCGAGGAGGGCGTTCACCCGCTCCTGCACCTCGACGATCTCCGCCAGCAGGCGGGCGGTGTCCATCCCGCTGCGTCGGAGGGACTTGCCGAGGCGGTAGACGTCGGTGGAGCCGGACTCGCGGATCCGCGAGGTCTGGATCGCCGCCTGGTCGAAGTCCGGGTTGCCCAGGGCGTCGGTGCGCGCCGGCTTCGACCAGAACGAGGCCAGAGCGGCGTTGAGGGCGAGGGAGGCGAGGTGGCAGGCGGTGTGCCCACGGGAGAGCTCGTGCCGGTGGTCCGCGTCGACCTCGACGTCGACCTCGTCGTCCACGTGGAGTGAGGAGGCGTCGTCGACGATGTGGACGACGACGAAGCTCCACTCCGGAGTGCCGAGCCGCGCCGGGAGCCGCTCGCCGACGTGCAGCTCGCCGCCCTGCCACGCCCCGATGCGGCAGTCGATGAGGGGATGCCGCTCCCCCGCCACGACCAGCGCGCCGCGGTCGGGCCCCTGGTCGGGCCAGGTCGGGTCGACGGGGTGAGCGGAGGTCGCATCGAGGACGACCGCCCAGCGGCCGCCCTCCAGCCGGCCCACGTGCTGCACGCGCCCGGAGGAGCGCACGGCGCCGTCGGGATAAGCGATGCGGGTGTCGGAGTCGATGCTCATCGGGCGGCGCCGGACCGGATCAGCGGCGACGTCGACGGCGACGGGTCGTCGGGGCGGGAGCGGGCTCGTGCTCGACGTCGTCGGAGTCCTCGTCGTCGGAGTCGTCGTCCGGGTCGTCGGAGTCGTCCTCGTCCGAGTCCTCGTCGTCCGAGTCGTCGTCGTCGGAATCGTCCTCCGAGTCGTCGTCGTCGCCCGCGTCCTCGTCCTCGTCGGAGTCGTCGTCCGACTCGTCGTCGAGGTCGTCTTCCTCGGCGTCCTCGAGCTCGTCGTCGTCCGCGTCCTCGACCTCCTCGCCGAGCGCGTCCTGCGCGGTCTGGTAGTCGGCGAGACGCACGGACCACGGCACCCAGTCCGGAGCGAGGACCGCGCCCTCGCCCGGCAGCAGCTCGACCTCCAGGACGTTCACGTCCTCGGTCTCGTCGATCCGGGACAGCGTCGCCGTCCACAGCCAACCCGGGTACCCGCGCATGAGGTTCGCGAACTGCAACGACACGACGTGCTCGCCCTGCGCCAGAGTCGTGACCAGCTCGCCGATCGTCCCCTCGGGGGCGATCTCGGCGAGCGCGGCGCGAGCGACATCGAGAGACCCCGCGAGCACGGCGTCCGCCTCGTAGACGGGCTCGGGAGCCTCGTCCGCGGCGGCCTCGTCAGCCTCCCCCGGGGAAGCGTCGTCGTCGGCCTCGGAACGGTCGTCGGCGACGGGGGCGGAATCCTCAGCAGAAGTCGCATCCTCAGCAGGAGCCCCGTCCTCAGCAGGAGCCGCATCCTCAGCAGGAGCCGCATCCTCAGCAGGAGCCGAGTCGTCAGCAGGAGCCATGTCCTGAGCAGGAGCCGAGTCCTCAGATGTTCCCGCGTCGTCAGCAGGAACCGCATCGTCAGCAGTGGCCGCGTCCTCAGCAGGAGCCGGCACTGCAGCAGAAGCCGTGCCCGAGCCGGAGACTCCCGCCTCCGCGGCGACGTCGTCGGCCGGAAGAGTCTCCTCCGCAGAGGCGGAGTCCTCGGCAGAAGCCTCGGCCACCGGGAGGGCAGCGTCGCTCTCATCCTCGCCGGAGGGCGCCTCGTCGACAGGAGCCGCCTGGTCAGCGTCGATCTCCTCGTCGGCTCCGCGCGCGTCCTCAGCGGAGGAGTCAGAATCGGCGGGAATCGCGTCCGGCTCGGCGCCGGAGTCACCCTCTTCCGAGGACTGCTCCACGCGAGCGTCCTCCGTGGTCGGAGCGGCGACGGTCTCCTCGACCGGGCCCTGCTCGTCGGTCGTGCCGTCGGCGTCAGGCATCCAGCTCGTCCGCAACCCGGCGCAGGAGCGCCGCGATCGTGCGCCCGTGCGCCTTGTCGGGGTAGCGGCCGCGCTTGAGCCCCGCGCCGATCCCGTCGAGCAGCTTGACCGTGTCCTCCACGATCACGGACATGTCGTCCGCGGACTTCCGGTTGAGCTTCACCAGGCTCGGCGGGGCGTCGAGGACGCGCGCCGAGAGCGCCTGCGCCCCGCGCTTGCCGTCGGCGATGCCGAACTCGAGGCGGGTGCCGGCCTTGACCGCGGTCCCGGAGGGCAGCGCGGAAGCGTGCAGGAAGACCTCCTGGCCGTCATCAGTGCTGATGAAGCCGAAGCCCTTCTCCTCGTCGTAGAACTTGACCTTGCCGGTAGGCATGCAGACCCCTCCTGGAAATGAAGCAGCCATCAGTTTAGTCGACCGGGGCCGCCCTATCCTTGACGGGTGAAGCCACAGGAGCCGGCGGGCGTCGGACGCGCGGAGCGCACGCTCGCCTACATGTTCATCGCGATCATCGTCGTGACGGTCCTCGCGTTCCTCGCGATCCTGGTCGCCCCCGCGCTCGGGATCCGCGAGTACGCCGGCCCGTTCTGGCAGTTCGTCTTCGCCGTGCCGCTGGTGGGCCTGCCCATCGCGTTCCTCATGATGATCGCGATGCTCATCGTGGGGGTCCGGCGCCGCCGCGCGCAGTCCTGATCGGACGCGGTCTCCTCCTGCCGCACCGCCTTTCGTCAGGCGTTCCCCGCCGCCGAGCCGGCACCGAGCGCCTGGACAACCGACTCCCAGACTCCGTGCAGCCGACGGCCAGATACTGTCCTGCATGGACGGACCCCGCATTCTCATCGTCGACGACGAGCCCAACATCAGAGACCTGCTCACCACGAGCCTCCGCTTCGCCGGCTTCGCCGTGCGTGCGGTCGGCAACGGGGCCCAGGCCATCTCGGCAGTCCTCGAGGAGGAGCCGGACCTGATCATCCTCGACGTGATGCTCCCCGACATGAACGGGTTCGGCGTGACCAAGCGCCTCCGCTCGGCCGGGTACACCTCCCCCATCCTCTTCCTCACGGCGAAGGACGACACCGAGGACAAGATCACGGGCCTCACCGTCGGCGGTGACGACTACGTCACGAAGCCGTTCAGCCTCGACGAGATCGTCGCGCGCATCAAGGCGATCCTCCGCCGCACCATGCACGCCGAGGAGGACGCGGTCATCCGGGCCGGCGAGCTGACCATGGACCAGGACACGCACGAGGTCCTCGTCGGCGACGAGCCGGTGGAGCTCAGCCCCACCGAGTTCAAGCTGCTCCGCTACCTGATGCTCAACCCGAACCGGGTGCTCAGCAAGGCGCAGATCCTCGACCACGTGTGGGAGTACGACTTCAACGGCGATGCGGGCATCGTCGAGTCCTACATCTCGTACCTGCGACGTAAGCTCGACACGCATTCGGAGGAATCGCTCATCCAGACCAAGCGAGGATTCGGATACATGCTGAAGGTCGCGAAGGCCTAGCCTCCGCCACCTCGGCGCCACCTCCCGCCGGAGGCGCGGCGCCCGCCGATCCCGAGGGAGTTCCACCGCCATGCACCAGGGTCTGGCCGAGCGGTGGAACTCCATCTCGTTGCGCACGAAGATCACCGCGGTCACGGTCCTCCTGCTCACGCTGGGACTCCTCGTCTCCGGGATCGGGACGATGACGATGCTGAAGCCGCAGCTCGTCGCCCAGCTCGACGCGCAGCTGGCCGACCAGGTCCAGCGGACGGCGAGCGACCTCTCCGTCAACGACTTGGCCGCGATCGACGAGTCCAAGGCCGATTTCGGCGCCGTCTACGACCAGTACGGCACGCTCGACAACACGAACGCGTCCGGCGCGGCCGACCCCGCCTTCCCGCAGACCTTCACCCTCGAGCAGGCGCTGCAGGGCGGCGACAAGCCGATGGAGATCTGGAGCTCCAACGGCAAGGTCGAGTACCACGTCATGTCGACGGTGTTCACGAGGGGCACCGAGTACCAGACGCTCCTGCTCGCGGTGTCGACCCGCAGCGTCGACGTCATCATGACGACGTACCTCACGATCTTCCTCGGCTTCGGAGTCGCGATCGTCGTGATCGGCGCACTCCTCACCCGCCTGCTGGTCACCACCACCTTCGCCCCGCTGCGCGAGGTCGAGCAGACCGCCGCCGCCATCGCCGACGGCGACTTCAGCCAGCGCCTGGACGGCACGACACCCAACACCGAGGTCGGACGCCTCAACCGCTCCCTGAACGCGATGCTCGGGCGGATCGACTCCGCCTTCCGCGACCGCGCCCGCACGATCGACCAGATGCGCCGCTTCGTCGGCGACGCCAGCCACGAGCTGCGCACCCCGCTGGTCTCCGTCCGCGGCTACGCCGAGCTGTACCGGATGGGCGCTCTGCAGACGCCCGAGGCCGTCGGCCAGGCGATGGAGCGCATCGAGAAGGAGGCGATCCGGATGGGCGGCCTGGTCGAGGACCTCCTCGAGCTCGCCCGCCTCGACGAGACGAAGCCTCTCGCACTCGCGCCCGTCGATCTGATGCCGCTCGCCCGCGACGCCGCGATGGACGCGATGGCCTCCTGGCCCGACCGCGACTTCGGCGTCGAGACCCGCGACGACACCCCCGTGGAGACGCCCGCGCTCGAGCCCGACGAGGCCGGCGCCTCCGCCACTCAGACCATTGAGCTGACGAACCCCGGGCTCACCGGCCCGATCGCCGCGGCAGGAGCGAGGCTCGCCCGATTCCGCCGGCGTCCGCGCCGGGTCAACGCCGAGGAGATCGCCGCCGGCACCGCCACCGCCCCCGAGGAGCCGGGCGTGCCCGCGATGGTGATGGCGGAGGAGAACAAGATCCGCCAGGTCCTGACGAACCTGATCGGCAACGCCGTCCGCTACACGCCCGAGGACACTCCGATCGAGATCGGCGTCGCCGTCGACCGCTCCCGCCGCCTCGCCCTGCTGGAGGTCATCGACCACGGCGAGGGCATCCCGCCGCAGATCCGCGAGAAGATCTTCCAGCGCTTCTGGCGCGCGGACACGTCGCGGACCCGCGAGACCGGCGGCAGCGGCCTCGGACTGGCGATCGTGTCCTCGATCGTCGCCGCGCACAAGGGCCGCGTGGACGTCGTCGAGACGCCGGGCGGAGGCGCGACCTTCCGCGTCGCGCTGCCGCTGCTCACGGTCGGCCAGAACGGCGAGACCTCCCCCGCCTCGGTCTGATCCGCACCGCGGTCCGTCCTTCCTCGGGGGCCCCTTCGGTCCGAGCTCTCCCGTCGACGTCCGCGAGCGGCACAGATCGATCCGCCCGAGCGACCGTGACCTCGCCCACCCGGCCCGCACGGCCGCGCACGGCCGCGCACGGCTCACTCTCTCCTCTTGGGGACCAACGGGCGGCGAGCCCGCCCGGACCGCTGGAGATGACACCCGACGCTCGACGGATGCCGCGTCGCCGGCTCTTGCAGAGTCGCCGTCCGCATCCGTTCGGCCGACGACATCTCCGCCCCGACCCCGTACGTCGCGACCCGCACCGGCGCACCCCACGCGCTTCTGGTGCCGGTGTCCGCTGAGGAGACCGAGGCGGCGCGGAGTGCGGTGCCACCGCAGGAGGACCGCCGTTGTGGTCGCGGAGCGGATTCAGAACCACCTGCCGGTTCGGTCGCCTGCTGCTCGCTCAGATGCCTCCGGAAACGCCGAAGGCGGCTCCCCCGGAGGGGAACCGCCTTCTGCGTGGTGGGGGGACGGACTAGAAGTCCATGCCTCCGGTGGGGTCGCCGCCCGCGGCGACCGGGTTCTTCTCGGGCTTGTCGGCGACGACGGCCTCCGTGGTGAGGAAGAGACCGGCGATCGACGCCGCGTTCTGCAGAGCGGAGCGCGTGACCTTGACCGGGTCGATGATGCCCGCGGCGATGAGGTCGACGTACTCGCCGGTCGCGGCGTTGAGGCCGTGTCCGGTGGGCAGCTCGCGGACCTTCGCAGCGACGACGCCGGGCTCCATGCCCGCGTTGAGGGCGATCTGCTTGAGCGGGGCGTCGATGGCGACCTTGACGATGTTCGCGCCGGTCGCCTCGTCTCCGACGAGCTCGAGCTTCTCGAAGGCGAGCTTGCCGGCCTGGATGAGGGCGACGCCACCACCGGCGACGATGCCCTCCTCGACGGCGGCCTTCGCGTTGCGGACGGCGTCCTCGATGCGGTGCTTGCGCTCCTTGAGCTCGACCTCGGTCGCCGCTCCGGCCTTGATGACCGCGACGCCGCCGGCGAGCTTCGCGAGGCGCTCCTGGAGCTTCTCGCGGTCGTAGTCGCTGTCGGTGTTCTCGATCTCGCCGCGGATCTGCGCGACGCGGCCGGCGATGGCCTCGGCGTCGCCGGCACCCTCGACGATCGTGGTCTCGTCCTTGGTGATGACGACCTTGCGGGCCGAGCCGAGCAGGTCGAGGGTGACGTTCTCGAGCTTGAGGCCGACCTCCTCGGAGATGACCTGGCCGCCGGTGAGGATCGCGATGTCCTGGAGCTGCGCCTTGCGACGGTCGCCGAAGCCGGGGGCCTTGACGGCGACCGACTTGAAGATGCCGCGGATCTTGTTGACGACCAGGGTCGCCAGCGCCTCGCCGTCGACGTCCTCGGCGATGATCAGCAGCTGCTTGCCCGCCTGGATCACCTTGTCGACGACCGGGAGCAGGTCCTTGATGTTCGAGACCTTGGAGTTGACGATGAGGATGTAGGGGTCCTCGAACACCGCCTCCTGACGGTCGGGGTCGGTCACGAAGTACTGCGACAGGTAGCCCTTGTCGAAGCGCATGCCCTCGGTGAGCTCGAGCTCGGTGCCGAAGGTGTTCGACTCCTCGACGGTGACGACGCCCTCCTTGCCGACCTTGTCGATCGCCTCGGCGATGATCGCGCCGATCTCGGGGTCCGCGGCGGAGATGGAGGCGGTCGCCGCGATCTCCTCCTTGGTCTCGATCGCCTTCGCGCCGGCGATGAGCTCGGCGGTGACGGCCTTGACGGCCTTCTCGATGCCCTTCTTGAGGCTGATCGGGTCGGCGCCGGCCGCGACGTTGCGCAGGCCCTCGCGGACGAGCGCCTGAGCGAGGACGGTCGCGGTGGTGGTTCCGTCGCCGGCGACGTCGTCGGTCTTCTTGGCGACCTCCTTGACGAGCTCGGCGCCGATCTTCTCGTACGGCTCGTCGAGCTCGATCTCCTTGGCGATGGAGACGCCGTCGTTCGTGATGGTGGGAGCGCCCCACTTCTTCTCGAGGACGACGTTGCGGCCGCGCGGGCCGAGGGTCACCTTGACCGCGTCGGCCAGAGTGTTGAGTCCACGCTCGAGGCCGCGGCGGGCTTCTTCGTCAAAAGCAATGATCTTGGCCATGTGTGTTTCTCGTCCCTCCCGGACGTCGTGAAATGTCTGTGCTGGCACTCGACCGGAGCGAGTGCCAAGGTCGATTCTGGCACTCGCGGTGGACGAGTGCAAGCGACCGGCACGCGCTCCGACACGAAGGAGCCGCCGCCCGCACGAGGCGGACGACGGCTCCCGGGAGGCTCGGCGGTCAGGCCGGGCGGACCGATTCGGCCTGGGGGCCCTTCGACCCCGTGCCGACCTCGAACGCGACCTGCTGCCCCTCCTCGAGGACCTTGTACCCCGACATGTCGATCGCGGAGTAGTGGACGAAGACGTCCTGTCCGCCGCCGTCGACCGTGATGAAGCCGTAGCCCTTCTCAGCGTTGAACCACTTGACGGTTCCGTTCGCCATCTCTGTACTCCCCAGTGCTGTGATGCCCGCGGCACGAGCGATGTGCTGGTGCCTGGTCAGGAATACTAATCCGGCTATCGGCCCCGGGAGGGGCTGGAAAGGGCCTCGCGGGGAAGAGTTGCCCGGGATTCAACACGGAGGAAACGTGCCCGTAACAGAGGGCCCCGATCAGCCCTGCTCGAAGGCGTAATCGGCCCCCAGGACCACGACGACGGAGCCCGTCTCGACGAAGTCCTGCGAGAGCAGGACGGTCCCCGTTCCGAGCGAGTCGACGAGACCGAGGGCCGCTCCCTCGAGCGCTGGGTCGGTGTAGTAGACGGTCGTGGCGGCGATGTCCTCGGTGTTCGCGTTCGCGACGGTCGGGACGCTCCATCCGGCCGTCGTCAGGGCGTCGCCGGCGCTGGCGGCGAGTCCGACGGTGGCGGTGCCGTTGAGGACGGCGACGGCGAGATCGGGATCGAGCGTCGCGGCTGCGGTCGGGGTCGCCTCCGCGGTCGCGGTCGGCGGAGTGAAGACATCCGTGAACTGCACCCGGTCGTCGATGACCAGCAGCCCGATGAAGCCGAGCAGGACGATGACTCCGGTGGCGAGGGCGGCCCAGGCGAGGGCGACGGCGCGGGCGTGAGGGGCCGGCGGCCGGCGGTGGGCGCCGACGCGCGCCTCCGTCGCCGGGACCTCGTCGAAGCGGTCTCTCGGGTGCGTGTTCGACATCGGGGGTACGGCCGGCCTTCCGTTGGTGGACTCGAGCAGCTCGTCTACTCGAGGCGCCCGAGGCGTCGCGAGGCGCGGGCGCCGGCGCGCTGGTCGCGGATGCGCTGCAGCCGCGTGACGAGCATCGGGTCGTGCGCGAGGGCGGCCGGAGAGGCGAGCACCGCGCTGAGCACCTGATAGTAGCGGGCGGCCGACAGTCCGAACTGGGAGCGGATCGCGTCGTCCTTGTCCCCGGAGCGGGCCGTCCACTCGCGCTCGAAGGCGAGCACCCGCAGCTCGCGCTCGGACAGACCGGTGCCCGGTCTCGGGTCCGTCGTCCTGCTCATCCGTCCAGGGTAGGCAGGCCCACGGCCGCCGCCGGGGAGGCGCTCCGAACACCTCGTGACCGTGTCGCGGCATGGAGGCGGGGAGTCTCCTCCACAGCCCGCGGAGGCGGAATGGAGCCGTCGCCCCGGGGGTTGGACCAGGTGGAGGGGCGCGACCGCCCCCGTACACTGACGAGGATTCCGAGGGAGACCCATGTCGTCGTATTCCGTGAACAAGTCCGACGCCGAGTGGCGCGAGGAGCTCGACCGCGACCAGTACGCGGTCCTGCGCGAAGCGGCCACCGAGCGCCCGTGGACCGGCGAGCTGCTCGACGAGCACCGCTCCGGCCTCTACACCTGTGCCGCCTGCAGCGCCGAGCTCTTCAAGAGCGGCACCAAGTTCGACTCCGGCTGCGGCTGGCCGAGCTTCTACGAGTCCGTGAACCCGGACGCGGTCCAGCTGATCGAGGACAGCACCCTCGGCATGGTCCGCACCGAGGTCCGCTGCGCGAACTGCGGATCCCACCTGGGACACGTCTTCCCCGACGGCTTCGGCACGCCCACCGGCGACCGCTACTGCATGAACTCGATCGCCCTGAACTTCCAGGCCGAGGGCGAGTGACCGTGTCCTCCTCCCCCGTGCTCGAGGCCGTCCTCGCGCGCCGATCGCGCTCGAAGGTGACGCCGGAGGCTCCGGGGCACGACGAGATCGCGGCGTTCGTCTCGGCGGCGTCGCGTCTCGCCGATCACAGCTCGCTGCGCCCGTGGCGGGTCATCGAGATCCGCGGCGCCGCCCGCGACCGGGTCGGCCGCAGCTTCGCGGTCGCCTCGGGGGCGAAGAAGGACCCGCGGAAGTACATCGAGAAGACGCACCGCGCCTCCCTGCTGCTGGCCGTCGTGGTCAGCGTCAAGAAGTCGAAGGTGCCGGCCTGGGAGCAGGAGGCCGTCGCCTCGGGCGTCGCCCACCTCCTGAGCCTGCTGCTCGACGAGGCGGGCTGGGGTGTCTTCTGGCGCACCGGCTCCTACACGCGCGACAAGGCCGTGCGGAAGGCGCATCGCCTCGAGAAGGGCGAGGAGCTGCTCGGCTGGCTCTACGTCGGCCGTCCCGACGGGAAGATCGGCGGCCCCAAGCGTCCCGCTCCCGCAGAGCGGCACCTCAGCATCCTCGAACCGTGAGACGCGGCGGGCCCCGATCCGGGCGGATCCGGGGCCCGCGATAGGGTGGCCGGGCGCGCGAGCGCACCTGCCGACGTGGCGCAATTGGTAGCGCACCCGACTTGTAATCGGGCGGTTACGGGTTCAAGTCCCGTCGTCGGCTCAGGAGAGAAGAAGGCCCCGACCGCTGTGTGCGGTCGGGGCCTTCTGCATGCGCGGGGCTCCTGCGCGTCCGGGGCTCAGCCCGCGGCGGCCGGAGTGGGCTCGGAGGAGGCCGGAGCCTCGGTGGAGACCGGGGCGTCGCTGGGAGCGGGGGTCTCGGTCGACGCGGGCGTCTCGGTCGACGCGGGGGCCTCGGTCGAGGCGGGCGTGTCACTCGGCGCCGGGGTCTCGGAGGAAGTGGGCGCGGGAGTCGCCGACGAGTAGGAGTCGGCGGCGGCCGAGAGCACGAAGGAGCTGAAGGCGTCCGGGTCGGTCAGCGAGCCCGAGTACGCCTCGCCGTTGACCAGGACGGTCGGGGTGCCCGTGACAGCGGGCACGTCCGTGCCGGGCAGCGGACCCGAGGTGGCGCGCTCGGTCGCGGCGCGGACCCAGCTCACGAAGCTCTGGTCGTCGATGCAGGTGTTCACGGCCGCCGTGTCCTCGACGCCCGCCTGCGAGGCGTAGTCCTTCAACTGGTCGTCCGAGAGTCCGTCTGTCCCCTCCGCCGGCTGGTTGGCGAACAGCAGGGAGTTGAAGTCGAAGAAGGAGTTGGGCGAGCGGTCCGCGACGCACGCGGCGGCGTTGGCCGAGCGCTCCGAGTACTTGGTTCCGTTGGAGCGGGTCGTGAGGATGGCGATCGGGTGGATCTCGACCGTCGCGGCACCGCTGGTCACCCACTCCTTGATCTGGTCGCCGTTGGTCTTCTCGAACTGGCCGCAGTAGGGGCAGAGGTAGTCGAGGTAGACCCGGATGTCGACCGTGCCGGCCGAGGTGTCGAGCGCGCTGGGGGTGGGCGTCCCGTCGGCGGCGACGGCACCGCTCGTCTGCGCGACCATGTTCTCGCCGATGACGACACCGTCGCTCGCCATGTTCGCCGGGCCCGGGCCCGCGGGGCGGATGCTCGAGGTGACGGCGAAGACCACGATCACGACGACCGCGATCACGACGGCGGCGAGCCCGCCCTGCAGGGCGAAGCGGCTCACGCGGTCGCGGCGCTTCTGCTGCTCGCGCAGGCGGCGCGCCTTCTCTCGGGCGGCCTCTCGTCGCTGGTTCTTCGAGAGACGGTCGTTGGCTCCGCCGGTGGTCATGACAAGAACGCTCCGAATGAGAGAGGGGGAAGAAGGGGGTCGCCGGGCGCGACTCGCCGGAATCCTACGCGCGAGCCCTGGGAAACCTCCAAACGACGGATACGCGGTGCCCGACCGACGACTGTCGGCCCCGTGGCATACTGTGACGGTTGGTCGGAGTCGCCCACGCGATGATGACCATCACTTCCATTCACTCGGATCGTCCGGCACGTACCTGCCGGTGAAGGAGCAAGAACAATGGCGTCCGTAACTTTCGACCACGCGTCCCGCGTCTACCCCGGGGCCACTCGTGCCTCCGTCGACAAGCTCAACCTCGAGGTGGGCGACGGCGAGTTCCTCGTCCTCGTCGGCCCCTCCGGCTGCGGCAAGTCCACGTCCCTGCGCATGCTCGCCGGCCTCGAGGAGGTCAACGAGGGCCGCATCCTCATCGGCGACCGCAACGTCACGGACGTTCCGCCGAAGGACCGCGACATCGCGATGGTCTTCCAGAACTACGCGCTGTACCCGCACATGTCGGTCGCCGAGAACATGGGCTTCGCGCTCAAGATCGCCGGCGTCAACAAGGACGAGCGCGCCGCGCGGGTCCTCGAGGCCGCGAAGATGCTCGACCTCGAGCCCTACCTGAACCGCAAGCCGAAGGCGCTCTCCGGTGGCCAGCGCCAGCGCGTCGCGATGGGCCGCGCCATCGTCCGCAAGCCCCAGGTCTTCCTCATGGACGAGCCGCTGTCGAACCTCGACGCCAAGCTCCGCGTGTCCACCCGCACCCAGATCGGCACGCTGCAGCGCCGCCTGGGCATCACCACGGTCTACGTCACCCACGACCAGACCGAGGCGCTCACCATGGGCGACCGCATCGCGGTCCTCAAGGACGGCCTCCTCCAGCAGGTCGGCTCGCCCCGCGACCTGTACGAGAACCCGAACAACGTCTTCGTGGCCGGCTTCATCGGCTCGCCCGCGATGAACCTCTTCCACGCGGACGTCACCGACGGCGGCGTCAAGTTCGGCGACACCGTCCTCCCGATCGCCCGCGAGGCGCTCGCGAAGACGAGCCAGAAGGTCGTCACGCTCGGCGTGCGCCCGGAGGACGTCACCGTCTCGACCCAGCCCGGCGGACTGCCGATCGAGGTCGACCTCATCGAGGAGCTCGGCTCGGACGGCTACCTCTACGGCCACACCGAGGTCGAGGGCCGCCGCACCGACATCGTCGCGCGCGTCGACGGCCGCGTGCACCCGACCGCGGGCGACCGCGTGTACGTGACCGCGAACCACCGCGTGCACATCTTCGACGCGGAGTCGGGCGAGCGCCTCTCCTGAGCCTCCTCCTGCACCGCACGCTGCCGCCGTCCCCTCCAGGGCGGCGGCAGCGTCGTCTGCGGCTCCCCCACCGTCCGACACGCGACACGAACGGCGCACCATGTCCGGCTCCCTGAACATCACCTCGGCCACCGTCGACCCGGCCCTGCTCGACCTGCCGTGGAACCTGCGGCTCGACGACTGGCCCGACGAGTACATCGCCGCCCTGCCGAAGGGCATCTCGCGGCACACGGTCCGTTTCGCCCACCTCTCCGGTCACGTCGTCGCCGTCAAGGAGACGACCGCCGAGATGTCGCGGCGCGAGTACGAGATGCTGAAGACGCTGCAGCGCCTCGACGTGCCGTGCGTGGTGCCGGGCGCGGTGATCACGAACCGCACCGACGACGAGGGCGAGGCCCTGCCCGCCGTGCTGGTCACCCGTCACCTCAAGTTCTCGCTCCCCTACCGGGCGCTCTTCTCGCAGACGCTGCGGCCGGACACGGCGACCCGTCTGGTCGACGCGCTGGCGCTCCTCCTGGTCCGCCTGCACGTGATCGGCTTCTTCTGGGGCGACGTGTCCCTTTCGAACACCCTCTTCCGGCGCGATGCCGGCGCCTTCGCCGCCTACCTGGTCGATGCGGAGACCGGGCAGCTCTACTCGGGCGGCCTCTCGAACGGCCAGCGCGAGAACGATCTGGAGATCGCCCGCGTCAACATCGCCGGCGAGCTGCTCGACCTCGAGGCCGGCGGTCGCGTCGACGACGACCTCGATCCGATCACGGTCTCCGACGGCATCGTCGCGGCGTACCGCAGCCTCTGGAAGGAGCTGACCGGTGCCGAGTCGTTCGCGACCTCGGAGCGCTGGCGGATCAACGACCGCGTGAACCGGCTGAACGAGCTGGGCTTCGACATCGAGGAGCTCGCGATCAAGACCGACGAGGCCGGGTCCACGGTGCGGATCCAGCCGAAGGTGGTCGACGCCGGCCACCACCAGCGGCGGCTGCTCCGTCTCACCGGGCTGGACGCGCAGGAGAACCAGGCGCGGCGCCTGCTCAACGACCTCGACTCGTACACGGCGACCTACGACAAGCAGGGCCTGGACGAGGAGATGGTGGCGCACGAGTGGCTGGCGCAGGTGTTCGAGCCGGTCATCCGCTCGATCCCCCGTGATCTCAAGGGCCGCCTGGAGCCGGCCGAGATGTTCCACCAGCTGCTCGAGCACCGATGGTTCATGTCGCAGCAGCAGGCGCGCGACGTCCCCCTGGCGGAGGCGGTCACCGCCTACGTGAACGACATCCTGCGTCACCGCCGCGACGAGGCGACGGTCATCGCTCCTCCCACCGAGGCGCTGACCCTCCCGAACCTCGTCCTCGACGAGTCCGGCGACGCCGAGCTCACCGACGAGGACGCCGACGTCGACTGGACGAAGAACGTCTGACCCCCCACCACCGCAAGAGGGCCCGCGCTGTCAGCACGGGCCCTCTTCGCATCCCCCCGGCTCGCTCGCCGCAGGCGGCGCACTCGGTCCGCTCGCCGCAGGCGGCGCCCCTGTCCGCTCGCCGAAGGCGGCGCCCCTGACATCCAGACCTGGAGCGCGGGTGCCGGCGCGGTGAGCTGCAAGGCGGAGGAGGAAGCGATACCGGCGGTATCGCGCCCGACGACAACGCCGCAGATCGCCACGCCGGTGCCCGCGCGGTGAGCTGCAAGGCGGAGGAGGAAGCGATACCGGCGGTATCGCGCCCGACGACAACGCCGCAGATCGCCGTGCCGGCGCCCGCGCTACTCGGAGGCGGAGCGGAGTTTGGAGATCTCGTAGAGCGCGACCGACGCCGCGATCCCGGCGTTGAGGGATTCGGTGGCGGAGCTGATCGGAATGGAGACGACGGCGTCGCACTGCTCGGTGACGAGGCGGGAGAGGCCCTTGCCCTCGCTGCCGACGACGACGAGGAGCGGCCGGTCGGCGAGTTCGAGGCCGGGCAGCATCACGTCGCCGTCGCCGTCGAGTCCGATGACGAAGACGCCGGCGCGCTTGAAGTCCTTGATCATGGCGGTGAGGTTGGACGCCATCGCGACGGGGATGCGCGCGGCGGCTCCGGCGGAGGTCTTCCAGGCGGCGGAGTTGAGGCCCACGGAGCGGCGCTGCGGGACGATGACGCCCTGGCCGCCGAACGCGGCGACGGAGCGGATGATCGCTCCGAGGTTGCGCGGGTCGGTGATGCCGTCGAGGGCGACGAGGAGGGGGACCGCTCCGCGGGAGACGCTGCGCTCGAGCAGGTCGCTCGGGTGGGCGTACTCGTAGGGCGGCACCTTCAGCACGAGGCCCTGGTGCACGGAGTCGGGGCCGGCGAGGCGGTCGAGCTCCGGGCGCATGACCTCGAGCACGGGAAGGCCGCGGGCGGTGGCGATCTTGAGCGCCTCCTTGACCCGGTCGTCCATCTCGATGCGGGTCGCGAGGTAGAGGGTGGTGGCCGGGATGCTGGCGCGCAACGCCTCGAGGACCGAGTTCCGGCCCGTCACCATCTCGAAGTCGTCGCCGCTCTTGGGCTTGCGCGACGGAGCGGGGCGCCCCTGTCCGCGGGCGGCCGCGGAGAGGGCTCCGCCGGGGCGGCCCTTGCCGCCTGCGGCGACGAAGCGCTCACGCGCGAGCTTCGCCTTGCCTGCGGGGTGGTAGGGCCGGTCCTCGGCCTTGGGCGTGGGCTTCTTGCCCTCGAGGGCCTGACGGCCCTGACCGCCGGAACCGACGGCCTTGCCCTTGCTCTTCTTTCGGACCGCTCCGGGGCGGCCGGGCTTATTCGCCATCGAGACTCCAATGCGCACCCGTCTGGGTGTCTTCGATCGTGATTCCCGCCGCGGCGAGATCGGTTCGGATGCGGTCGGCGCTCGCCCAGTCGCGCTGCTCGCGCGCGGTCTGGCGTTCGGCGACCAGGCGGTCGACCAGCACGCTGAGCGCGCGGTACGAGGGTTCGTCGTCGGAGCGCGCCCACTCGGGCGCCTCCGGGTCGATGCCGAGCACGGCCGCCATCGCGAGCACCTGGGTGCGCAGGGCCGAGACGGAGCCGAGGTCCTCGGCGTCGAGGGCGGCGTTGCCGGCGCGCACGGTCTCGTGCAGGACGCCGATGGCCTGCGGGACGGACAGGTCGTCGTCCATCGCCTCGGCGAACTCCTCCGGAACCACCGGCTCGCCGAGCGCGGCGAACCGCGTGCCGTCGAGGCGGCGGCGGGAGCGCTCGAGGAAGCCCTCGATCCGCTCCAGCGCCGCTTCGGCCTCCTCGAGGGCCCCGTCGTGGAACTCGAGGGTGGAGCGGTAGTGGGCCGAGCCGAGGTAGTAGCGGACGACGAGCGGGCGGGCCGCCTCGAGCAGCTCGGAGGCGAACACCGAGTTGCCGAGCGACTTGCTCATCTTCTGGCCGATGACGGACACGAGGCCGTTGTGCAGCCAGTAGCTGGCGAAGGCGTGGCCGGCGGCGCTGGACTGGGCGAGCTCGTTCTCGTGGTGGGGGAAGCGCAGGTCGAGCCCGCCGCCGTGGATGTCGAACTGGGTGCCGAGGTACTTCGTCGACATCGCGGAGCACTCGATGTGCCAGCCGGGGCGCCCGGCGCCCCACGGCGAGGCCCAGGCGGCCGACTCGGGCTCCTCCGCCTTGGCGCCCTTCCAGAGAGCGAAGTCGTGCGGGTCGCGCTTGCCGCGCGGGTCGGCGTCGGTCGCCGCCTCCATGCTCTCGAGGCGCTGGTGGGTGAGCGAGCCGTAGTCCGGCCAGGACCGCGTGTCGAAGTAGACGTCGCCGGAGTCGTCGGGCGCCGGGTAGGCGTGACCGCGCTCGATCAGGGTCTGGATGAGGGTGATCATCTCGGCGATGCTCGCGGTCGCGCGCGGCTCGTAGGTCGGCGGGAGGATGCCGAGGGCCGTGTACGCGGCGGTGAACTCGAGCTCGACGCGGTAGGCGAGCGCCCACCACTGCTCGACCGGCGCGCCCTCGGGCACCCGACGCCGCGCGTCCTCGGCGATGGCGAGGATCTTGTCGTCGATGTCGGTGACGTTGCGCACCAGGGTGACCTGGAAGCCGCGGTACGCCAGCCAGCGGCGCAGCTGGTCGTAGGCGAGGGCGGAGCGCAGGTGCCCGATGTGGGGCGAGGACTGAACGGTGGGTCCGCAGACGTACATCCCGACCTCGTTCTCGCGGAGGGGGACGAAATCGACGAGGGCCTGGGCCTTCGAGTCATGCAGTCGCAGAGTCACGCGGGCGAGTTTACCGGGCGGACCGCTCCCGGCCGGGTCGGCGGCTCCGCCCGGGGACTACCGCGCGACAGCGGGGGTGGGGAGGACGAGTGCCGTCGCGGTCGCGGCGACCCCCTCGCCCCGGCCGGTGAAGCCCAGCGCGTCCGAGGTGGTGGCGGCGACGCTGACCGGTGCGCCGAGCAGCTCCGAGAGCAGCCTCTGCGCCTCTTCGCGCCGCGGCGAGAACTTCGGGCGGTTGCCGATGAGCTGCACCGAGACGTTGCCGATGGCGAAGCCGGCGGCCTCCACCAGCTCGCGGGTCGCGCGGAGGAAGACATCGCCGTGGGCGTCCGCGAAGCGCGGGTCGGTCGTGCCGAAGCGGGAGCCGATGTCGCCGAGACCCGCCGCCGCCAGGAGCGCGTCGCAGATCGCGTGGGCGACCGGGTCGCCGTCGCTGTGCCCGGACAGGCCCCGCTCCCCCGGCCAGTGGAGCCCGGCGAGCCAGAGCGGCGACGCGTCGTCGAACGCGTGCACGTCCGTGCCGATGCCGACGCGCGGCACGACGACGGCGGGCGGCGGTGCGAGCACCTGCTCGGCGCGGGCCAGGTCCCAGGGGGTGGTGATCTTGAAGGCGAGCGGGTCGCCGGCGACGACGATCGAGGGACCGCCGCGCGAGGCGAGGAGCGCCGCGTCGTCGGTGAAGTCCTCCTCCGCCGAGGCGTAGGCCTCGTCGAGGAGCGCGCGCGGGAAGCCCTGCGGCGTCTGCACCGCGGCGAGCTCGGAGCGGTCCACCGTGCCGAGGATCCCGCCGTCGGCGCGGATGCGCTTGATCGTGTCGGTGACCGGCAGACCCGGGATCACTCCGCCGCCCGTCTCCCGGACCGCCGCGATCACCCGCTCGAACTGGTCGACGGGCGTGAGGGCGCGGGCGGCGTCGTGCACGAGCACCGTCTCGACGGCCGGGCCGAGCGCCCGGAGCCCTCGAGCGACCGACTCCTGGCGGCTGGCGCCTCCGGCGACGACGCTGACGGAGCCGTCCGGGGCTCCGGCGGCGTGCGTCAGAGCGGCCGTCTCCTCGAGGAGGGCGGCGGGAGCCACGACGACGATCTGGACCGGCTCCGCGAGCAGCAGCACCGTGCGCAGGCTGCGCTCGAGGATCGTCCTCCCCGCGCAGTCGACGTAGGCCTTGGGGCGCTCGCGGCCGAGCCTCGTGCCGCTGCCGGCGGCGACGAGGACGACGGCCGCGGTCGGCGCGCCGGCCGGACCGTTCAGGATGCGAGGACCTCGTCGAGGAGCACGGAGGCGGCGTCCTCGTCGGTCTTCTCGGCCAGGGCGAGCTCGGAGACGAGGATCTGGCGGGCCTTGGCGAGCATGCTCTTCTCCCCCGCCGAGAGGCCGCGGTCGCGGTCGCGGCGGGTGAGGTCGCGGACGACCTCGGAGACCTTGACGACGTCTCCGGACCCGAGCTTCTCGAGGTTGGCCTTGTAGCGGCGCGACCAGTTGGTCGGCTCCTCGACGACCTCGGCGCGCAGGACCTCGAACACGCGCTCGACGCCCTCGCGGCCGATGACGTCGCGGACGCCGACCAGGTCGACGTTGTCGGCGGGCACCTCGATGACGAGGTCGCCCTGCGCGACGCGGAGCTTCAGGTACGTCTTCTCCTGGCCCTTGATCGTCCGGGTCTTCACCTCGGCGATCGTGGCGGCTCCGTGATGGGGGTAGACGACCGTCTCTCCGACCTCGAACTGCATGCGACGTCCTTTCAGCGGCGGACAGATTACCATGCGCGCCGAGCGGGAAGGGAGTCCGGACGGGCGGAGCCGCGGTGCTCGCTACGCTAGCCTGGTGTCGGCTCGTGCACAGTGAAGTCGCCCTGTCCGGGGCGAGCGGGGCCGACGATCTGGAGGTTCCTGTGAAGGCGCGTATCGCTGCATCCGTCGTTCTCGCGGTCGGCGTCGCCCTCGCTACCGCCGGCTGCAACCTCGTCGCCCCGCAGGCGACGCGCAAGATCTACGACCCGAGCGACGGAGTCGGCGCGACGATCGGCGATCTCGCCATCCGCAACGCGATGATCGTCTCGGACGACGGCGAGGCCGGCACCCTGATCGTGACGCTCGTGAACTCCACCGATGAGGCGCTGAGCGTCGAGGTGCAGTACGAGGGCTCCGCGGGCCGCACCAGCGACACCGTCGACGCCGTCCCCGGCCGTACCGAGGTCCGCCCCGACAGCACCGAGGCCGTCCAGATGGACGACATCGACACAATCCCCGGCGGCCTGCTCCCCGTCTACTTCCAGTACGGCTCCGAGCAGGGCAAGGAGCTCCTCGTCCCCGTCCTGACGAACGCCCTCGAGGCCTACTCGACGCTGACCCCCGCGCCCTCCGCGACGCCGACCGTCACCCCGACGGCCGACCCCGCCCGGACCGCGCTCCCCACTCCGACCGCCGAGCCCGGCGTCGACGCTCCCACCGCGGAGTAGCCCCCTCCGCCCTCGAGGGCCGTCCACCCCGGTGGGCGGCCCTTCGTCGTCCCCGCAAGTCTCGACACACCCGCTCCGCCGGCCACTCGACCACCAGGCGGGCGACGTCCGGCTGCGCGGGTCTCGATACGCCGACCACTCGAGCACCACGCCCTGAGCGACGCCCCCTGCCCGGCTCGTCGCGCAGCGACGGCCCCACCATCGACGGCTCGTCGCGCAGCGACGGCCCCACCCCGCGGCTCGTCGCGCAGCGACGGCCCCGCACTTCACCCCTCCAGCACAGGGTTGATCGCGGGTCCTGGCGGGGTGAGCTGCAAGGCGGAGGAGGGCGCGATACCAGCGGTATCGCAACCGACGACAACGCCGCAGATCGCCCCGCCAGGGCCCGCGATCAAGCGTCGAAGCGGTAGCCGAGGCCGCGGACAGTAACCAGGAGCACCGGCTCCTTCGGCGTCTTCTCGATCTTCGAGCGGATGCGCTTGACGTGGACGTCGAGGGTCTTCGTGTCGCCGAAGTAGTCGCTCCCCCAGACGCGGTCGATGAGCTGGCCGCGGGTGAGGACGCGGCCCGCGTTGCGGAGGAGCATCTCGAGGAGCTCGAACTCCTTGAGGGGCATCGGGGTCTCGACGCCGTCGACTTCGACCGTGTGGCGTTCGATGTCCATGCGGACGGGGCCCGCGACGACGATCCGCTCCTCGCCGGGCTCCTCGGTGCGGCGTCGGAGGACGGCGCGGATGCGGGCGAGCAGTTCGCGGGTGGAGTAGGGCTTGGTGACGTAGTCGTCCGCGCCGAGCTCCAGGCCGACGACGATGTCCACTTCGGAGTCCTTGGCGGTGACCATGATGATCGGGACGGAGGAGCGGGTGCGGATCTCGCGGCAGACCTCGGTGCCGGGCATGCCGGGCAGCATGAGGTCGAGGAGGATCAGGTCGTAGTCGCCCTCGTCGAAGGCGGCGACGGCGCGGTTGCCGTCCTCGGCGACGGTGACGTCGTAGCCCTCGCGTTCGAGCAGGTAGCTGAGGGGCTCGCTGAGGGCGCTCTCGTCCTCGACGAGCAGGATGCTGGTCACGCGTGTTCTCCTATCGGGGCGGTCGCCGCGAAGGGCGTCCGGGCGGGGTCGGCTTCGGGGAGCCGGATGGTGAAGGTGGAGCCGCGGCCGGGCTTGGACCAGACGCGGACGTCGCCGCCGTGGTTCTGCACGGCGTGCTTGACGATGCTGAGGCCGAGGCCGGTGCCGCCGGTGTGGCGGGAGCGGGCCTGGTCGACGCGGTAGAAGCGCTCGAACACCCGGTCGAGGTCCTCCTCCGGGATGCCGATGCCCTGGTCGGTGACGGCGATCTCGACGACTCCGCCGGTGGAGCGGACGCCGATGCCCACGCGGGAGCCTGCGGGCGAGTACTGGATGGCGTTGGCGAGGAGGTTGTGCAGCGCCGAGACGAGCATCTTCTCCTGCCCCACGACGTAGGCCTTCTTCATCCCGCCCTTGACCAGGGTGACGTCGTGCGACTCCGCCATGACGTGGGTGGTCTCGAGCGCCGCCGTGACGACGTCGTCGACGCGGATGATCTCGGCGGAGCCGGCGACGTCGGCGGCCTGGAGGCGGGAGAGCTCGATGATCTCGCGCGTGATCTTCGCGAGGCGGTGCGACTCCTGGGTCAGCCGGTGCGCGAAGCGGCGCACCTGCTGGGGGTCGTCGGCGGCGGAGTCGAGGGCCTCGGCGAGCAGGCCGACGGCGCCGATCGGGGTCTTCAGCTCGTGGGAGATGTTGGCGACGAAGTCCCGGCGGACGGCCTCGAGCCGGCGCGCCTCGGTGTGGTCCTCGGCGATGACGAGGACGTAGCGGGAGCCGAGGCGGGTCGCGTGGACGACGAGCGTCACGGCGGCGTCGGAGAGCGGGCTGGTCGCGAGCTCGAGGTCCTGGACGATGTCGTCGCCGAAGCGGCGGACGCGGTCGACGATGGCGGCGAGGTCGGGGTGGAGCAGCGTGTCCTGCGAGACCAGGCCGAGCGCGACGGCGCGGGTGGACGCCTTCAGCACGTTGTGAGACGGGTCGGTCACGAAGGCGGGCGAGCCGACGGCGTCGATGATCGCCTCGATCCCCTCGGGTAGCCCGACCGAGATCACGTCCTGCGCGATGCGGCCCTGGCGGGCGGCGAGCGTGAGCACGGTCGTCAGAAGGATCCCGATCGCGACACCGAGAACGAGCGACAGAACCACGATCAAGCCCGAATCCACGGACCCAGGCTAACCATCCACCGGGCGTCCCCCTACCGGACTCCCGTCGATCCTCCGGGGGTCGAGTACTGTTCAAACGCCCGGCACCGTCCGTTAACCTGCCGTGGTCATCATGACTGCGCCTGCGCCCACGGAGTGCAGTCGCAGCGGCGTGCGAGGTGCTCGCCGCAGATCCGGCGCCGTCGTCCGCGCGCGCCGTAGAGAGGGTCGAACACAGATGCGCGAAGTTTTCCAGCAGGAGCTGGCCGAGGTCCAGGAACGACTCGTCGAGATCTCCGGACTCGTCGAGATCGCCATCGAGAAGGCGACCCAGGCGTTCAACCACTCCGACGTCACCCTCGCGGAGGAGGTCATCGCGAGCGACGCGCGCATCGACGAGCTGGCCATCAGCCTCGACGAGCTCGCGATCGACATCCTCGCCCGGCAGAACCCGGTCGCCCGCGACCTGCGGATCGTCGTCTCGGCGCTGCGCATCAGCGCGTCGCTCGAGCGGATGGGCGACATCGCCGAGCACATCGCCCAGCTCTCGCGCTACCGCTTCCCCGACAAGGTGGTCCCCAAGAGCCTGCGTCCGACGTTCGTCGAGATGGGCCGCCTCGACGTGGTCGTAGCACACAAGCTGACCGACCTGCTCCGCTCGCAGGACCCGCGCATCGCCGAGGAGATCCGCGACGAGGACGACAAGATCGACGAGCTGCACGTCAGCGTCTTCGACAAGGTGCTCAGCGAGGCGTGGAAGGGCCAGGCCGCCGACACCGTCGACGCGACCCTCGCCAGCCGCTACCACGAGCGCTTCGCCGACCACGCCGTGTCGATCGCCAAGAAGGTCCAGTACCTGATCTCGGGCGACTACTCCTAGTCGACACCTCGGGCTCCGGCCCGTCTCACCGTCCGGCCCGCAGGAACGAGCGTCTCCTGCGGGCCGGACGTGTCCGTGCGCTCCGCCTCCGGGGCTACGGGAACGGCCCGCCGGAGTCGAGGACTCGGGCGGGCCGTTCGCGCGTGCGGGGCGGTGCTACTTCTTGGCGCCCTGGGCGGCGACGGCGGCGGCACCGGCGGCCGCGGCCTCGGGGTCGAGGTAGCGCGCCTCGCCGATGGGCTCGAAGTCCTCGTTCAGCTCGTAGACGAGCGGGATCCCGGTCGGGATGTTGAGCTCCGCGATGTCCGAGTCCGAGATGCCGTCGAGGGTCTTCACCAGCGCGCGGAGGGAGTTGCCGTGCGCGGTGATCATGACGGTCTTGCCCGAGGCGAGGTCCGGCTTGATGTCGGACTCCCAGTACGGGAGCATCCGCTCGATCACGAGCTTCAGCGACTCGGTGCGGGGCAGGGCGTCGCCGAGGTCGGCGTAGCGCTCGTCGTGCGCCTGCGAGTACTGGTCGTCGTCGTCGAGCGGGGGCGGCGGCACGTCGAAGGAGCGGCGCCAGGTCTGGAACTGCTCGGGGCCGTACTCGGCGAGGGTCTGCGCCTTGTCCTTGCCCTGCAGGGCGCCGTAGTGGCGCTCGTTGAGGCGCCAGGAGCGCTTGACGTCGATCCACAGGCGGTCGGCGACCTCGAGGGCGATGTTGGCGGTCTGGATCGCACGCGTCTGGCGCGACGTGTAGACGATGTCGGGGTGCAGGCCCGCCTCGGTCAGCAGCTCGCCGGCGCGGGTGGCCTCCGCGACTCCCTGCTCGGTCAGGCGCACGTCGACCCAGCCGGTGAAGAGGTTCTTCTGGTTCCACTCGCTGTTGCCGTGGCGCACGAGGATGAGGGTGTAGGTCTCGGACATGCGTCCAGCTTAGAGGCGGCCCCCTCGCCCGCGGATACGCTGGAGAGCATGCCCATCGGAGCCGTCACCCGCGGAACGACGGGCACGAACCGCCTCCGCCGGGTCGACCGCCGGCTCGCCGAGCTGCCCGTCCTGCGCAGCACCGCCTCCCCGCTCGTCGTCGATCTCGGCTTCGGGGCGAGCGCGGTCACCACGCTCGAGCTGCACCGCCGGCTCGTCCGGGCCGCGCCCGACGTCGAGGTGCTCGGCCTCGAGATCGAGCCCGCACGGGTCGACACCGCTCGGCGCCAGCTCGCCCGGGTGAGGGAGGGCGGCACGCCGTTCCCCGCGGACGCGCGCGTGCGCTTCGAGCGCGGCGGCTTCGAGGTGCCCCTGCCCGCGGGGCGGCGGGCGGGCGTCATCCGCGCCTTCAACGTGCTCCGCCAGTACGACGAGGACGCGGTGGAGGGAGCCTGGGCGACGATGACGGACCGTCTGCAGCCCGACGGCGTCCTGGTCGAGGGCACCTGCGACGAGATCGGCCGCATCTGCACCTGGATCGAGGTCGGCCGGGAGGGCCCGCGCTCGCTGACCCTCTCGCTCCGGCTCGCGGCGACCCCCTCGCCGATGACGGCGGCCGAGCGCCTGCCGAAGGCCCTCATCCACCGCAACGTGCCCGGCGAGGGCGTGCACGCCTTCCTCTCCTCCCTCGAGCGGGCGTGGACGCTGAACGCCCCTCTCGCCGTCTACGGTCCGGGTCAGCGCTGGATCGCGGCGGTCCGGGACCTCCGGCCGGAGTGGCCGGTCCTCGGCGGGCCGCGGCGCTGGCGCCTGGGCGAGGTGACGGTCGCGTGGGAGGCGGTCGCCCCCTCCTCCTGAGCGCCCGACTGAGCACCGGACCTCCTGAGCCCTAGGCGAGCGGGGGCAGGGCGGCCCGCGCCTCGGCGGGAGCGGCGCCGGTCGCCGTGAGCAGGTCGACGACGAGCGGGCGGAGCAGGACGAGCACCGTCTTCTCGGCGAGGCGCGCCTCCGGGATCAGCCGCTGGGGGTCGAGCGTGGTCGCGAGCAGCACGATGTCCTGACGCGCCAGGGCGAGCACCGACGGATCGGCGACCGCGCGGCCGAGCAGCGCGATGCCCGGGCCGAGGGCGGCGACCGCTCCGGCGAGCTCCGGCCGCGGGGCGCCGTCCCGGACGAGGAAGTCGGTGCGGCGCGCGACGATGCGCAGGTTGCGGGTCGCGAGGTCCAGCGCGGACAGCATCACGGCCTGGCGGGAGAGCTCGCCGCGGTGCCGGCGGACGAACGGCGAGATCCGGGCGACGCCGGTCGCGGAGTCGAGCGCCGCGGTCCAGCCGTCGATGACCGGCTGCGTCCCGCGGATCCGCTCGAGGGCTGCGGTGGACGCCGAGGAGTCGCCCCGGCGGAGCGCCTCGGCCAGCTCCTCCACGGTCCGGCTGAGCGCGGTGAGGAGCCGGTGCGCCTCGGCCCGCGCTGTGCGCAGCGGCGGGCGGGGCACGATCGCCGTGCAGAGCAGCGCCGCGAGCCCGCCGATCAGGCCGTCGACGCTCCGGGTGAAGACGCCTCCGTCCGGCGCAGGGAGGACCATCACCAGCATCGCCTGGGTCCCGGCGGCCACCGCGAACCCCGGCGAGGGCGAGAGGGCCCGGCCGAGCGTGAAGACGATCGCGAGGACGACGGCGAGCTGCCAGACGCCGCTCCCCCACAGCAGGAGCAGGACCTCGCTGGCCGTGATGCCGATGAGCATCCCCGTCGCTGTCTCGGCCACCTGCTTGGGGCGGGTGTCGCGCGCGATGCCGAGGCTCGAGATCGTGGCCGTCAGCGCCAGCACCGGCGCGGGGTGCCCGAGGAGGAAGTGCGCGACGGAGTAGGCGAGGGTCGCCGCGAGCACGATCTGCAGCACGGCGGGGAGCGACGCCCCCGCGCGGGCGAGGGCGCGCGCGGGACTCAGCTCGGGGGTCCGGACGAGACCGCGCAGCCGCTCGGCCGCCCGGCCCCGCTCGGCGGGACGTGCGGCCACCACGGCGTGGCCTACCTGGTCGTCGCCCCGAGGCGGGGCAGGCGGGGCACTCCCGCCTCCGCTCCGGCTCCGGGCGGGACCACGACCTCCTGGGCCGCGGCCACGCGCGAGTCGCCGGCCAGCACGGTCAGCTCGAGGTCCACCGGGACGCTCCGCTTGACGACCGCGAGGGCGACCGGTCCGTCCTCGTAGTGCCAGGCGCTGGAGGTGACCGTGCCGACCTCGACCGGCTCGCCGCCCTTGAGCGCCGTGACGACGTCGCCGTGGGCGGGGAGGACCGAGTCGGAGCCGTCGAGCTGCAGCAGGACCAGGCGCCGCGGCGGGTGCCCGAGGTTGTGCACCTTCGCCACCGTCTCCTGGCCCCGGTAGCAGCCCTTGGCGAGATGCACGCTCGAGCGGAGGAGGTCGAGCTCGTGCGGGATGGACCGCTCGTCGACCTCCGTCGCGTGGCGCGGGCGCCAGGCGGCGATGCGCAGGGCCTCGAGGGCGTCGACCCCGGCGAGGGCCACTCCCACCCCGACGGCCGTCTCCGCGAGGGCCTCGAGGGCCGCTCGCGGGACCAGGACCTCGCGGAGCTCCCAGGAGGCCCCGGGGTGCTCTGTGGTCAGCGCGTACTGCCAGCCGCCCGGCTGGACCAGCGACCACGGGTCGCTCCAGACGACGGGCTCCTCGGCCAGGGACAGGGCGAGCGTCAGGGCCGGCCCGTCGCCGAGGACGGCGAGGGTCGCGAAGTCGTCGGTGCGGTCGGCGACCTCGACGCGGAGCATGAAGCGCATCCGGTCGAGCCAGGCGGCCAGGCCGGCCGTCTCGTCGCGGTCGAGCAGGAGCCAGGCGGTCTCGCCGTCGTCGACGAGGCGGATGACGTGCTCGATCCGGCCGGTCGGGTCGAGCAGGAGCGTCTCGGCGGACGCGCCGGGAGCGAGGCGCGAGACGGCCTGGCTGGTGAGCGAGTCGATCCAGGTGAGGCGGTCCGGCCCCGTGACGGTCACGACGCCGCGGCCGGAGAGGTCGACGAGCGCGGTGCCCGCGGCGAGAGCGCGCTGCTCGCGGAAGGGCTCGCCGTAGTGGGCGGCGACGCCGGGCTCGGCGGCGCTCGTCGTCGCGACGGCGCCCGGGGCGGCCAGGAGCGGGGAGAGCGCGTCAGTCGACACGGGCGAGCCGTCCGGAGGAGTGGGTCCGCAGGCCCTGGCCGAGCGCGGCGATGTCCCACGCCCACAGCAGGTGGTCGTCGACCAGGCCGTAGAGGCGCGTGGCGGCGGCGTAGTCCTTCGCCGCGGCGGTGCGCATCACCGCGTCGGTCGCGAGGTCGATCCGCGGCCCCTTGACCTGGCCGAGGTAGAGCTCGCTGACCCCGTCCGGGTGCACGAGCGAGACCTCGATGTCGAACCCGCCGGCGGCGTTGCGCAGCGTCTCGACGGACTCCGCGTCGGGGAAGGCGGGTGCGCCGCGGCCGGGCAGCATTCCCGGGCCGGCGTCGGAGTCGGTCAGAGCGCGGCTGAGGCGCCAGTAGCCGGTCTCGGTGACCAGCGGCCGGGGCGCCTCCTCGGCGCCCTCCTCGATCAGCCACGTGTAGGAGTTGTAGTTGAGGTACGGGAGGCCGTCGTAGCTGAAGCTGATGCGATGGCCGAACTCGGCCTGGACGGAGTCGTCGCCGATCGTGTAGTCGATGACGCCCGAGCCCTCCCAGACGCCGAGCAGCCAGGACAGGGGGACGAGCTCGGGCGGCAGGCCCGACGGAAGCGAGATCACTCGGGCTCCGGCGGCGGCTAGCGCTGGCCGCGGTAGAGCTTGTAGACGACCACGCCGGAGACCCACGCGATGGCGAGGGAGGCGAGCCCGAGCAGACCGAGGTAGAAGAGTTCCAGGGCGAGAAGCATGCGCTCATCCTACCCGCCGCCTCCGACGCAGGGGCGGGGCGGACGCGACCGCTCAGGCGGTGCGGATCCGGGCGCTCGGGACGGGAGGGCGCGACTGCTCAGGCGGGGAGGAGGAGGGCGATCCCGCTCGCGACCGCGACCACGGCCATCGCTCCGACGATGCTCGTCATCGCGCGGAGGAGGTACCCCTCGGCGCGGGCCACGGCGAGCTGCACCGCGAAGGTCGCGAGCACGCAGCCGCCGAACGTCAGCGCGAGCCAGAGCTGCCGGGACTCCGGAGCGGCGATCGCCAGCGTCAGCACGGAGCCCGCGAGTGCGAGCGCCCAGACGACTCCGATGCCCACCCGATCCCTGCCCATCCGACAATTGTGCCCCAGGCGGACGCCCCTCCCGGCCCGCCGCTAGTATTGCGGGCAGACCAGTTCTGGAGGATCCGTGGCGCAGTTGTTGATACTGACCTCGGCGGGAGGCGCCGAGGTGCTCCCCGCACTGGGGCTCCTCAGCCACCGGACCCGGCAGATCCCCGCGGAGCCCGCCCAGCTCGTGAACGCCCCGAGCTGCGATCTGATCCTGGTCGATGCGCGGCAGGACCTCGCCAGCGCCAAGTCGCTCTGCAAGATCCTCACGACCACGGGCATCAACGTCCCCCTCATCCTGATCCTCACGGAGGGCGGGCTCACGGCCGTCTCGGCCGACTGGGGCGTCAACGACGTCATCCTCGACTCGGCCGGCCCCGCCGAGGTCGACGCCCGCATCCGCCTGGTGATCGGCCGGCTGGCGCAGGAGCAGTCGACCTCGCGCATCCAGGCGTCGGGCGTCGTGATCGACGAGGCCAGCTACTCCGCCAAGGTGCACGGGCGCCCGCTCGACCTCACCTTCAAGGAGTTCGAGCTCCTCCGCTTCTTCGCCACGCACCCCTCGCGCGTCTTCACCCGCGAGCAGCTGCTGAGCGAGGTGTGGGGCTACGACTACTTCGGCGGCACCCGCACGGTCGACGTGCACGTGCGGCGCCTCCGCGCGAAGCTCGGCGACCTGGAGTCGCTGATCGGCACGGTCCGCAACGTCGGATACCGCTTCAACGTGTACGAAGAGGACAATGAGCGAGTCGCTCAACCTGTCCGTTGAGGATCTGGCCGATCCCGCGGTGGCGGCCGGCCTCGAGCACCTGATCGGGCGCGCCGCCTGGTTCGACCACCAGCCCCCCTTCAGCGACCAGACGCTCGTCGACGCCCGGGCCGGCTCGCGCACCCTCCTCGTGGGGCTGCGCGCGGACGTGGTCGTGGCGGCGGCGATCCTCGGGCAGGGCGAGCTGGAGTTCGTCGTCGATCCGGAGTGGCGCGGGGTCGGCTTCGGCACCGCGACCCTGGAGCAGGTCCTCGCGAGCGGCCGGACGGGCCTGCTCGCCTGGGCGCACGGCGACCACCCCGCCGCCCGGGCCCTCGCGGCCTCCCACGGCTTCGCACCGGTTCGCACCCTCCTGCACCTCGAGCTCGAGCCGCTCGCCGCTCCCGAGGTCCGCGTCCCCGAGGGCGTCGTCCTCTCGGACGCCCGCGACCTCGCTCCGGCCGAGTGGATCGCCCTGAACGCGCGGGTCTTCGCCGCGCACCCCGAGCAGGGGCGGATGACGGAGGAGGACCTGGCGGCCCGCCGCGCCGAGCCGTGGTTCGACGAGGGCGACTTCCTCCTGCTCCGCGACGCCGACGGCACGCTCCTCGGCTACGACTGGCTCAAGATCGAGCCCGGATCGACGACCGGCGAGATCTACGTCCTCGGGGTCGCCCCCGAGGCGGCCGGACGGGGACTCGGCCGCACCCTGCTGAACGCCGGGCTCGCGCGGATGCTCGAGCGCGGCTGCACCACGGCCGACCTCTACGTCGAGGCCGAGAACCGGTCGGCGGTGGCGCTCTACCGCTCGCTCGGGTTCACGGACGCCTCCGTCGACGTGCAGTACCTGCAGCGGGCCGCGCCGCTGCGCTGAGCCGGCACTCCTCCACAGGGCCTTCCCCGGCCCCGTTCATCCGGCATTCACGAGCGGCGGCGCGGAGCGGACGGACGCGGTGCCAGGATGGTCGCATGGACGGCGACAACCTGCTTCTCGAAGACGGTCTCAGCGATGACCTCGACGACGACTTCGACGACGAGGAGGAGCACTCGGACCCGCTCCTCCCCGACAACCGCTACCTCGACCGGGAGCTGAGCTGGCTGGCGTTCAACCAGCGCGTGCTCGAGCTCGCGGAGGATCCGCTGGTTCCGGCGCTCGAGCGGGCGAACTTCCTCGCGATCTTCTCGTCCAACCTCGACGAGTTCTTCATGGTCCGGGTCGCCGGCCTCAAGCGCCGCATCCTCACGGGGCTCGCCCTGCCGACGAACATCGGGCGCGTGCCGGTCGACGTGCTGACCGACATCTCGGAGAAGGCGCACCTGCTGCAGCAGCGCCACTCCCGAGCGTTCAAGGAGCTCGTCGAGCCCGCCCTGCGCGACGGCGGCATCGACCTCGTCCGCTGGGACGAGCTGAGCGACGCCGAGCGCACCGTGCTGGACGACTACTTCTCGGCCCAGGTGTTCCCGGTGCTGATGCCGCTCGCGGTCGACCCGGCGCACCCGTTCCCCTACATCTCCGGCCTCTCGCTCAACCTCTCGGTGCGGGTGCGGAACCCGAAGACGCAGAAGGTCGAGTTCGCGCGCCTCAAGGTGCCGCAGATGCTCCCCCGCTTCGTGCGGATCGCCGGCGTCGCGGCGCCGGGCGAGCCGATGCGGTTCATCTCGCTCGAGGACCTGATCGCCAACCAGCTGGACGACCTGTTCCCCGGCATGGAGATCCTCGACCACCACGTGTTCCGGGTGACGCGCAACGAGGACGTCGAGGTCGACGAGGACGAGACCGAGAACCTGATCAAGGCCCTCGAGAAGGAGCTGCTGCGCCGCCGGTTTGGCCCGCCCATCCGCCTCGAGGTCACCGACGACATGGACGACGAGACGCTGGGCCTGCTGGTCCGCGAGCTCGACATCACGACGCAGGAGGTCTACAAGCTCCCGGCCCCGCTCGACCTCAGCGGGCTCTTCAGCCTGCAGAAGATCGACCGCCCGGACCTGAAGTACCCCAACCACGTCCCGACGACGGCGGTGCAGCTCTCGCCCAGCGAGCCCAACCAGCGGCAGGACGTCTTCAAGGCGGTCTCCCGTGGCGACGTGCTCCTGCACCACCCCTACGAGTCCTTCGCGACGAGCGTGCAGTCGTTCCTCGAGCAGGCGGCGGCCGATCCGGACGTGCTCGCGATCAAGCAGACGCTCTACCGCACCTCCGGCGACTCCCCCATCGTCGAGGCGCTCATCGACGCGGCCGAGTCGGGGAAGCAGGTGCTCGCCCTGGTCGAGATCAAGGCGCGCTTCGACGAGCAGGCGAACATCTCGTGGGCGCGCAAGCTCGAGAAGGCGGGCGTGCACGTGGTCTACGGGCTCGTCGGGCTGAAGACCCACTGCAAGCTCGCGCTCGTCATCCGCCAGGAGAAGGGCGGAGTGCTCCGCCACTACTCCCACATCGGCACCGGCAACTACAACCCGAAGACCTCGCGCATCTACGAGGACCTCGGACTCCTGACGGCCGACCCCGAGGTCGGCAAGGACCTCACGCGCCTGTTCAACGAGCTCTCGGGCTACGCGATCGAGAAGAAGTTCAAGCGCCTGCTCGTCGCGCCGCGCCACCTCCGGAAGGGCCTGCTCAAGCGGATCGCCGCCGAGACCGAGAACGCCCGCGCGGGGCGGCCCTCGGGCATCCGGATCAAGGTCAACTCGATCGTCGACGAGTCCGTGATCGACGCGCTCTACCGCGCCAGCCAGGCCGGCGTGCCGGTCGACGTCTGGGTGCGCGGCATCTGCGGGCTGAAGCCCGGCCAGGAGGGGCTCTCCGAGACCATCCGCGTGCGCTCGATCCTCGGCCGCTACCTCGAGCACTCCCGCATCTTCAGCTTCGTCAACGGCGGCGAGCCGGACGTCTTCATCGGCAGCGCCGACATGATGCACCGCAACCTCGACCGCCGCGTCGAGGCTCTGGTGCGGATCGTCGAGCCGGCGCACCTCAGCGAGATCGACGACATGTTCGAGCGGGCGATGGACGAGCGGACCGCCTCCTGGTGGCTCGGCCCGGACGGCGACTGGACGCGGCACCACCTCGACGAGGAGGGCGCTCCGCTCGCCGACCTCCAGAACCAGCTGATGCAGCACATCACCCATCGCAAGCGCGCGGCGACACGGTCCGCCAACCGGGCCTCCAGCCGCTGACGCCCGTGACGGGCACCGTCTACGCAGCAGGAGCGGTGTGCTGGCGGATCATCGAGGGCCGCCCGCACATCCTCGTGATCCACCGGCCGCACCGCCGGGACGTCAGCCTGCCCAAGGGCAAGGTCGACGCGGGCGAGTCCCTCCCGGAGACCGCGGTCCGCGAGATCCGCGAGGAGACCGGGCTCTCGGTGGCGCTCGGGGTGCCGCTGGGGTGCACCGAGTACACGCTGCCGAGCGGGCGCCCGAAGGCCGTCTACTACTGGGCGGCGCAGGTGACCGAGAAGGCCGTCCTGGCGTCCGACTTCCTCCCGAACGACGAGGTCGAGGCGCTCGAGTGGGTGACGCTCAAGCGGGCCCGGAGCTACCTGACCTATCCGCACGACGTGACGATCGTCGACGAGTTCGCCCGGATAGCCGCACGCGGTGCGCTCGAGACCTTCGCGATCGTGGTCCTGCGGCACGCGAAGGCGGTGCCCGCCTCCTCCTGGGACGGCCGTGACTCCACCCGCCGCCTCACCGGGCGCGGCCGGGTCGAGGCCGCTGCCGCCGCTCAGGCCGTGGCCGCCTGGCGCCCGCGCCGCCTCGTCTCGAGCACCGCCAAGCGCTGCCGGTCGACCATCGCCCCGCTGTCCGGTCTGGTCAGGAAGCCGGTCAAGCTGCGCGACGACCTCAGCCAGGAGGCGCACGAGCAGGGCACCGCCGACGTCCGCGCCCTGGTCGGCAAGCGGGTCCGCGCCCGCCGCACCGCCGTCCTCTGCAGCCACCGGCCGGTGATCCCCGAGATCCTGCGCGAGATCGCCCTCGCCACGGCGACCCCTCTCGGCGCCTACCTCGACGAGGCGGCAGCGCTGCCGACCGGGGGCTTCGCCGTGGTGCACCTCTCCACCGGTCATCCCGGATCCGGCATCGTAGCGATCGAGACGCACACGCCGCTGGCCTGACCGCCCGGGCGCGCTGCGTGACCGGCTCGACGGGTCCGTCCGCACCAAGCCGGTCGCGCCGCCGGGACCCGCCGGACGCACCGCGCCTTCCCCGCCGCCCCGTCGCTCCGCAATCCCCGAGGCGGACCCGTTCACCGCGCGTTCACCGAGCGGTCGGTGCCAGGACACGACCCCTCCGTACTCTCGCTCGCGGGCTGCACCAGGCCCTGTTCTGTTTTCCACGCTTTCCTACCCGAAAGGGATACTTGTGAGATTCTCGCGTCTCGGCCAGGCGGCCGTCGTCGCCGCCGTCGCAGCGATCACGCTGACCTCCTGCGCTGCCAACGAGGCACCGGCCGCAGGCGGCAGCTCCGGCTCCGCCACCACCTCCACGCTCTCCGGCACCATCACCGGGATCGGCTCGTCCGCTCAGGGCACCGCGCAGACCACCTGGGCCGCCGCGTTCCAGACCGCGAACCCCGAGGTCACGGTCAACTACGACCCGCAGGGCTCCGGCGCCGGCCGCACCAACTTCATCGACGGCGCCGCCGACTACGCCGGCTCCGACTCCGCGCTCAAGGACGAGGAGCTCGCAGGCACCTTCGCCGCCTGCGCCCCCGACACCAAGGCGATCGACCTCCCGGTCTACATCTCGCCGATCGCGGTCATCTTCAACGTGGAGGGCGTCGACGAGCTCAAGCTCGACGCGGCCACCATCGCTGGCATCTTCAAGGGCACCATCACCTCCTGGGACGCCCCGGAGATCAAGGCCCTGAACCCCGACGCGACCCTCCCGTCGGCGAACATCACCTCCGTGCACCGCTCGGACGACTCGGGCACCACGCAGAACTTCACCGACTATCTCGCGGCCACCGCGAGCGACGTCTGGGACGCTCCCGCCGCGCAGACCTTCCCGTACCAGAGCGGTGACGGCGCCAAGGGCACCTCGGGTGTCGTCGACGCGGTCAAGAACGGCACCAACACGATCGGCTACGCCGACGAGTCCGGCGCCCAGGGCATGGACATGGCCCAGCTGAAGGTCGGCGACGCGTTCTCGACCATCTCGGCCGACGGAGCCGCGGCGGTCGTCGCCGCCTCGCCCATCGCCGACGGCCGCGAGGACAACGACCTCGCGATCAAGATCGACCGCACCGGCACCGAGGCGGACGCCTGGCCGATGGTCCTGGTCAGCTACCTCATCGTGTGCCAGGAGTACGCGGACGCCGACAAGGGCGAGGTCGTCAAGTCCTTCGCCTCCTACGTCGCGAGCGAGGAGGGCCAGGAGGCCGCCGCCGCTCAGGCCGGCTCCGCTCCCCTGAGCTCCGAGCTCGCCTCGACCGTCGCCACCGCGATCGAGTCGATCAAGTAGTCCCACCGGCAGGGCCCGTCTCGCAGCACGATCCGCGGGACGGGCCCCGCCTGTGCCGGGCTCGACCCACCGGACGCCCCCTCCGAGCCCTAGCATCTCCCTGTGCGCCCCGCCGAACCCCCTCGTCTGAAGAGAGTCCCCTGGAATGGCAACTGAGACCGTCGTCCGCCCGAAGGCGAAGGTGCGTGTCGGAGATCGGGTCTTCTCGATCTCGACCGTCGCCGCCGGCTCCCTCATCCTCCTCGTCCTCGCCGCCGTCGCGATCTTCCTCATCGCGCAGTCGATCCCCGCGTTCACCGCGCCGGCCGGCAGCCTCCCCGGCGACGCGACGAGCTTCTGGGCCTACGTCGGCCCCCTGGTGTTCGGCACGGTCTGGTCGGCGGTGATCGCCCTGGTGATCGCCCTGCCGCTCTCGATCGCGATCGCCCTCTTCATCTCGCACTACGCGCCGCGCCGCATCGCGATGGCCCTCGGCTACGTGGTCGACCTCCTCGCCGCCGTCCCCTCGGTGGTCTTCGGCCTCTGGGGCGCGACCGTGCTGGCGCCGATGGTGCAGCCCTTCTACCTCTTCCTCAACGTGAACATCGGCTGGTTCCCGCTCTTCGGCGGCCAGGCGTCGGGCACCGGCAAGACGATCCTCACCGCCTCGGTGGTGCTGGCCGTCATGGTCATCCCGATCATCACCGCGGTCTGCCGCGAGATCTTCCTCCAGGCCCCGCGCCTGCACGAGGAGGCGGCGCTCGCGCTCGGCGCGACCCGCTGGGAGATGATCCGCATGGCCGTCCTGCCCTTCGGCGCCCCGGGCATCGTCTCGGCCGCCATGCTCGGCCTCGGCCGGGCCCTCGGCGAGACGCTCGCCGTCGCGATGGTGCTCTCGCCCGCGACGGTCGTCTCCTTCCTCCTGCTCACCTCGCAGAACTCGAACACCATCGCCGCGAACATCGCGCTGCAGTTCCCGGAGGCGAGCGGAGTCGGCGTCAACGTCCTCGTCGCCTCGGGCCTCATCCTCTTCGTCATCACCCTCGTCGTGAACTCGGTCGCGCGGTTCATCGTCAACCGCCGCAAGGCCTTCTCGGGAGCCAACTGATGTCCGCCGCCACCTCGTCGATGCCCTTCTCGCTGCAGGCGGGCAAGCTGCCCAAGGGCACCCCCTGGATGCTGCTCGTCGGCAGCTGGGTCGTGTTCGCCGCCGTCTTCCTGATCCTCCAGGCGGCCGGCATGATGAACGACTTCAGCCTCGTCGGCGCGATCTTCTGGGGCACCGTCCTCTTCGACGTCGCCATCTACGTGGTCTCGCGCCTGGTCGAGGGCGGCCGCAAGGCTGTCGACCGCCTCGTGACCTCGCTGGTCGCGACCGCGTTCATCATCGCGCTGCTCCCGCTGATCTCCCTGCTCTACACGGTCGTCTCCAACGGAGTCGCGCGGTTCGATCCGCTCTTCTTCTCCTCGTCGATGCGCAACGTCATCGACGCGGGCGGCGGCGCCCTCCACGCGATCATCGGCACGCTCGAGATCACGGCCATGGCCGCGCTGATCTCGGTGCCGATCGGCCTGCTCACCTCGATCTACCTCGTCGAGTACGGCCGCGGCCACCTCGCCCGGGCGATCACCTTCTTCGTCGACGTGATGACGGGCATCCCCTCCATCGTCGCGGGCCTGTTCGCCTACGCGCTCTTCGCGCTGCTCCTCGGCCCCGGCGTCCGGATGGGCTTCGCCGGCTCGATCGCCCTCGCCGTGCTGATGATCCCCGTGGTCGTCCGCTCGTCGGAGGAGATGCTGAAGCTGGTCCCGAATGAGCTGCGCGAGGCGTCCTACGCCCTCGGCGTGCCGAAGTGGCTGACCATCGTCAAGATCGTGCTGCCGACCTCCATCGCCGGCATCACGACGGGCATCACCCTCGCGATCGCCCGCGTCATCGGCGAGACCGCCCCGCTGCTCATCGTCGCCGGCTTCACCGCGTCGATGAACTACGACCTCTTCAGCGAGCGGATGATGACCCTCCCGGTCTTCGTCTACACGCAGTACGCGAACCAGGGCCCCGACGCCGAGGCGTTCCTCAACAGGGCCTGGACCGGCGCGCTGGCCCTCATCCTGATCGTCATGGCGCTGAACCTGGTCGCCCGCCTGATCGCGAAGATCTTCGCCCCCAAGCTCGGCCGCTGACACCCACCACTCGGCTCCGGCCGGAATCCCCGAAGGAAGCAATGTCCAAGCGCATCGAGGTCAACGACCTCAACGTCTACTACAGCCAGTTCCTCGCGGTGGAGGGCGTCTCGCTCGCCATCGAGCCCCGCACGGTCACCGCCTTCATCGGCCCGTCCGGCTGCGGCAAGTCGACCTTCCTCCGCACGCTCAACCGCATGCACGAGGTCATCCCCGGCGCGCACGTCGAGGGCGAGGTCCTGATCGACGGCAACAACCTGTACGGCCCGGGCGTCGACCCGGTGCAGGTCCGCCGGCAGGTGGGCATGGTCTTCCAGCGCCCCAACCCGTTCCCGACGATGTCCATCCGGGACAACGTGCTGGCCGGCGTGAAGCTCAACAACCGCCGCATCTCGAAGTCGGACGCGGACGCGCTCGTCGAGCGCTCGCTCCAGGGCGCGAACCTCTGGAACGAGGTGAAGGACCGCCTCGACAAGCCGGGCTCCGGTCTCTCCGGCGGCCAGCAGCAGCGTCTGTGCATCGCCCGCGCGATCGCCGTCTCCCCCGACGTCCTCCTGATGGACGAGCCCTGCTCCGCCCTCGACCCGATCTCGACCCTCGCGATCGAGGACCTCATCGAGGAGCTCAAGAACGACTACACGATCGTCATCGTGACCCACAACATGCAGCAGGCCTCGCGCGTCTCGGACCGCACCGCGTTCTTCAACATCGCGGGCACCGGCAAGCCGGGCAAGCTCATCGAGTACGACGACACCGCGACGATGTTCTCGCGGCCGTCCGTCCAGGCGACCGAGGACTACGTCTCGGGCCGCTTCGGCTGATCCGCCGCAGACGAGAGCGAGCCGCGTCCCTCCGGGGTCGCGGCTCGCTCTCGTTCCACCGCGTTCCCTCCGGGAACGAGAAGAGCCGCACTCCGTCATGGGAGTGCGGCTCTTCTCGTGCTCGGGCCGTCAGGCGATGTCGATCGCCAGTATCGGATCGGTGGTCGGAGTCGGCGAGCCGCCGGCGTCCTCGACCGTCACGGCGACGACTCCGCCCTCGGTCAGGCTCCCCTCGAGCGGGGCCACGGTGCTGCCCTCTCCCCCGTCGAACGTCCCTGCGGCGACCGGACCGGATGAGCCGATGTACCAGAGCTCGTAGGTCTTGTCCTCCGGCAGCGGCGCCAGGTCGTCCACCACGAGGGCGGAGCGGCCGAGCGAGCTCGACCAGACCAGCGTCGCCTGCTCGCCGGTGGCGACCGTGCCGGTCGTCTCCTGCGCGTCGGGGGCGCTGCGGATCTGCTCCAGAGCCGTCTGCTGCTGCGTCTGGCCGGGGCCGGACGAGAGCAGCGGCGGAAGGGTCACACCGCCGACCACGATCACCGCGGCGGCCGCGGCCGCCGAGAGGTAGACCGCGGGGCGGGCGAACCAGCGGCTCCGTGCGCGGTTCGCGGCGCTGCCGCCACCGTCCCGGCGAGCCGTCGGACCGCTCCGCTCGCCCTCGGAGGCGACGGGGACCAGACGGGGCGCGGAGGGCACCTCGTGGTCCTCGTCGGGCTCCTCCAGCGGCAGCTGCGGAGTGGTGGCGATGAGCGCCATCAGGTCGGCCTTGAAGCCCGGCGAAGGCTCCACGGCGGGTGCGTCGGCGACCAGCGCCTCCGCCACCTCGGCGAACGCGTCGGCCTCGCCGCGCGCCTCCGGGTGCTCGGAGAGGAAGCGCTCGTAGCGCTCCTGCTCCTCGGGCGTCAGGATGCCCAGTGCGTGACCCGCCGCGAGATCGCGCGGGTCGTCCATCCCGTCGGGGAGTCGCACATCGTTCACAGGGCCACCCCCATCTCTTCTCGAAGTCTGATCATTCCGTCACGCAGGCGCGTCTTGACGGTTCCCACGGGGCACTGCAGGATCCCCGCGATCTCGCTGTGCGAGTATCCGCCGTAGTAAGCGAGCTGCAGCGCCTGCCGCTGCAGTTCCGTCAGGCGGCCCATGGCGGCCGCGACCTTCTCGTGCTCGAGGGACACCTCCGCCTGCTCGGAGACCTGGTCGTAGTCGCGTCCGAGGTCTCGGATTCCGATGCGCATGTCCCGATCACGGCCGGCTTGAGCCGCGCGGACCCTGTCGATGGCCCTGCGGTGTGCCATCGTGAGGATCCAGGTCGTCGCGCTTCCTTTATTCGGAGCGAAACGCCCAGCGGTTTGCCAGATCTCGAGGAAGACCTCCTGGGCCACCTCCTCGGACTGGGAGCGGTCGACGAGGACGCGGATGATCAGGCCGAGGACCCGGCCGGCCATCTGGTCGTAGAGCGCGGCGAACGCGGCCTGCTCTCCCCCGGCGATGCGCTCGAGGAGGACAGCCGCCTCCGCTGTGGTGTCGTCCGTCATCAGCCCCGCCTCGCCCGCGCCCGGGCTGAAAGATTCCGCGTCATCCAGAAGGCTGTCACGGCCAGGCCTGCAACGACGACCGACACCTCGATCGGATGCGTCACGAATCGGACATCCAGCGCCAACGTGCCGATCGGCACGAGCGCGGGGTCGCCCAGCCGGGGGGCCAGCCAGAGCGAGATCACGGCCACCGCCGCAGCGGTGATGCCCGGATAGCTGCGCGGGCGGATGAGGACCCAGAGCCCGGCGAGCACGTCGAGGACCGCGAGGACGCGCATCACCGTGCCCTGCGAGAGCGAGACCCCCGCGGCGAACTGGGCGCCCTCCGCGTCGTCGACGCTCGGGGCGGCGAGGAGGTAGAGGGCGGCGACGACCAGCAGCCCCGCCCCCGCCCAGACGCGCGCGCCGATCCGGAGAGCTCTGCTGTTCTTCATTCCGCTGGCGCCTGTCTGTGGGGACTCGGGCGAGGATCGACTCCTCCTGGGCCCTCGCCTCGCGCACCGTGGCGGCGATGCGAGCAGAGAAGGGGCCGGACCGCAGGAACGCCTCTCGGCGCGAGGCCGCTCGAAGCGGCTATAAGTGGAGCCCGGGGTTACTGCGATCCGGCTTCCGCCAGTCTACCAAAGGCCTCCGCGGTGGCGGCGAGCGGCGTTCGCAGTGGGTGAACGCGGGTTGCGCGTCACTCCAGGGAGTCGCTCCGCCACAGCCGCGCGCAGCTCACGAGCTCGGCCGCGGTGGTCGAGAGGCGCAGGGCGCGGGTGGTCAGCTCGCTCGCCCGGGCGGGGTTCACCGGCTCCACGTCGTCGGCGACCGAGACGGCTCCGGAGGCGCTCACGCGGCAGAACGCCGCGGCGCGGTCCAGTGCCACCGCGAAGTCGCCGTCGAAGACGCCGCGGAGGATCCGGTCGGCCAGCTCGGTGATCTCGGCCGGCCCCGTGGGAGTGCTGGCTCCGGCGACCACCGGGTCGATCGTGGCGGACAGCTCGACTCCGCGCTGGTAGAGGAAGCTCGTGCTCTCCGGGTCCTGCCGGATGACCAGCCGCAGCAGGTAGATCCGCCAGAGGGCGCCCGGCAGGCTCGCCGCGCTGGAGCGCGCCCAGAGCTCGGCGAGCGCGTCGATGCCGTTGTGGTCGGTGTACTCGACCAGGCGGTCGATGACCACCGGGTCGGGGTCGTTCCGGACACGGCTCAGCAGCGCGATCGCGGTCTCGTGGGCGACACGGCTGATCTGCGCCGGGTCCTCTCCTCCCTGGAACGCCTCGAAGACGTGGGAGGGGAACTTGGTCGGCTTGTGGAAGCCGTCTGTCATGGGGCCGCCTTCCGCGGTCGTGCGCGCGGACGCTCTCGCGCTCGCGCTCCGTAGGGGGTTCGAGGAGGGTAACGCCCGCGGCTGGGCGGGTATGCCCGCGCGGAGGACGCGGTCCGCTCCGGGATCGTCCGCGCTACGGGCCGCACCTGCTCCGGGCCGCACCTGCTCCGGGGGCGTCGACGGCCCGCTACCCTGGAGCGCGCGGGCCTCTAGCTCAGTTGGCAGAGCAGCGGACTTTTAATCCGCGGGTCGTCGGTTCGAGCCCGACGGGGCCCACCACACGACCGCCTGGTCGCGCTTTCCGGACAGTGCCAGGGCGCAGCCAGGTCGCCGCACTACCGTGCAGAGGTGCTGACCGTCCTCCGCGTCCTCCTGCGCCGGCCTCGGCTGTGCGAGGCGTGCCGAGTCCGGCCGGCCCGCCGCCGTGACCCGTTCTGCTCGACGGACTGCGCGAAGACGTACTACCTCTACCTCTGACGGCTCGTCCGGGCCGCGGTGCTCCGCGACGGCGTCACTCGTGGCAGAGCGACCACACCTCGTCCGGGTAGTCGCGGACCTTCTCGCCGACGAGCAGGCGCCAGCGGCCGTCCTGGTGCTCGAGCAGGCGGCCGGTGACGACCTCCGAGAGCCAGTCGGAGTCGATCCGGTACCAGCGGACGAGGCGGACGGTCGTCGCGGTGTGCGAGACGCGAGTCGTCATCGCGGGAGTCCCTTCTCGAGGAGGGAGCGGGGTGCTGGAACCAGCGGGGCGTTCGACGCGCGAACGGGGGGATGACCCGCACCGGGACGACTCCGTTGTCGACCGGCCGGGAGACTGCGGCGGGCATCCGGCGGACCGGATGCCAGGAACTCTAGACGACCGCGCGAACGGTGTCTGTCCCGTCGCCGGTCACAGCGGAGCGGCTCCGTTCAGCGGACTCAGGGCTGGACGGTGCAGCCGGCCGAGCGCGTCTGCCGGAACGCGGCCGCTTCGCGGGTGCGGGAGCGGAGCCTCCTCGCGCGGCGGCGGAGGAGCCGCTCGCTCGGGCCGAAGGCTCCGGATTCGAGGAGCTGGCGGAGGGACAGGGTCACCTGCCGGGCCAGACGGGGATCGATGCGGCCGGGGATCCGGATCGCGTCGATGAGGTCGAGGGCGTTGCGCGTGGTGCGGGAGATCGCCATGACGGAACCCTAGGGACGCCGGGGCGCGGTGTGCGCGCCCCGGACGGGGGCGCCGACGGGGACTGATGCTCAGCCCCGGGGCGCCCCGGCGGGATCAGTCGTGCCCGTTGCTGCCGTCGCCACGGCCCGTGGAGGACTGCAGGCGGTCGATGTGCTCGGAGGCCTGGGCCTTGGTGAGGTCGGCGGGCAGGGTCTCGCCCGCCTCGCGCGCGAGGGTGTCGAGGTAGCTGCGCTGCGGGCCGGTCATCGGCTCGTCGCCGGTGACCCAGTCGGACGGGTCCTTGCTGGCGCTGGTGTCGCTGCCGTCGTCGGCACGGGCGCCGAGGACGTCGCCCTCGGTCTTGACATCGGGATCGGTGGTGTTGTCATCGCTCATGGTGCGACCGTACGCCCGACCACCGACGCCGACGAGGGCTTGCGGAGCGGGCCCGGGCGCCCCGCTTCACGAGCCGAGCAGCGCGTGCGCGACGGTGAAGATGACCAGCCCGGCCAGGGAGCCCACGACGGTGCCGTTGATCCGGATGAACTGGAGGTCCTTCCCGACCTGCAGCTCGAGCTTCTCGGACGTCTCGCGCGGGTCCCAGCGGTGGATGGTGTCGCCGATGATGCTGGCGATGTCGGTGCGGTAGCGGTCGACCAGGTTGGCCGCGACCGATCCGATCCAGGAGTCGACGGTCGCCGCGAGACCGGCGTCGGTCGAGAGCCGGCGGCCCAGATCGACCACGATCGACTCGATGCTGCCGCGGAGGGGGCTCGACGGGTCGTCCATCGCGCCGAGGAGGGAGGCCTTCGTCGCCTCCCAGGCGTCCCCGGCGAGCTCGCGGACGCGCGGGCTGTCGAAGGCGCGGTTCTTGATCTCCTCGACCCGGGCGATCAGGTCGGGGTCGGTGCCCAGATCCTGCGCGAGCGTGGCGAGGTAGCCGTCGATCGCGATCCGGAACGGGTGCACCTGGTCCTCGCGCACCGCGGCGACGAAGACGAGAGCCTCGCGGTACAACCGCTCGTCCACCGCTCGGCTGACCGCGGAGGGCAGCCAGCTCGGCAGGCGGCCGCTGACCATGCGGGTGAAGCTCTGCGGGTTCGCGGTCAGCCACGCCTCCGCCTGCTCCACCAGCGTGTCCACGAGGCGCCGGTGGTGGCCGGCCTCGACCACGCTTCCCACCAGCGAGCCCAGCGGCGGGCCCCACTGCGGGTCGAGGAGGTGGCGCCGTGCCAGCGCCTCGATCACGCGCTGCACGTCGGAGTCGTCCAGCAGGGCGATCGCCGAGCGGACGGCCGCGGCGCTCTCGCCGCCGACCCGGTGCGCGTTCTCCGGCTCGGCGAGCCACAGCCCCGCCCGCCGGGCGATCCCGAAGGAGTCGAGCTTCTCGCGCACGATGGCGCCGCGGAGGAAGTTCTCCTCGACGAACTGCGCGAGGCTCGCGCCGATCTCGTCCTTCTTGGTCGGGATGATCGCGGTGTGCGGGATCGGCAGGCCCAGCGGCCGCCGGAACAGCGCGGTCACGGCGAACCAGTCGGCGAGCGCGCCGACCATCCCGCCCTCGCTCGCGGCCCGGACCCACTGCAGCCACGGGTAGCGCTCCTGCAGGGCGAACGACACGGCGAAGACGACGGCCATCACCACGAGCAGGCCCGTGGCGAGCCGCTTCATCCGGACGAGAGCGACGCGCTTGGCCTCGTCGTCGCGCCCGACCGCCGCGAGGGTGGTCATGACGCGGTGGGGAACCCCTCGTGGCGGATGCCCCACGCGACGGTCCACTCCTCGCCCGGCTCGAGCCAGCGCAGGCCCTGCCCGCTGTTGAACGCCTCGGCGGGAGCGGTCATCGGCTCCACGGCGATCGCGGTCTTCACGTCGTCGCCGTCGGGGAAGATCCGGGTGATGAAGACCTGGATGAAGTTGTGCGAGGCGTCGGCCCAGAGGAGCACGCGGCGGCCGTCCGCGGCGCGGAGGCCGTGCACGCTCTCGCCGTCGACCATCCGGACGTCGGCCCAGGCGTCGTCGAGCTCGAGGTCGCCGATGCGGCGGCCGGAGCGGAGGTCCCACTCGGTGCCCTCGACCGGGTTCTGCACGGTGGGGTTGAGGCGCTCGTCGACCTCGATGTGCACCGCCGCGTCGACGGTGATCTCGAGCTCGTCGGTCGGGACGTCGCCGATGGCGAGGAAGGGGTGCGTGCCGATGGCGACGGGCGCCTCGTCGGCTCCGACGTTGACGACGCGGTGGACGACCTTCAGCCCGTCGGCCTGCAGCTCGTAGCGGACCGAGGTCTCGAGGTGGAACGGGTAGCCCGCCTGCGGCACGACCGGCGCGGCCAGCTCGACGAAGGACGGGCCCTGGTCGACGAGGCGGTACGGGGTGCTCACCAGGAGGCCGTGGATGGCGTTGTGGTACTTCGGCTCGGTGATCGCGAGCTGGAGCGTCTCGCCGCGGTGGTGCCAGCGCCCGTCCTTGACGCGGTTGGGCCAGGGCATCAGGACGATGCCCGAGCCGAACGGCGGGACGGTGCTCTCCGGGTAGGAGGCGGTGATCTCCACTCCGTCGACCGAGAGGTGGCGCAGCGCTGCGGCCACCTCCGTCACGACGGCGTGCAGGGTGCGTCCCTCGGCGGTGAGGTCGAGCGAGAACTGGCGCCCGGTGGCGGGGGCGGGGGTGAAGTCGGCCATTCCTTGATCCTACGGACTGACGCGCTCGCCGAGCGTCCGGCAGCGGGTGACCGCGAGCCCCGCCTCCTCCAGAGCGGCGACGACTCCGTCGGCGGCCCCCGCCCCCGTGAGCAGACGGTCGAACTCGTCGGGAGCGGCGACCCGGCCGAGGTCGACCACTCCGAGCTTCGAGGAGTCCGCGACCACGACCCGGCGGGTCGCCGCCTGCAGCATCCGGCGCTTCAGGGTCGCCTCCGGGAGGTTGACGTTGGTGACGCCGGCCTCGGGGTGCACGCCGGTGCAGCCGATGAAGGCGATGTCGGCGCGGATCCGCTCGAGCAGCTCGGACGCGAGCGGCTCGACCAGCGAGTGCTGCAGCGGCCGCAGAGTGCCCCCGGTGACGACGACCGTGAAGCGCGGGATGGCCGGCTCGAGCGCCAGCGCCGTGGAGAGGCCGTTCGTGATCACCGTGACGTCGCGCAGCTCCTCCCGCGCCACGAGCGCGTGCGCGATGGCGAGCGGGGTGGTGCCCACGTCGAGCACGATGCTCTGCCCGGAGGAGACGGAGGCGGCGGCCTCCTCGCCGATCGCGGCCTTCTCGTCGGAGGCGGCGCTAAGGCCCTCCTCGAGCGAGCGCTCGCCGGTGGGCCTCGGCGCCGGGATCGCCCCTCCGCGCACCCGCTGGAGGACGCCCTCGTTCGCGAGCAGGGCGAGATCGGAGCGGACCGTGACGACCGAGACCCCGAGCATGTCGGCCATCGGGGCGACCCCGACGAAGCCCGAGCTCTCGGCGGCTAGACGCAGCCGCAGCCGGCGCTCGATCGCCGACGTGGACTCCTGCTCGCCGTCCGTCCTCATCCGCCCATCGTGCCCGCGGACCGGTGGACTTGTCAAAGGGAAAACGAGCTTTCCTTTTCGAAGATGCGGCCCTAGTCTGACTCCTGCCATGAACGAAGCGATCACACTCTCCGCCGGCGTCGTCAAGCGCCCGCACACGCTGGCCGACGGCCGCGAGCTCCTCTACTTCGACGACGCCGACACGACCCTCCCCCCGGAGCGCGCCGCCGACGCACGCCACCTCGACCCCCGCCCCGCCACCGCGCGGATGCGCCAGGACGTGCTGACCGGCGAGTGGGTCTCCATCGCCGCGTCGCGCCAGAACCGCGTGTTCCTGCCGCCGGCCGAGCTCGATCCGCTCGCCCCGGCGTCGCCGACGAACCCGTCGGAGGTGCCCAGCCGGTACGACGTCGCCGTCTTCGAGAACCGCTCCCCCTCCTTCGGCCCGCTCCTCGAGGACGCGGACGCGCCCGCCTCCCTGGAGGACCTGCGCACTCTCGGGCTCGGCCGGACGCTGACCAGCGTCGGCCGCTGCGAGGTCGTCTGCTTCAGCCCCGAGCACGAGGGCTCGTTCGCCACGCTCAGCGCCTCCCGCGCCCGGACCGTGGTCGAGGCCTGGGCCGACCGCGTGGGCGCCCTCTCGGCCCTTCCCGGCGTGCAGCAGGTCTTCCCGTTCGAGAACCGCGGCGAGGCGATCGGCGTCACGCTGCACCACCCCCACGGGCAGATCTACTCCTACCCCTACGTCACGCCGCGCACGACCCGCCTGCTCGCCTCGCTCGACAGCTACGGGCCGTCGATGTTCGCCGACGTCCTCGCCTTCGAGCAGGCCGGCGAGCGCGTCCTCCTCCGCGGCGAGCACTTCACCGCGTTCGTGCCGTTCGCCGCGCGCTGGCCCGTCGAGGTGCACCTCCTGCCGCACCGCCACGTCCCGGACCTGGCGGCGACGACCCCGGAGGAGCGCGACGAGCTGGCTGTGATGTACCAGCGCCTGCTCCGCGGCATCGACGCCCTCTACGACACCCCGACGCCCTACATCGCCGCCTGGCACCAGGCCCCGGTGCACGAGCGCCGCGACGAGGTGCGCCTGATGCTCCAGATCACCTCGCCCCGCCGCGCCGAGACGAAGCTCAAGTACCTCGCGGGGAGCGAGGCCGCGATGGGCGCCTGGATCGGCGACATCGCCCCCGAGACGAGCGCCGCGGCCCTGCGCGCGGCGATCGAGCGGGCCGACGCGGCCGTGCTCGAGGCCGGGATCGCACAGCGCCCCGACGCGGCCCTGCCGGTCGCCGCGCACAGCGACGACTCGCTTCCCGGCGGCGCCGCCACTCCCGCCACCACCGCCGCCGACATCGCCGAGGAGAACCGATGACCGCCGCTCCCGCCTCCCTGACCGCCGTCGCCGAGAGCGCGGCCGCCGCCTTCGAGCGCACTTTCGGCCGCCCCGCCGCCGGCGTCTGGGCCGGCCCCGGCCGCGTGAACCTGATCGGCGAGCACACCGACTACAATGACGGCTTCGTCTTCCCCTTCGCGATCGACCGCGCCACGGCGATGGCCGTCGCGCCCAGGGAGGACCGCCTGATCCGGATCAGCAGCGCCTTCTCCCCCGAGGTGGTCGAGGTCGCTCTCGACGAGCTCGGCCCCGGCGCCGTCACCGGCTGGTCGGCCTACCCGCTCGGCGTGGTCTGGGCGCTCACCGAGTACGGCGTCGACCTGGGCTCCCGCTCGGGCTTCGACGCGTACGTCGACTCCGACGTGCCGGTCGGCGCGGGGCTCTCGAGCTCGGCGGCGCTGATGTGCGCGATGGCCGTCGCCCTCGACGAGCTCTGGCACCTCGGTTTCGACCGCGCGACGATGGCCCGCGTCGGTCGTCGCGCCGAGAACGTCGCGGTCGGCGCCCCCACCGGGATCATGGACGAGTCCGCCTCCCTCTTCGGGAAGCGCGACGCCGCGGTGTTCCTGGACTGCCGCAGCCTCGACACCGAGGTCGTCCCCCTCGGCTTCGAGGAGGCCGGGCTCGTCCTGCTCGTCGTCGACACCCGCGTCGAGCACGCGCACGCCACCGGCGGCTACGCCGAGCGGCGCGCCTCCTGCGAACTCGGCGCCGCGACCCTCGGCGTGCCGTCGCTCCGCGAGCTGACGGTCGACGACCTGCCGCGCGCCCAGGAGCTCCTCGACGACGTCACCTACCGGCGCGTGAAGCACGTCGTGACGGAGGACGCCCGCGTGCTCGAGACCGTCCGCACCCTGCGCGAGCACGGTCCCCGGGCGATCGGCGATCTGCTCGACGCCGGCCACGTCTCCCTCCGCGACGACTTCGAGATCTCGGTGCCCGAGCTCGACACCGCCGTCGAGGCGGCGCGCGGCGCCGGAGCGATCGGCGCCCGGATGACCGGCGGCGGCTTCGGCGGCTCCGCGATCGCCCTCACCCCGGTGGAGAAGGAGGAGGAGGTCCGCGCCGCGGTCCTCGCCGCCTTCGCCGAGAAGGGCTTCACGACTCCGGAGCTCTTCCTGGTCACGGCCGCCGACGGCGCGGGTCGGGTGCTCTGACCTCTGCTTCCGTCGACGCCCCCTGCGACCTCGCGTCGCAGGGGGCGTTCCTCGTCCAGCCGCTACGGCGCCGGATCCGGCGGAACGACGGCGCGCCCTTCTCCCCCGGTGACCCGAACCAGCTCGGCGAAGCTCGTCGGGTAGACGGTGTGCGCGTGCCCGGCCGCAGCCCAGACCACGTCGTAGGCGGCGAGGGCCGTGTCGACCACGATGCGCAGCGGCGCGGGATGGCCCACCGGCGCGATCCCGCCGATCGTCTGGCCCGTCGCGGACTTCACCTCCGCGGCCGGCGCCCGGGTGATCGATCCGCCCAGCTGCACGCCCAGCCAGGCGGTGTCGACGCGGTGGCCGCCGCTGGTCAGGACCAGCAGCGGCGCACCGTCGATCAGGAACACGAGCGAGTTGGCGATCTGGCCGACGTCGACGCCCAGCGCCTCGGCCGCCAGTGCCGCCGTCGACGCGGCCGAATCGAGCCAGCGCACGGTCGGGTGCACGCCGTGCCGGTCGAGGTCGGCGAGGACGCGGTCGACGGCCGGGTGGCTCCGTTCGCTCATGCCGCCGAGGCTAGCGCCCCGGCCGCCCTCACTTCTCGAACGTGGAGGCGTCGATCACGAAGCGGTAGCGGACGTCCGAGGCGAGGACGCGCTCGTAGGCCTCGTTGATCTGCGACGCCGAGACGACCTCGACCTCGCTCGCGATGCCCTTCTCGGCGCAGAAGTCGAGCATCTCCTGGGTCTCGCGGATGCCGCCGATGCCCGAGCCCGCGAAGGAGCGACGGGCGCCGAAGAGCGTGAAGACGTGCAGCGGCAGCGCCTCGGCCGGAGCGCCCACGTTCACCATCGTGCCGTTGCGGCGCAGGAGCCCCAGGTAGGCGTCGAGGTCGAGGGGCGCGCTGACCGTGTTGACGATCAGGTCGAAGGTGTTCGCGAGATCGGTGAAGGTCGCCTCGTCGCGCGTCGCGTAGTAGTGGTCGGCGCCCAGGCGGAGGCCGTCCTCCTTCTTGCTGAGGGTCTGCGAGAGCACGGTGACCTCGGCGCCCATCGCGTGCGCGAACTTGACGGCCATGTGGCCGAGCCCGCCGAGGCCGACGACGGCCACGCGCTTGCCGGGGCCCGCCTCCCAGTGCGAGAGCGGCGAGTAGGTCGTGATGCCCGCGCACAGCAGCGGAGCGGCGGCCTCGTAGGGGATCGACTCCGGCACGCGGAGCACGAAGTCCTCGACGACGACGACGTGCGTGGAGTAGCCGCCCTGGGTGATGGTGCCGTCGCGGTCGACGGAGGCGTAGGTGCCGGTGTTGCCCTTCAGGCAGTACTGCTCCTCGCCCGCGAGGCAGTTCTCGCACTCGCGGCAGGAGTTCACCATGCAGCCGACGCCGACGCGGTCGCCGACGGAGTGCTTGGTGACCTCGGAGCCGACCTCGGCGACGACGCCGACGATCTCGTGGCCGACGGTCAGCGGGTACGCCACCGGTCCCCAGTCGCCGCGGACGGTGTGGATGTCGGAGTGGCAGATGCCGGAGTAGGCGATCTCGATGAGCACGTCGTGCGGTCCGACGTCGCGGCGCTCGATGGTGGTGGGGACGAGCGGCTCGGTCGCGGAGGGGGCGGCGTAGGCGGTGACGGTGAGCATGGGTTCTCCTCGTGGGGCGGGGCGCGCTCCGAGGACGTGTCCGACGGGGTGGGGGACGCGAGAGCGCCGGGCCACGCTACCGGCAGGCGACTGGACGTCGCCCCCGAGCGCGGTCCGGCGCGGGTCCTGTGGCGCGGGACCGGTCAGCGCAGGGCGCGCTCGGCCGCCGTCACCACGTTGTGGATGAGCATCGCGCGCGTCATCGGGCCGACTCCGCCGGGCACGGGCGACAGCCAGCCCGCGACCTCCGCCGCCTCCGGTGCGACGTCGCCGGTCAGCTTCGCGCGGCCCGTCTCCGGGTTCTCGACCCGCGTGATGCCCACGTCGAGCACGGCGGCGCCGGGCTTCACCCAGTCGGCGCGGATGAGCCCGGGCACGCCCACGGCGGCCACCACGATGTCGGCGCGGCGCACCTCCGCGGCGAGATCGGCCGTGCGGGAGTGGGTGAGGGTCACGGTGGCGTCGAGGCCCTTCCGCGTGAGCAGGAGCCCGAGCGGACGGCCGACGGTGAGCCCGCGGCCCACGACGACGACATGCCGGCCCGAGGTCGGGATGCCGTGGCGCTGCAGCATCTCGACGATCCCGTTCGGCGTGCAGGGCAGCGGGCTGTCCAGCTCGCCCTCGACGCCGAGAACCAGGCGGCCGAGGTTGGTGGGGTGCAGGCCGTCGGCGTCCTTGTCCGGATCCATGAGCTCGAGCATCGCGTTCTCGTCGATGCCCTTCGGCAGCGGGAGCTGGATGATGTACCCGGTCACGGCCTCCGAGTCGTTGAGCTGCCGGATGGCGGCGCGGATGTCGTCCGCCGACGCGGTCGCGGGGAGGTCCACGCGGATCGACTCGATCCCGACCTCCGCGCAGTCGCGGTGCTTGCCCGCGACGTACGAGCGGGAGGCGGGATCGTCCCCCACCAGCAGCGTTCCGAGCCCGGGCACGACGCCCCGCTCGCGCAGAGCGGCGACCCGCTCCGCGATCTCCGTCTTGACCGCCGTCGCCGTCGCGACGCCGTCGAGTACCTGTGCCGTCATCTCGGGCTCCTCGGTCGTTGCGCGGCGGAGGGGGACGGTGCCCCGGCCTCCGCCGCGCGGGTGGTGCAGCGGATCGACTACAGCCCGGGGTAGAGCGGGAAGTCGTCGGTGAGGCGGGCGACACGGCCGCGCAGCGCCTCGAGGTCGGCCGAGGGCTTGAGCGCCTCGGCGATGACGTCGGCGACCTCGGTGAACTCCGTGTCGCCGAAGCCGCGGGTCGCGAGCGCCGGCGTGCCGATGCGCAGGCCCGAGGTGACCATCGGCGGGCGGGGGTCGAACGGCACGGCGTTGCGGTTGACCGTGATGCCGACCTCGTGGAGGCGGTCCTCGGCCTGCTTGCCGTCCAGCGGCGAGTCGCGCAGGTCGGCGAGGACGAGGTGGACGTCCGTGCCGCCGGTCAGGACGTCGATGCCCTCGGCCTTCGAGTCGGCCGCCGTGAGGCGCTCGGCGAGGATCTGCGCGCCGCGGATGGTGCGTGCCTGGCGGTCGGCGAACTCGGGCTCGCCGGCGAGCTTGAACGCGGTCGCCTTCGCGGCGATCACGTGCATGAGCGGGCCGCCCTGCTGGCCGGGGAAGACGGCCGAGTTCAGCTTCTTGGCGTACTCCTGCTTCGCGAGGATGAGCCCCGAGCGCGGGCCGGCCAGCGTCTTGTGGACGGTGGTCGTCACGACGTCGGCGTAGGGCACCGGCGACGGGTGCAGCCCCGCCGCCACGAGGCCTGCGAAGTGGGCCATGTCGACCCAGAGCTTCGCGCCGACCTCGTCGGCGATGGCGCGGAACGCCTCGAAGTCGAGCTGACGGGGGTAGGCGGACCAGCCGGCGATGAGCACCTGCGGACGGACCTCGAGGGCCTTCTCGCGGACCGCGTCCATGTCGATGCGGAAGGTCTGCGGGTCGACGCCGTACGCGGTCGCGTTGTAGAGCTTGCCCGAGAAGTTCAGCTTCATGCCGTGGGTCAGGTGGCCGCCGTGCGCGAGCTCGAGGCCGAGGATGGTGTCTCCGGGCTGCACGAGCGCGGCGAGCGCCGCGGCGTTGGCGGAGGCTCCGGAGTGCGGCTGGACATTGGCGAACTCGGCGCCGAAGAGGGCCTTGGCGCGGTCGATCGCGAGCTGCTCGGCGATGTCGACGTACTCGCAGCCGCCGTAGTAGCGGCGTCCGGGGTAGCCCTCGGCGTACTTGTTGGTCAGGACGGAGCCCTGCGACTCGAGGATCGCGCGCGGCACGAAGTTCTCGCTCGCGATCATCTCGAGGTAGCCGCGCTGGCGGTCGAGCTCCTGCTGGAGCACGGCGGCGATCTCGGGGTCGACCACCGACACGGGCTGGTCGAACGAGGCGGCGACGCCGGGGCTGGCGGGGGAAGAGGACACGGACGCTCCTTGGCTGGGAAACGGAAGGGGCCCGGCAGGTCGCTGCGGCGCGACACGGCTCGTTCGGGCGACCCGATCTACGGTATCCGTTCCAGCCCAGGCGTGCGGCGGGAAAAGTGTCCGGGGCGCTGCCCCGGAGGAGGTGCCGCTCCCTGATGGTCACCCATCCGAACGCCAGTCGCGGCGGGCTCACTCTAGCAAGCGGGCCGGGTGGCGCGGGAGTCGCGCCAGTCGGGGGCGGGCACGCGCGATCGTGCGACGATCCCTCGGGCGGTCCCGGCGCGGGACCGGGAGGGAGGGCGTCGCCGTGGGTCCTCGACGCCGCTCCGAGCGCATCGACGGCCGCAGCGACGAGGAGCTCGTCGCGCTGGTCCGGGAGGGCCGCACCGACGCGGTCTCCGAGCTCTGGCGCCGCCACTCCTCGGCCGGGCGCACCGTGGCCCGGGCGTGGGCGAGCAGCTCCGACCCCGACGACCTGGTCTCGGAGGCGTTCCTCCGCGTCCTGCGGGCGATCGAGCGCGGCGGCGGACCCGAGGGCGCCTTCCGCCCCTACTTCTTCACCACCGTCCGCAACGTCGCGGGATCCTGGGCCCGGCGGGACCGGCACGAGCGGCCGTTCGACGAGGCCGACCGCGCCCTCCCCTCTGCCGGCCCCGATCCCGAGGCGCACGCCCTCGCCGCCCTCGAGCGCGACCTGGGCGCGCGCGCGTTCCGGGCGCTGCCGCCGCGCTGGCAGGAGGTGCTCTGGTACACGGAGGTGGAGGGCCTGTCCCCCGCCGCCGCCGCACCGCTGATGGGCCTGCGGCCCAACGCGGTCGCAGCGCTCGGGGTGCGGGCGCGGGAGGGGCTGCGCTCCGCGTGGATCCGGGAGCACGTGGCGGACGCCTCGGCGACGGGCGAGTGCGAGTGGGTGCTCGAGCGGGCGGGGACGTACGCGCGAGGACGAGCCCCCGTCCGGGACAGGCACCGCATCGACCGGCACCTGGACGGGTGCCTCTCCTGCCGGGAGGCGCTGGCGGAGGCCGAGAGCACTGCGCGCCGCCTCGCGTCGGTGCTGCTGCCGCTCTCGGCCGGCGTGAGCGGTGCGGCAGCCTGGGCGGCGGGCGGGGGCTCTGGCGCGGCCTCCGGTCCGCTGCCGAGCGCGGTCCGGGCGTCGAGCGCGGTTCGAGCGTCGAGAGCGGTCCGAGCGTCGAGAGCGGGCAGCGGAACAGGAGTAGTCGTCGCCGCGTCCGCTGCGGCGGCACTCGCGGTCGCGGGAGTCGTCGGCGCGGTGGTGCTGCTGTCCGGGAACGGGGGCGGCGCGCTCGTGGCGGCGGAGGACGCCTCCGCGCGGGTGGACGAGCGCGCAACGGCCGAGGCGGCTGCGCCGGCGTCGAGCGGAGGAGCGACGGCGAGCGCCGACCGACCGGAGACGGACCCGGAGGCCGCGGACCGGACGAGTGCAGCGGACGGCGATCCGGCGGGGCGGTCCAGGGGTTCCGGCGCCGCTCCGAGGAGCACGGTGCCGGCCGTGGCCGGACGGGCCGCGTCGGACGATGCCGGAGCGACGCGCGCGACCCCCGGGAGGACGGGACGCCCGCCGCAACAGGAGCCGTCCCACGATCCCGTCGGCGCACCGGCGTCGAGAGGGATCGAGGCGACCGCCTCCCCGACTCCTGCCGCCGAGCCCGCCCCGTCCCGCCCTGCCGTGACCGGCGGCCCCGCACCGGCGCCCTCCCCTGCCGTCACCGAGGCTCCGGCCCCCTCCGGGCCGCCGGGGGCCACGACCGGGGGCTCCGCGCCGGGCCCGATCGGCAACGGCCCGGCCCTGCCCTCCGTTCCGGTCCCGACCCCCGCACCCAGCACTCCGGTCCCGGTTCCTGTTCCGATCGTGACTCCCCCACCGGACACTCCGGCTCCGGCAGCGACGCACGTACCGAGCACTCCGGCGCCGGTCCCTACAGAGGCGCCGAGCACCTCCGCTCCGGTCTCGACTCCCGCACCGGTCACGACCCCCGCTCCGGCCGCACCTCCCGCTCCGGCCGCACCGACCCTCGCGCTCGACACCGACGGCCGGCTGCTGCCCGATGCCCGGGGCACCGCCGCGCCCGGCGCCGAGGTGCTCCTCGAGGACGCCTCCGACGGACACCGCGTGGGCTCCGCCACCGCCGACGCCGACGGCTCCTGGACCGCGCCGGCGCTCCCCCTCCCCGCGGGCACGACCACGGTGCTGGCGCGCACCGCTGCAGGAGTCAGCGCCCCCGAGGCGGTCGACCTGCGCGCTCCGGTGCTCCTCGCCCGGGCCGCGTCGAGCGGGGGCGCGGTCGGCGTGCTCGTGCTCGCCGATCCCGACGCGGACGGCCTCGACCTCCTGGTCGACGGCGGGCAGGTGCGGTCCCTCGCTCCCGGAGCCCCCGTCCTCGCCGCGACCCTGGAGGTCGGTCCCGGGAGGCACACGATCGGCGTCCGCTACTCCTCCCCGGACGGGCGGACGGGACCCGTCGCCGTCGTGTCCGTCGACGCGGGCTGAGGCGCGCGGACCGCCCCGTGCCCCACCGTTATCCTGGGCGGATGCAGCCCGAACCCGCCGCGTCCGCGACTCCCCGGCCCGCCCCCGCGAGCACCCGTCCGACGGGCAGCGACGCCGCGTGGTCCGGCGCCCGGCCCGCGGGAAACCACTGGACCCTGACCTTCGCCTGCCCCGACCAGCCGGGCATCGTGCACGCCGTGTCCGGTGCCGTCGTCCAGGCCCGCGGCAACATCACCGAGAGCCAGCAGTTCTCGAGCGCCGACACCGGCCGCTTCTTCATGCGCCTGCAGGTGGAGTCGCCGATCAGCCGCGAGGAGTTCGCCGCCGCCCTGCTGCCGATCACGGAGCACTACGGGATGACCTGGCGCCTCGACGTCGTCGGCCGGCCGCTGCGCACCCTCGTCCTCGCCTCCACCGCCGCGCACTGCGTCAACGACCTGCTCTTCCGCCAGCGCGCCGGGCAGCTCGCGGTGGACATCCCGATGATCCTGTCCAACCACGGCAGCCTTCGCGACCTCGCCGAGTTCTACGGCGTGCCCTTCGAGTCGCGACCCGTGGTCTCGCCGGAGTCGAAGCGCGGGTTCGAGGAGCGCGTGCTGGAGGTCGTCGAGGAGCACGACGTCGAGCTCGTGGTCCTGGCGCGCTACATGCAGATCCTCTCCCCCGAGCTCTGCGCGCGACTGGCCGGCCGCGCTATCAACATCCACCACTCGTTCCTGCCGGGCTTCAAGGGCGCGAACCCCTACAAGCAGGCGCACGCCCGCGGCGTCAAGCTGATCGGGGCGACCGCGCACTTCGTCACCAGCGACCTCGACGAGGGGCCGATCATCGAGCAGAACGTGGTGCGCGTGGACCACTCGCACTCGGTCGCCCAGCTCGTGGCGATCGGGCAGGACGAGGAGAGCCGTACGCTCACGCAGGCGGTCAAGTGGTTCGCGGAGGACCGGGTGCTCCTCGACGGGGCCCGCACCATCATCTTCCGCTGACCTCCGGCGGCTAGCATGGTCGGCGTGAATCGAGCAGGAGCGGACACCGCGGGCACCGACATCAGGATCGGCCCGAACGCGATCCTCCGGTTCCTCCTGGAGCTCGTCGCGCTGGCGACCTTCGCCCTCTGGGGCTTCGCGTCGTGGGACCTCCCGTGGAACATCGTCCTCGGCATCGGCGCTCCGGTGGTCGCCGCGCTGATCTGGGCGCTCTTCCTCTCGCCGCGCGCGGTCCTCGCGATCGACGTCTACGGCCGCTCGCTGATCGAGCTGCTCGTGATGGGCGCCGCCGCGCTGGCGTGGCTGGACCTCGGCCAGCCGGTCGTCGCGATCGTCTTCGGCGTCCTCGCCGTCGTCTCCGGCGTCATCGCGGGACGCCGCTCCCTCTGATCCTGACGGCGGCCGCTCAGGCCGAGGGGGGCGCTCGCTCGGAGCCGTCCACCGCTGTCCCCGAGGGTGCACCGCGGTCCCCGTGCGCTCGCCGCCGCCTCGGACCGGAACCGAACGCGTCGTCCCGGCTCGCAGCGGCAGGTCGCCACCGCGTTCTCCCGTCGATGCACCTCCGGGGATGCGCGACCGCAGCGGGACCCCGGGCCGATCGCGCCGCCGGGCCCCCAGTCGGAGGTGCTCCGCCCCGCCTGATCGTCGATCTCTCCCCGACCCGCTCCCGCCTCCGCTCTCGAGCCGTTCCCCCACGCAGCCCGGCTGGTCCTGCTCCCGGCCCGCACCACGAGCCGCCCCGTCTCCGCCTCCCCCGCCCGAGAACGGCGAACGGCCGCCCCCGCCTCTCCGGGAGCAGCAGGGGGAGGGCCGT